>DFWY01000093.1 GCA_002381615.1 Polaromonas sp. UBA4122 | reverse complement strand
CGCTGGATCTGCGCGAAGTTGCGTACCTGCTTTTGCGCGAAGGTGATGTCCTCGATTTCGCGCGCCGACAGGCTTTTCATGGCCGCTTCGATCTCGCCCTGTGACAGGCGGAAGTCGGACGGGTCCCAGTTGTCGAACTTGCGGCTGTAATCGCGCACGGCAACATCGCCACGTGCCTCAATGTCCTTGATGATGCCTTCGACAGTGGAGCGAACCTTGACGTCGTCCTCGGACCGGACCTGCACGTCCTTGCCATGTTTGAGATATCTGATCATGGTGATTTCCTGAATATTGGGGTTGCATACACATGAATTCTTGAGGTATTGCATACGTATGCAAACAGGGAAAACCCTAATAATTACTGCACCATGACTCGCTAAGTGATCGTTATGAGGGATGCTGTCTGTTGATATTGGGACCTGTTCGGCCGGCCCATGAGCATTCGTGTTTGCGCCACTCTTGTCGATGGTGATCTTCTCGGGCAAGTCGTGCAGGTTGATGGCTCGCTCCAGAAAGCGCCGGGCAGCCGCCAGATCGCGCTTGGCAGTGAGCAAAAAGTCGACCGTGTCGCCCTCACGATCGACAGCGCGATACAGGTATTCCATTCACCAGCCACCTTGATAAAGGTCCATCCATGCGCCAACTCTTGCCCGCCGGACGCTTGCGCCGTCGAAACACCTCAGTCAGCACCGGCAACATCTTGATCGCCCAGCGGCGGTGAACGGTGGCGTGATCAACGAAGACCCCTCGCTCTTGAATCATCTACTCAATGTGGCGCAGGCTCAGCGGGTAGGCAACATACCAACGCACGCATGTGAGCATGACGTTGAGTGGGTAGTGGAGCCGTTTGAGAACTTTTCGCAAGGCGCCATTGATCAAACTTTTACGGAAATCATGCATAGCTCAGATTGTCCGACATCGCTATTGCGACACAACCTTAATTGATACACGAGGAGTCCAATTTCAGCCATTGCGAATGGATACATGAAATGTGCGAGTCACGACCATTCAACAGGCATGACCCAAAAGAGAATGGTTAGTATACCCAGGTCTGGCAGATCAAGCCCGCCAATGACGACGGCGAGCTGACCTATGTGTCGCGATCAGGATGCCGATACTCGCGCCAAGATGATCCATTGAGGCAACCCTGGGCGCTTTACCAGGCCGCGCAAAAAGCTATCAACTTTATAGCAAATAGACATCTTAGAAGTTGACGTTGTCGCGCCCTTTCAGCCCCAGAATTTGGCGCGCTTCATCCGGCGTAGCCACCTCCAGGCTCAGGGCCTCGATCAGAGCGCGGGCGCGCTTGACTTGGTCGGCATTGGTTTTCGCCAGTTGACCGGGACCGTCCCACAGCGAATCCTCCAGTCCCACGCGCACGTTTCCGCCTATGGCCAGGGATTGCGCGGCAACCGGTATCTGGTTGCGGCCCGCGCCCAACACCGACCACACGTAATCATCGCCGAACAAGCGGTCGGCCGTGCGCTTCATGTGCGCCACGTCTTCCGGGTGCGGGCCAATGCCACCCAGAAGGCCGAAGACGGACTGGATCAGGAAGGGCGGCTTGATCAGCCCCCGCTCGATAAAGTGGGCAGCGGTGTAGAGATGGCCGATGTCATAACACTCGATCTCGAAGCGCGTGCCGTTGTTGGCACAGCTCTCCAGAATGTGGGCGATGTCCTTGAAGGTGTTCTTGAACACGCGGTCATCGCTGTTGGCCAGGTACGGGCGCTCCCAGTCGTATTTGAATTCCTTGAAACGGTTCAGCATGCCGTACAGCCCGAAGTTCATCGAGCCCATGTTCAGAGAGGCCACTTCGGGTTTGAACGTGTGCACCGGCACCAGTCGCTCGGCCACCAGCATGGTGGGGGCACCGCCGGTGGTGATGTTGATCACGACATCCGAAGCCGCCTTGATTTTCGGCAGAAAGGCTTTAAACAGCTCGGGGTCTTGCGACGGTAAGCCGTCGTCTGGCTTGCGTGCGTGCAGGTGCACGATGGCCGCGCCGGCCTGCGCCGCACCGATGGCCGCGTCGGCGATCTCTTGCCCAGTGATGGGCAGATAGGGCGACATGGACGGCGTATGGATGGCGCCGGTCACGGCACAAGTAATGATGACTTTCTTGGACTTTCGCATGGTTTTCTCGGGAAGGTGGTGAAGGGAAATCAGGAATCGTTACCGGCTTGCTGGCGCTTGTGGGCCACCAGGGCCATCAGACGGTTATCGCGCCAGCGGGCGCGCTCGGCCAGTTGCGGTGCCGACAGTTCAGTGCGCCGCTCGGCCTCTACTCGCGCCAGCAAGGCGGGATCCCACTCGTTGGGCAATTGCGCTTGGGCCACGCTACGGTAAGTGGGGCCATAACGCTGGGCGTAGTCGATCACACCCTTGGGCGCGTTCAGGTCGATAGTCTCGAATGGCCCCATGAACGACCAGCGCAGGCCCAGGCCGTCTTTCAGCACCTTGTCCAGGTCCTGCACAGACGCATAGCCATCGGCGTACAGGTTTAGCGCCTCGTTGAGCACCGCGCCCTGGATGCGGTTGAGTAGAAACCCAGTGATTTCCTTCTTCAGCAATACCGGGGACTGGCCGGCCCGGCTGTACAGCTCATGGGCCCGTTGCACCGCCTCGGTCGAGGTCCACGACGCGGGCGCGATCTCGACCAGCGGGACCAAATAAGGTGGGTTCACCGGATGCCCGACCATGATGCGGTGGCGCCCCGGCAGGCCCTCAGAAAACTCTGAGGCCATGAGCCATGAGGTCGAGCTGGCCAAAATGGTGCCGGGGGCTGCCATCTGGTCGAGTTCGGCGAAGATGGCGCGCTTGGCTTCCACCGTTTCACGGATGTTTTCCTGGACCAGCACCGCCCCATCCACGGCCTCGGCCAGGGTCGGCACGGGAGTGATGCGCGCCAGCACCTCGACCGGCGTCTCGTCGATCAAGCCGTGATGCGCGAGGTCACTGATGTTTTCCAGCAGCAACTGCAGGCAGGTCGCCAGAGCGTGAGGGTCAGCATCATACAGCCGGACCTGGCAGCCCGCGCGGGCAAACACGATGGCCCAAGCCCGGCCAATCAGGCCTGCGCCAACGATGGCGATGCGTTCGTTCATGGGTGTCTTCTTCATGATGTGCCCCGTGTCAACCAAGATGCTCGACGTTGCCGCACACCGACAGGCTTTGGCCGCTGATGGCCGCCCCGGCCGGTGAGCAGATGAAAATGATCTGGTTGGCGATGTCCTGCGCCGTGACCATGCTGCGCAGTGACACTTTGGCCAGCAGACGCTGCCGCATGGCTTCATGCCCGATGCCGTAGGACGCGGCTTTGGCCGCGATCACGCGTTCCTGCCGCTCGCCCGCCACGATGCCGGGCAGGATCGCATTGACGCGGATATTGGACGGCCCCAGTTCCATGGCCCAGGTTTCGGTCAGCCCGATCACACCGAACTTGGATGCCGAATAAGGCGTGCGTAACGGGAATCCGAGCCGCCCCGCCGTCGAAGATAAATTGACGATAGAGCCGCCGCCGGCCGCCTTGAGCAGCGGAACGGCACGACGGGTACACAGGAACGGCCCTGTCAGATTGACGGCGATGGTCTGATCCCACGCCGCCAGGTCCGTGTCTTCCACCTTGTCGGTGGGGCCAGCGATGCCGGCGTTGTTAACCAGCACATCGAGTCCGCCCCAGCGCGCTGCGAGTTCGGCGAACATGGCGTCGACTTGGGACTCGCTGGATACATCGGTGCGGCTCTGGCTCACCTGGGGCAATTTCTGTTTGGCACTAGCTAGAAAATCGTCGTTGACGTCGCAGATGTGGACTTGCGCGCCAGCGGCGACGAAAGCCTCGGCGATGGCCAGGCCGATGCCTTGGGCGCCCGCCGTGACCACCACGCGTTTGCCGTTTAAATCTAGGTCCATGATTTTGTCCTTTGTCAGATGAAGACGTTACAGCCAGAGACGTCGCACACCAGCACGCGAGCGCCAGCTGCGGAAAACACCCTGGCCATTTCGAGCCCGAGTCCGCCGGCACCCGCCGTGATCAGGACTCTCTTGCCTTTAATACTCATGTTTTCGGACATTGACTAACCTCAGTGTGAACCAATATTGCTGGGGAATTCGCTACCACTACACTCCGAGCAGACGCACCTGGATGTCCTTATCGCGCTGCAACTCGGCCGCCGTGCCTTCGTATTCAACGTGACCGTTGACCATGATGTAGGCACGATCAACCATGGACAAGGCAAGGTCCACATGCTGCTCTACCAGGAGGATGCTGGTGCGCCGACGCAACTGGATGACAGCTTCCAACACTTCCTTGACCACCACCGGCGCCAGGCCTTCAAAGGGCTCGTCGAGCAGGATGAGATCTGCCGGAGCCATAAGGGCACGCGCTATCGCGAGCATCTGCTGCTCGCCGCCGCTCAGATTGCCGCCCAGGGAGTCACGCAGTAGTTTTAGCTTGGGAAAGAGCTGAAACACATCGGCGAGATCCCATCCGCCTGGTCGGCGCGCCACCAGCAAGTTGTCGACCACCGACAGGTTGGGGAAAACCCGTCGGCCCTGCGGCACGATCGCCAGCCCCTCGCGGTTGATACGATCCGACGTCAGACCGCCGATCTCGCTGTCATGGAAACGGATCTGGCCAGCGTCCGGCAAGATCTGGCCCATGATCGTATATAGCGTCGTGGTCTTGCCAACACCATTACGGCCCAGCAGCGCCACCGCCTCGCCCGCACGCACCTCGATCGTCAGGTTGTCCAGCACGCGACTGCCTGCATAGCCCGAACTCACCTTGTCCAGCTGCAACAAGGGCGGGCGTACGACTACATCATGGGCCGCGTCGTGCACGGCAATGTTGGCCTGATTTTCACCGGACTTGCCTAGGTAGGCCTCGACCACCGCTGGGTTATCCACCACAGCCTGGGGCTCGCCATCGGCAATCAGCAGCCCCTGATGCAACACTGTAATGCGGTCTGACAGGGCCACCACGCGGTCGATGTCGTGCTCAATGAGCAGAATGGTGTAGCGACCGGCCAGCTGACGCAGCAGGTTGCTGATACGTTCGCGTTCGGGACCAGCCAAGCCCGCCAAGGGCTCATCGAGCAGCAGAAGCTGCGCCTTGGCCGCCATGGTCACGGCAATGTCCAGCAGGCGCTGTTCTCCGTGCGGCAGGTTATGGGTGATCTCACCCGCCTTGTCCTCCAAGCCTACTGCCTTGAGCAGTGCCCAGGCATCATCCAATAGCGGCTGAAGCTTGTAGGCATCACGCCACAGTGAACCGCACAGGGGCGAGGCTGCCTGGACGGCCACGCGCACGGTCTCCAGCACCGTGAGGTTGGCCGGCAGGCTGACCACCTGAAAGGACCGCGCCATGCCCAGGCGGGTGCGCTCATGAACCTTCAGCGAGCTGATGTCTTGACCGTTGAAGACGATGCGTCCTTGGTCTTGAGGGATGAGTCCCGTAAGCATGTTAAATAGCGTCGTCTTGCCCGCGCCATTGGGACCGATGAGACTGTGGATCGTGCCGGCCCTGACCTGGAAGCCGATGTCCTTGGCCGTCACTACATTACCGAAGCGCTTGCTCAAGTTGCTGACTTCGAGGATGGTCTCGCCGCTGGACATCTCTTGACCCTGCGCGAAGAAATCCGGCAGGTTTGCTGGCATCTGCGGCAGTGGGGTGCGCGTCAGGCCCCAACTGCCATGCCCGCGCATCCGTGCGTAGAAACCGCTCAGGCCCTCGGGCGACAGCAGGACCACGCCGATGATCAGTGCACCAAAAAAGAGTGCCCAATGCTCAGTGTAGTAACTAAGCTGATCGGCCAGGTTGATATAGATGATGGCGCCCCACAGCGGGCCGAGGAAATGGTGGATACCCCCCAGCAAAGTCATCATGACCGGGTCGCCGGCATGCTGCCAGTTCAGATTGTCTGCATAGACCCCATGGATGAGCAGCGACAGCAAACTGCCTCCCAGGCCTATGAAGGCCGCATGGATCACAAACGCGACGAGCTTGTAACGCCAAGGATCAATGCCCAGGTACTGAACGCGCTTCTCGTTGTCGCGAATCGCCTGCAGCACACGCCCGAAAGGCGAATGAACGATGCGGTACAGCATGGCCACGGCGATCAGGACGATAACCGCACAAAATATGTAGTAGTGCCAAGTGTTCTCGAGCCCGGGACGCCGAACGCCCTGCAGGCCGTTTTCCCCGCCGGTCACGCTCGTCCAGCGAAAGCTAACCTCGAAAAAGAGTTGCGTGAATGCCAGTGTCAGCAGGGAAAAATACAGGCCGCGGCGCCGCAAAATGAGCAGGCCCAGGCAGAGCCCCAGCAGGGCGGCGAAGACCGTCCCCACTATCAATGATAGAGCGACGTTCTGATGGACCCTCAGTGCAAAGATCGCGCTGGCGTAGCTTGCCGTGCCGAAAAACACGGACGAGCCAAAAGAGACCATTCCGGTGTAACCCAGCAGCAGGTTGAAGGCAATGCCGTAAAGGGTGTAAATAACGACTTGGGTGGCCAGGTTGATGGTCGAGCCGGCCAACGTCATGACCCACGGAAGGGCTACGAAAACAAAAGCCAGCACCACCAGCGGATGAGTGAGGATACGTTTTGGCTGCATCATTCGAATCGCTCCCAGCGCTCGCCGGACAGTCCCCGCGGACGCAACAGCAGCACGATGATCATCAGGACATACATGATGGAACTGGATGCCTCAGGCCAAAACTGAATGCTGAGTGCCACGGACACTCCTACCATCAGGCCGGCGGCCAAGGCGCCACTCAGACTGCCAAGGCCGCCAATCACGACCACCACGAAGGCCGGCATGATGGCCTGCTCAGCCATGGATGGCACCACACTCCAGAGAGGGGCAGCTAGCACACCAGCCGCGCCAGCGAGCATGCAGCCAAGCCCGAAGATGAACATGAAAACGCGCTTGAGATTGATGCCCAGCATGCTCACCATATCCGGATCCCGAGAGCCAGCACGGACGATGCGCCCGTAGGGGGTGCGGGTGAGGAACAGCCAGACGGCCAGGAGAATCGCAATCGTGGTCACCAAGACGGCTAGCCGGTACTGAGTGACAAACACCGGTCCGAATTTCAGAAATCCCGACAGAAAGGCCGGCGTGTCAAAGGGATGGCCCATGGCGCCCCAAATCACCCGGATCAGTTCCTGGATGAACAGTGCAAGACCAAAAGTAAGTACTAGGCTGAGTAACGGTTCTTTGTCGTAAAGTGGTCGTAAAAGGGTACGCTCGACCAGCAGGCCAATCAGCCCCACCAAAATGGGCGCGATGATCAGGGCACCGCCAAAGCCAACGAACGGCCTCAGTGTCAGCGCCAGATAAGCGCCCAGAGCAAAAAACGCGCCGTGTGCGAAATTGACCAACCCGAGCATGCCGAAAATAATCGACATGCCAACAGCGATCAGCACAAATAGAAAACCCAGAACTAGTCCGTTCATGAGTTGCGACGTCAGAAGCGTAATATCCATCACCAAATATCTCCGTCAGGGGGACAGCACGCCGTAACGGGTTCGCCGACCGTCACCGGCCAAGCCCGCCACGCCCCAATTCAAGGGTCAAATGGTGCCCGCTTATGCCGCAGGCATCTTGCACTGGGTCCCGTTCTTGCCGCCGTACAATTTATCGAATGTTTGGCCGTCGGCAGGTACCGATTCGACCACATCGAAGTAATCGTATTTGTCGGTAATCTTCTTCTTTACCTCGACAACTAGCGTGGGCTGAATCAGTTGGTGGTCCCAAGACCGGAAGTAGATGGGCTTTTCCTTGTAGCCTTCGAACTTGTGGCTTTCCAAGAATTCGACCAGTTTGGTCGAGTCGGTGGACTTGGTTTCGCGGATGGCCGTAATAATGGCTGTCATGCCGAACCAGTCCTGCCATGCTTGGGCCTCAGGCGCAGACTTGTGCTTATCCATGTAGTGCTTAACGAAGGATTTGCTGAGTTCGGTGTTCTGCGCGCCGGTGTAATTCCAGATTTTTGGATAAATCCCCGTGGTCGCCTCGGGCCCGGCCGACCAAAAATCGGTGTCGTTGCAGACGAGCGAGGAAACAGGGATCTTTCCCGTCAGGCCCATTTGATGGAACTGTTTGAGGAAATTGGTCAGGTCGCTACCACCCACGCCCAGAAAGATCGCGTCGGGCTTGGCCGCCATGATCTTCAGAATGAAGGAGCTGTAATCAGTAGTTCCCAACGGGGTCTGGTCGGCCCCGACCACCTTGCCACCGTCAGCCTTGAGCAGTTCACTCATCTGTGCAAAGCCATCGATGCCCCAAGCATAGGAGGCATATAGGAAGTACCAGTTCTTGCCGCTCTTGGCCAACTTGGAATAAACGCTTCGCGTCGTCTCGTAGTTGGGCAAGTCCACCCGGAAGGTGTACCGACCGCAGTTGGCGCCCGTAATTTCACTCGCATTGGGTCCTGATGCCATCAGTAGCCTTTTCTCGCGCTCGGCCACCGGCATGATAGCCAGGATATCGCCGCTGGAGATTCCGCCCTGCACCGCCACGGCCTTTTCCTGCTTGATCAGGCGCTCCATATTTTGCTGCGTGCCCTGGGGGCTGTTCTCGTCGAGCCAGACCAGCTCGATGTGACGCCCCAAAACCTGGCTTTTCGCGTCCTCGACGGCAATGACTGCTCCGTTGTAACCTTGCTCGCCTTGGACCGCATAGGTCCCTGACTTGGGCAGCAACACCCCGATTTTGATGGGCTCCGCTGCCAATGCCGAGCGGGCAAACGGGATGGCGCCAGCCACGCCCGTCACTAGACCTGAAGCACCGGCCTTGACCAGGTTGCGCCGGGAAATGCCAGCGCGTCCATTAACCCCTTTTTCATGTGTCATCGTTATTTCTCCTGAGTGGTTCACGCACATTTGTCCCGACAGCCACTACATCCACTCGATGTCTAGGCACTTCCTCTCCAGACAGCGACCCGGGCGAGCAATGTGTGATCACAGTCGAGACCAAAACGATATTAATATACTGTGATCACAATTAGAGGCAGTGTTTTCCCTAACCCACATGTTCATCTCCGTCCTTCCCCCGGCGCTTCGAGCCGCTGATCCATTCGCGCCGCGCGAGACGCTGAGCGATCAAGTGCTTAAACAGATCAAAGAGATCCTCCTCACGGGGCAGGTCGTACCCGGCGAAACACTGTCGCTCCGCTCCACGGCGGCGGCGCTGGGGGTTAGCGTGATGCCGGTGCGCCAGGCGGTCTACCAACTGGTGGCCGACCGAGCCTTAGAAGCCACGCCTAACCGCTCGGTGCGGGTACCTATGATGACTGCGGCGCAGTTTCACGAGATTACGCAGATCCGACTGGAGATTGAGAGCTACGCGGTGGCACAGGCCGGTGCGCGCGTAACGCCGTCGCTGCTGTCGTCGCTGCGCGAGATCAATGCGGAGTTGTCCCGGTGCTTGGAAGCAGGCCCACAGGGGCTGGCTCAGGTAGTGCTGCTAAATAAAGCCCTGCACTTCTCGCTCTATGAGGCATCGGGCATGCCGATGTTGGTGAAGATGATTGAATCGTTGTGGCTGCGCATCGGACCGGTGCTCAACTATGACCTTCGATCGGGGTCAGAGCGCACCCGCAACAAGATCGCCGCACAGCATCACGCCAACTTGATCGATGCCCTCGAGGCGCATGCAGTAGGTGTCGCTTGCGAGGCCGTGCGGCAGGACATCCTGGGCGCATACGAGTACATCATCAAGCAGCACATGGGGTACTCGGAGGGCACACGCGAAAGGTCACAGCTGCTCACGCGTGTCTATGGCTAGTGCAGGGTGCGTTCTTGAGTAAACCCTGAATCCGTGAGCCCAACCGTCCTCTTGGCCGAGTTGGTCTGTTTTGTCGCACCGTGCCGATGCGATTCAGCCGGCCGAGGCATCGTGTCGACCAATTCGATCGCATTGGGTCGTGCAGACCACGAGTGTGTGAGCGATTTGCTCGTGTCCCTCCGGCAACGCTGCTTGATTTCATCTGACGCGCTCGCGTAGGTTGCGCTGGAGGTTGAAGACGGGTGGTTTCTTGGCCCCGGGGGCAGTCTTTTCCAAACGAGGTATGAGCGAAGTAATCGGCCCACTGCCGAAAATCGCGCCGAAGAAACACTGCGGGCCTTCGTTGTGTCAGAGTGGGAGCGTGGTGCCGCTGAAGACCGATAAGGCAATGGTGCGAAATGCCCGCGTATGAGCGTGGTCCTGGGTAACGTCATCGATATTGGTGAATCGACGTGGCGGTTTGCAGCCGCTGTGCAGATATCCCGTTTAAGAGAGTGAGCAAGACGGCGTACCCGATGCGGCTCCATATTCCCAACTCAATGATGGAGTAAGACTATGGCCAAACGCAACGCAAAAGTCAGTCTCAAAGCGGGCAAGTCCCGGGCGGCCCTGACGATCACTCACCCCAACGCTGCCGGCATCGACATTGGAAGCGCCTCTCACTTTGTAGCCGTTCCCCCGGATCGCGACGATGAACCTGTGCGCGAGTTGCTGTCATCAGCGAAACAGGAACGGACATGTCTCGCTTTCCAACTGTTGGCCACTTTGCAAGCTGGTTGGGGTTGTGTCCGGGTACCAAGATCACCGGGGGCAAGGTGATGAGTGGCAAAACCAAGCGATGCGCCAACCATGCCGCTCAGGCGCTGAAGCTCGCTGCGGCGGCTCTACGCCCGAGCCAATCTGCACTGGGCGCGTACTTCAGACGCATGTGCTCGCGCATGGATAAATCAAAGGCGGTCGCCGCTGCGGCGCACAAGCTCGCGCGGCTGATCTACACGATGCTCACCAAAGGTGAGGAATACACCGACAAAGGTCAGGACTACTATGAAGAGCGCTACCGCGAACGTGTTCTGTGGCACTTGAACCAGCGCGCTAAGAAAATGGGAATGAAATTGGTCGCAACAGAACCTCAACCCAGATAAAAAACCATTCAAAACCAATCACTTG
Organism: Polaromonas sp. UBA4122; assembly: GCA_002381615.1. Taxonomy (GTDB): domain Bacteria; phylum Pseudomonadota; class Gammaproteobacteria; order Burkholderiales; family Burkholderiaceae_C; genus Polaromonas. The sequence continues at coordinate 38,637 of DFWY01000093.1, read as the reverse complement.
GATGGTGTTTCTTAAGAGCCTGGAGAGGCCTGACCTCGGGGACGCGCGGAGCGTCGATCCGTTGTAGACGAGGCCAGTGTATTGGGGCCCGGGTTTTGGGGTTCTTCTACGTTGGTCGAAGGCTGTGGGCATGTGGGCGAAGGCACGGGCGGTGGGCAACGCGCAGCGTTGTCCACGGACCGTGCCGGTGCGCGTCAGCGCATCGTCCACATGTCCACAGCCTGCCGGGCGCGCAGCGCCCGGCCCCCCCCGCGGCCGTGTTGATTTACGGCCCCCCGTTGCTCTCGGCTCAGCCGGTGCGTGCCGGGACGCGTTTGAACAGCGCAGCGCGTGCCTCATTGAGTTCCTCAGCGGCTTGCACGTCGGTCAAGGCCATGGCCAGCTCGCGCAGGTGTTCGGTAAGCGCTCCATAGACTGCGTCCTTCCGCCGGAGTCGTCGACGCGGTCGGCGCGTGTCAAGCGGGTTGTCGCGTCTGTCATGCGGCTAAAGGCTGGGTATCGATGCTCCTCAAATGTGCTGTGACGACCGAGTCGCGCTCGGGATTGAGCGTGACGATTTCGATGTGAGACCAGTCGCGTGTCTTGCCTGACCAGCGTGCTGGATTGCGTTTGCGGGCTTTGAGGTACAGGGCGTGACGAGCGGACAAGATAGCGACGTCACGACCGTCGTGTCGCTCGGCTGGGCTGACGTAGCGAATGCCGCTGTGGTGGTGGTCCACGTTGTACCAATGCACGAAGCCGGCCGCCCAGGCGCGGGCGTCATCGAGCTTTTCGAAGCCTTTGGTCGGGAACTCCGGGCGGTACTTGGCCGTGCGAAACAGCGCTTCGGCGTAGGCGTTGTCGTCGCTCACGCGAGGGCGTGAGTACGAGGGCTTGACGCCCAGCCAGTTGAGCATGGTCAGCACCGTCGTGGCCTTGAGCGTGGAGCCGTTGTCGCCGTGCAGCACGGGCTTGGTCTTGAGCGTGGCGATGCCCTCGGCCAGCGCCGTGCGGCGCACCAGGTGAGCAGCATGATCGGAGTCGTCGCTGGCGTGCACCTCCCAGCCGACGATCTTGCGGCTGTACAGATCCAGGATCAGGTACAGGTAGAACCACCGGCCGAGCACGTTGGCGGGCAGATAGGTCATGTCCCAGCACCAAACTTCACGTGGCGCTCGGGCAATGTGCGTGGTCGGCGGGCGCGTCGCTCTGGGCGCCTTGGCACGACCGCGGCGCGCGTTCTGCCCATGGGCGCGCAGCACGCGGGCGAACGTGGACTCGCTGGCGAGGTAGATGCCCTCGTCGGCCAGTGCCGGCACGATGCGCGCCGGGGGCACGTCGGCAAAGCGCGGCTCATTGGCCGCGCTCAGGACGGCCGCACGCTCCGCCGGGCTCAAGGCATGCGATGGTGTGGCCCGCACGGCCAGCGGCCTGCCATCACCTGCCACGAGGCCGTCGCTGGCCTTCCAGCGCTGCAGGGTGCGCAGGTCGATGCCGGCGACCTCGCAGGCCAGGTGCAGCCGCGCGCCCGCGCCACAGCCATGGCGCCAGCGCCTTTTGGCTGAGCAGGCGGCCTGTCTGGCGCGCCAGTGCACTGACCATCTCCAGGGGCAGCCGCTGGCGAGCCCTGCAATACCCACCGGTGCGAACGCTGCACGCGCTCAGACCATCGGCCGCGCGCTGCGCTGCCCAGCCGTTGACCGCCTTCTGGCACGATCCATCGGCCTCCAGCGCCTGGCGCATGAACATCGACAGCGCAACCGTCGGCGGATTCCAGCGGTGACGGGCGACTTTTGCCCGGCCTGCGGCGAGGTGATCTTGAACCGCGAGCACGGCGACCGCTACAGCGAGTTGCTTGGCTAATTTCGGCGGCAGGTGAACGGCGGCCTATGTCGATCCTGACTACATCGCCATGGTGCGCAAGAAGCTCGACCTGGATCAACGCCAAGCCGCCGAAATCTTTGGCGGCGGGGTCAATGCCTTCTCGCGGTACGAGAACCGCCTGACGGAATCCGCGCCGCTGGAATCTGGTCTCGTTAACTTCTGCATTTTGAGGCAACAACTTCTGGTTAAAACCAGTATGACGCGGAAAGTTTCGCAACAGCTTTTGATTTTTCACAATTTCCCAGCACGCGTACGCAATGTCAGTCACTTCTTTCAGTGCCATCGCAGCTTCGAAGTTGCTTTCTTGGCTGGAAGCCGCGTCATTCAGCGTTGGACCCGGACCGCGGCGATATCCGTGTTGTCGCCTGGCGTCGGATGTTTTCTCATCCGGCCCATGATCGCTACCTTTTGACCAGCCGATGGTGCACAGTCACCGGCGCGCCAATCGGGCATGTGGACTCCATCGGCGTGGACACCTTGCGCCAACAGCAACTCGGCCATGGCCATCGGCGTCTGGGTGATGCAGCATTCGTCCATCAGATAACACTGCTTCCAGCCCGCCTGCACCCAGCGTTACGGTTGCTTGCAACGGGATCAATTCCATATTTTCATCTTGGTTTTCACCCGGCGTTGGCCATCAGTTCCAGGACTCTGACACATAGTCTTCCGCCCAATTTCCCCCTGGCAGTTGCGTGATCAACAGGCCCGGTTCAAACCTTGGATTTTCCGCGTCGCGGGCCGGCCACCCCTGCGAAATGCCACGTGGATTGCACACCACCCGAACGTAGCGTTTGGCGTCTTCAATGCGGTAGTTCGCGGAACTGTGTGTGTGGCCATGGATCCACAGGCCCGCATGCAACATCAACTCATCCGGAAGCTGCGAGCCATATGCCCCTGTCATCCAATCTGCAGCATACTTCGGCGGTGTGGAATTTCGATGCGGCAAATGATGTGTGACGACGACTGTCTTCGCTGGATCTGCTTTAGCCAACTCCGCTTCCAGCCAAGTGCGACTGGCCGCGTGACGCTCCAGCGTCATCTCTACAGTCAGCTTTCTGCCGAAACCGTTTCGGATGCCATAAATGGCTTTGTAATCTAAATTGTTGTTCTGAGCGTGCTCCATCATTTTTAGCGCCTGCTCTTTTCCAAAGAACTCAAAATCGGTCCACAGCGTGCAACCCAGGAATTGCACATTGCCAATGGTTACCGTGTCGTTTTCCAGAAAATGGACATCGTGAGCTCTGGCGGTCTTTCGCAAAGCATCAATGCCAAGATCGAAATCCTCGCTGTACAGCTCGTGATTGCCGGCGACGTACACGACCGGAATGTCGCCGAAAGTATTGCGGGCCCAGATGATGCCGTTGTCACCGGGATGAATGTCACCGGCCAGCACCACGACATCGGCGGCGGCCACCGCGTCTGTGTCCGGCTCGAACGCGCAGCACTCCAGGTGCAGATCGGAGAGAACCAGGAGCTTTACCATTTGAAATCAATCATGATCTGATTTTCCTGCGCAGATCCTGAGTCGAAAAGCCACTCGCAACTTCTCGTATTCGACCGCGGTTAACCCAACGTTCTCGCGACATATGACGATGAACGGTTTATGCTTGGAGATTGGCCAGTCGACAAACCCAGCACCAGAACGCTCATCATCAAGAGTCACCCATCGCCCCTCATGCGCAGCGTTTTTCCCAAGCCAGTTGCTGATCTCTCTCGGTCGATCCTGGTAACCCAGGCCAATTGGTGTCCCCCAATTTTGGTGAAGATTCTCTGCAACAAAACCGAATCCAGTTCTCCGAAGAATTGCAACCAACGCCGGTCTGTTCATAAAATTTCGCCAACTGGTCGACAGCACATAGCTGGGCGAGAACTCATTGTGCAGCGCGAGCAAATACCCCTTGGCGCCTGCGTCGAACAGGCTCACCCACAAATCTTCGAATTCGGCATCATCAAGGCTGACGCCGGGCTCTTTTTCTGCGCGACCAATGGCAGCAATGGCGTCGTAACCGCCAAAGGGTTTGTTCAGACAAAGGACATCATCAAAATCCAAAAACAAAACGGGCTGGATTAAAGATAATTTCATGGCCTGTCATCCTCGAAATCCCGACGCCTGAATATCAGCCAGTGATCCTTGTTCATGGAAAACGTCACATGTACGGCATCAAGCTGGTCCGATAAATGGAACAACCGCTCCCAGCGGTGCTCGTCTGCGTATTTAGGTAGACCCATCGGGTATTTCCTGCTTTTTAAATAGCATTTTTGCCAGCGCTTCGTTTGATCTTTTGTTTTGCAGCGCGCGCAGTGCTTTTGCATGCTGCTCAATGAGCAGCATGCCATCAACATCGAGCCCATCCCACTTTTTAAAACCAATATCTTCCTCGTGGATCCACCACATTCGTGAGCCGCGTGGGATATCTCCAATCCGAAATCTCAGCATACCTACAAGGGCGGTTGGATTGTCAAATTTGTCATAGCCAAAATCATCTTCATATCGCCCTTGAAGCTGATAGCCGACAAACTGGTATTCACTAGCTCGAACACGCCTGATCTTCAAGGCAGTCTTCAAAAATCCGTAGTTCTCGGCCTTGACCAGCACCAATCGTTCCGGGAATCGACGCGCCAGTGCGTGCAGGCTCGACTCAATTCGAGGCGCACGGATACAGGCCATTTCGGAAATGTAAATGCGCTCTAGACCGAGCTTCAGGCGTTGCAGTAGCACTCCAGAATTGAGTGCGCGCACGACAACATCTGTATTTGGCACCACGGTGATCGCGACCGGGCGCCAAAGAGGCGCCTGGGGCAACACCGCCAAAGGGCGCAATAACAGATTTGCTCGCGACAAAGAACCAAAAGCAAAAGCAATTGATTCATTGAAGAACCAGGCAATCAACAACCGAGCCAAATTGGCTGTCTTGGCATTCAAGATTCGTTTTGGAATTTGTTGAATGACGCAGCTGCTCAGATGCTGGAGTCCCCATGCCTTCGGAAGATGCTGTTGGAGGCTTATTTCCGCCTTGTAGCGAGGCTCTTTGGAGTCGTTGGGCCAGACGTAGCCAGGTGCCAACAAACGGCTTGAGCCGTCGCGCCAAAGCCGCCACAACCCGTCTGGGCGGCACTGAAGAACCACTGGGAATTTTCGTCGGCTTGGATAGTCCGCCTCGACAGACGCGACCATCACCCGCGAGCCGTCAGGCAGGTAACCATACGAATGTTGGCTCCAGTGTTTCATTGATCGTCAAAAAAAGTTACAAGCATCTTTGATCCGGGGTAAAAACACAAGCTCGCGGTCCGACTCTGGATTTCTCAGCCACTGATGCAGCCTTTGCTCTTCACGCCGATCAGATCGATGATTGAGGTAACGCCTGTACCAATGGGGCGGAGTGCCATGGCCGTAAGAACCGCACCCTGCGTCGCTGAAATAGCGAGCCATTGCTTTCTTGCCCTCGCGGCTATCCGGCTCAAAATAAGTATGGCAAAAGGATCCATTTAGCCGGACGGTCTCCCTCAGCACCCAATCCAAGTTGTAGCGGGCGCTCTTGCGTCTGTATGTACGTGACATGATTTTTCCTTTGAATAGTTACGTCATGTCGCGCTCCTTTTGTTGATATCTAAAATCACTATTCATCCTTCGTAAGTCGGTGACAAGCTGTCACCGACTGAGTATTTAACTGGTGAAAGCTGTCACCAGATCCCATTTTCTTTAAGCTGCTCGAGGTCCTGGACTGAGAGACTGTCACCGTGTGCGTTGACACCATGGATCCATACCGCCGCCTCAACGGTTGGCCCTTTGTCGTCGATCAGATGACTGCCGTAATAGTCAACATCTGGATTTGCATTGGCTTTTATGTTTACCAAATCTAGTTTGGTAGCATCGTTAAATCCACCTTCGTAGCCGTCCAAAATCACTCGGGCTTGGGGTGGGAAACTGGACAGAAGGGCAATCAATTCTGAGCAGTTCATGAAGCAGCCTCCGGCGTTAGCCACTGTTTGAATTTCGGATCCAGTGTCTTGGCTCTTGCATCCGACAGGGCCCAGTTGTTGATTTCATGGCCTTCGGGGAAATGTCGCAGCACATAAGGGGTCTGCCGACGCAGCCGCTCCGGCAAATTATCTTTTTTGGACCACAATAAGCCAAAGCGAAAAAACTCGTACGCACTGCGCAGTGCATAAGCTCGTTCTTGCGGCGTTGTTGGTCCGCGCTCAATGGAATCTGGAATCACCGGCTCCTGAGGATCAACGTATGTCGACCTCAAGTTTTCAGGAGAAAGCCGTGAGCCGTAAATCGCAGTGTCCGGCGATTCCTCTTCGCAGTCTTTTGCCCACTGCTTGATCTCCGCACCTGTCGGGTAATGACGCAAGATCTCGACGACGGTTCTTCGCTGCTCAGCAGTGAGGCAATCTGAAGCGCGCAGTTCCATCAGGAACTCCCAACCGAAGCGTAGGGATCTGGTTCGTTCGTAGGCCATGGTCATGTCCGCTCCTTCAGCATTTGACGGAGCGTCGCCTGATCGCCGGGCTGAAAACCCGTCGTCGGATCCGTCACCAGCAAATTCGCGCATTCCGGCTCAAACCAATATGGGCGGTCATCAATCGCCATCCAGCAATCATCCCAGCGGCGGTTTTCTTCCATCCACAATTCGCACTCAAATTGCCGTTCGTATTGGCCTATTTGATCCGGTAACCAGGTACTGGAAAGGATTTTTTGGTTTCGCGTTGTGTCGATCAAGCGCGGCCCGATATCAGAAGAGAAGAAATCACTCATATTGGCGAGCGAATAGTGATCTCGCCAGCTGGAACTGATCACAACCATTGCCGCGGGGAACTCCCGCAGCACTTCTTCAATCAGCGGCAGGCGACAGAAGAAATTCAGATCGAAACACCGATCAGGATGGGTTACGCCATCGAAATCCAGAAAAATAATGCAGGCGCTCATTCGCCCTCATCCTCATCAGACCAGATGCTCGGCAATGTGCCGGCGTTGCGCTGGCGCGAGTGTTCTTCACAAAGCACCAGCAAATATCCATCTTTCTTATTGAGTGTTCCAGGCTCTCCGCAATAGATACAAGCATGCTCTGTGTGGGCCTCGGCCTCTTGAATCAATGCTCTGATTTTTTCGGAAAGATCAGACTCGGCCGATCTTTTGCCTTTGGCGATTGTTTCAATGACGCCAGACTCAGAAATTAGGTCGATTCTGATTTCTGTCGGGCGACCCTTCATCTTCCAATACCACCGTGCACTTCCAAACTTCTCCTTACACTGCCGCCAATAGAAGTCACGTTTATCATCGCCCAAGAGTTGGTCGATTTTTTCACAGAGTTTTTGAAAGCCGGGCATCCACCCAGGCGCAACGTCAATACCGATATGGTCGCCATTGAACATATACGGAAATTTCTCTTGCAGCAGTTGGAGTTGGTTCTTCATTTGGTGGTCCAATTCATTAAATCCCCGGGCTGGAGGCAATACATCAGGTGAAATAGGCAAATCTTCGTCGTCGCTTTCGTTCGGCCAATCCGGCCAGGTCAACACAGCGGCCTGGCATTGTTCCCGGGTGAAAATTGAGTTCTCATACCCCTAGCCTGGCTTGAGGCCATCTCTCTCCACCATCGCTGTGAGCGCATGGTGATCGATTCCAAGAAAAGCCATTGCTTTCTGCTCCCCGATTCGGCCTTGGGTGAAAGCATCAAGGACCTCAAGTCTCTCGTAATCCTTGCTACCGAACTCCCGACCAATCGGCACCATGTTTTCCCAGGCGCGATCTTCCGCCGACAACCAGTACTTGCCGCGCAGTCGGTATCTCCCGTAAATTTGCCGCTTGCGGGTTCTGGAATTCATGTGTCCAACTCCAACACCAGATGCCAATTTAAATTTCATATTGGCAACTCCACGATCAAGTTCCGGTCAAAGGTTTCGTTCTCGAACACGAAATCATCGCGGTGCGCGAACTCACGATTTCTGACGTATCCGGCCGGATTTGCCACGACACGGCACCGGCCGACCTGGTAGTCGGATCCAGCATGGGTGTGCCCGTGCAGCCACAGATCGACACTGGGCATCAGCGCTGAAAGGTCGCTAACGAACGCTGCATTCAGGGGGTCGCCGACATAGCGAGGGTGCACTGACAAAGGGTGTGGACCATGGTGAGTCACCACAACAGTCTTGCCGTCAAACGGCTTGGCCAGCTCTTCTTTCAGCCAGGCTCGGGCAACCTCGTGCCTGTTCAAAGCATCCTGCGCCGTGAACTTAATATTTCTGCCGGTACGGATTTGGTAATGGTCACTGAGTCCTCGCTGTGCATGCTCCATTTGGTGGAGCTGCGTGCGGTCTCGCGCCAACCGGTAGTCCGTCCAGAGGGTGGTACCCAGGAATCGCACCCCTCCGATTTCGACACTTTCATTTTCCAGAAAATGGATGTTGTTCATCTCGGCTCCCTCGCGCATCTTTTCGAGCATGGGTTCGATGGAATGCCCGTATAACTCATGGTTTCCTGCTACAAAAACGATTGGGACCCGCGTGGGCGTAGGCCAGGCAGCAAACAACCTGAATACTTCGGCGCCGTTTGCGATGTCGCCTGCGAGAACAAGTACGTCTGCTCCGGGCACTGGCCCGATCAAGCGCTCGCCTGGCCAGTCGGGTTTCAATAAATCAAGATGAAGATCAGAAGCAAGTTGGATTCTCATGATCCCAATCCTTTGACTTCTGGCGCCGGCGCTGAGCACATCAGTGCCAATCTCTGTCTTAACTCGGACTCGACGGCTGGGTCACTTATGCCTTCATGCTCATGGGTGCGTACGTATTTGTCTCGGCACCACGCTGGCCAGTGCAAAAAATCGTCGTCAACGGCAATCCAGTCCCTCGGCTGCCGGCGTACGACATCGGACCAGACCTGCATGCCTCTTGGTGCGGCAATTTTCATGGCTCCACGTCCACATCTTTAATGACGTCAATGTACTTTTGCCGAAACCCACGCTGTACATCGAGTTCGCCTGGAATAATTACAGTGCTATTGCCTTCTGCGTCGATCGCCGTGATACCGCGCAGGCCGACACCAAAACTTTTGAAGCCTTGCTGGGCCCAGCGTTCCGAGCTATCCAGGCGATCGTGATGATGGCCGTGCACAGTGACCCGAGCGCCCATATTCCTTGCTAAATCGTCAAGAATTTCGAACCCATTGTTGTGATATCCAGGCGCCTCGTGCGTGATGAGGATGTCGCAGCGCATATCCGCTAGGTGATCCAGCTCATTTGGATAAATGGTTGACCAATGCTTGCGGTGAACACTATCGTGCCACCGGTCCTGCCTCGGTGTCGACTTGAAGTGCTCTTTGCGATTACGGAAATTTGGTGGCGTCTCAAGATTCGGGTTCCAAACAGCGCCACGAAAAACACCTCCGAGGCCGCCAAGCCTGAGCCCATTTGGCAATTCAACAACGCGACCGTCGATATTGCGGTCGGCCAGTTTGCTGCCCCAAACATGATTCCAGTTCTGATCCGAGTCCGAATCATGGTTGCCATGGATGAACCAAAGCTTCGTGTTAATGGCTGAAAGCTCGACGTCCAAAGGGCGAAGTGGTTCCAAATCGCCAAGCAAGATCACTGCGGATGCGTGCAACTCAGTGGCGGACTTGATGATGTGGCGGAAGTGTCCGTGCGGATCGCCGCAAAAAAGAATTGGACCGCTCAAAATCCGTCCTTGCTTAAATTCGCTTTGTTGATGAGGTCCTGGTATTCAGAAGAAACGTCGATGAATTCTGTGGCGTCGTTGACCTTCATCCATCTGGCCCAGGTGTGCATGCCGTCACCATCTCGACCGCTTGGACCCTCCAACTCATACAAGCGACCGCTCACGGTTATCCCGCGGCGCGTCGTCGGATCAAACGTGATGATCTTGGTGCTGGCGCGGCCTTCTCGATCCCCGGCGTTCCACCCGACAAAATGGCGATCGCCATTTGGCAACTGCATTACGTTCCATCTTCTCAGAACGATTTCCGGCTGGTCGTCGGGGGCAGGGACGCTCCAAACGCTGGCGTCCAGGATCATTTGGGCGGACGCGGTCAGTTTGCTGAAATCAGAGTTTTTCATGGTGACTTGTGAAGCAGTGCTTTATTTTTTACAGCGATGTACGCTGCCCGCAGCGCCAGGGCGTCGGCAAGGGCGTGGTGCCGGTGCAGGCCCCGTTTTCCGAGTCCTCGAAAGCATTCCTCGGCCGCAATTTCTCCGTCAATGGTGCCTGTCAGGACATTGACATTCACCGGACTCACAACTTCCCGGACTCGTTCCCAGAGTCCCGAGTCCGGAATTGAGTCCCGAATTGCGTATTCCAGGAGTTCGTAATCCACGATGTAGTCGAATGCGATCTCAATCCGAGTCCCGGACTCTCTTGCGAGTCCGAGAATCCACTCCCCAGTCCGGCGCCCAATCTCCAATTCGGTGACGGTGGAGTCTGGAACGAGTCCCCGAAAATCGAGCACGCCGCCATGACGGACAAAATCTGATGACGCTTTGACGCGGGCTTTGCCGATTTCGGTGGCCAGGTCGAGTTCGCAATAGTGCTCGCGCCCGTCCAGCGTTACGAGGCCCAGGGAGAGCAGCTCCGGGTGCAGGAGGTCCGTGAATTCGCAGTCCAGAAAGACAATCATAAATTCATTTTCCGTCATTATTATCAATGTTTACAGGGTATGGCGTGTATGTGTGCGCTTACTGGTGTTTCGAATATTCGCTACACCAGCGTCACCACTGCAAGCGTCTTATTTAAGTGATTTCATCTTCTTGTAGAAGCGTTCACGGATCGCTATGACGGCTGATGGCCAGCCCAGACGGCCGGGGCGCTTGCCACCCTGCCCTTGCTGCCAGTAGTCAACTGCCGTTTGAGCTTCAAGCCGCTTGCGGATGAGGTGGGGTTGCAGCATGGCAATCGCCTTTAATGCGTTGACGCCCGTGTAGTTCAGCGTGTAGACCTGCCGGTTATGTTGCACAATCCGGCCGACGTCAAAGATGCCACCCCGGATGCCCAGGCCTTCATAGAAGTGCTCGAGCACTTGGCGGTCGTTTTGTGAAATGGAGAATGACAGCCGGTATGTCAGCTTGCGCTTCGGGTCGTCATACCTTTGCTTGACAATGCAAATGCACCCTTCGCCATCCGCAAAACCTGCCGCCCACTCAAGGCTGAAAGGTGGATTGGCGCGCCTGCGACGCCCTGCCTTGGTTTGGGCTGCGGGGAGACTTGCCGGGTGCGCAGTGTCTGTGGCATCAAACACTGATGCGCCCAACGGAGCATCTGCCAAATCCAAGTTGAAATCGAAATTCATTTTGTCGCTACTCATTTTTGTGCTCCGGTTTTTGATGGATGGTCTTTGCTGGGTTTGTCGAATTGCCAGGACTCCTGCATTGCCTGATGAACGCACTGTTTCAGCGTCGGCGTGGCGCCGGGCGGAGAAAGCCACTCCGTCCAGTCACACTTGGCAAGCAACATGCGCACGGACTCGACCAGGTCAGGCTCTAAGCGCTCGACGCTGTCCAGGGCTCGCCCCAAGTGGCGCGCGGTATTTGGGTGTGGCTGCAATCTCGAGCTGCAACGATGCCAATCGAGGCGAAATTGTTCGTCAGAGACTTTGCCCAGGTCGAACAGCAGGCATGTGAACGCGGCGATGCCGCATTCCCTGCCGCCGAGGTGTTGCTGCCGGTGAACCAGCTCGGCGGCTTCGACGCTGTGATCAAACAGCCCGCCCGGGTAGGTGTGGTGGTCAGTTGCTGAAATGCGGTTGAGGAATCCGCGTTCCACCCTGGCGTCAGTCATCACAGCAATGAAGATGGCTTGTAGGCCGGGTTCGAGTTTCGAGAGCAGCAGCCGAAGTCGGCGCATGTGGGCGTGGCGGTGGAACGGCACTGTAGGGGTCCACGACGTGGGCGCGACCTCCTCGGGCTGCACGACGGTGACGCTGAGCAAACGCGTAGGAGATCCAGAAGAACCCCGAAGCAGCAACACCCTCGCCCTCACCCAGCTGCCATTTTGAATCTCCAACGGCAAGGTGTCGCGGTTTGCAGTCAAGGGCAAGTCACCAATTGAGAGGCACAAGGTACAGCGGATTCGGCCCGCCCACTCCAGTTTCCAGTCTTCGATGCGGCCAAGAACGGTGATGACAGACCTTCCGCGAAATAAAGCGATGGGGTCAATGATGTAGGCTTCTGAGTGCACATTCTGTTTCGAAAGCGTACGGGTGGTGAGGTCGGTCTGCGGCTGTGCCACAGACATTGCGGTTTTCATGACTGCTTCTCCTGTTCATAAGTTGGTACACTAGGAGATCAACTTCATTTGAAAATAGAAAATTTGATCTCTTGCAGATCATTATACGGCATAGTTATGCATTGTCAAGTCAATTTAACCTGTAGAAGATTAATTTTCTCAAATTCGCGCCATGATTAGCTGCCACTTCGCACGACTTTTAGGGGAGCGGAAGCTCAAAATCAGTGACGTCGCGCGGGACACAGGCATCAACCGCGGCACTTTGACTCGGCTGTACTACGAGACGGCGGAACGCGTCGAGTTGGAAGTGCTCGACCAGCTTTGTGATTACTTTGGCATTGACTTGCCGGAACTACTTGTGCGTTCACCAGGCAAGCAGGTAAAGACTCCACTGCCGGATTGACTCTTAGTTAAGTCCGGTCTTTCCGAAGCAGGCAGCCGGTTCTGCTATTGGCTCATAAACCAGTGCATCAACTCAGCTACCGCGCTAAACCCATTTCGTTATACACAAGTCCCCTGAGCCTGAAGCTCGCGTGAGAACCGGATGCCAGCGGCGAAGTCAAGGATGCGCTGCATGCCCAACCAGATGGTCTTGACCCCCGGCTCACCATCGCCCGTTCGCGCAAGAAAGCCACCGAGCCTGGCGACCAGGCGCACCACCTCGTTGAGTGTGGGCGGTTTGTCGGGAAATTTCTGCTTGTTCAGAATGTAGGCTGCCTTCCACTCGTCTGGCTCGAACATCAATTGTGCATCCAGATCTGGGCAGCTGCGCCCCAGGCGCATCAGCCGGGCAATGCGCCAGGCCACCACCATGTACAGCACCAAGGCGCGCTCGATCCTGTCAACGCAGCCCAACTGCAAAGCCTCAATGCGGCAGCCATTCTTGAGCACGTGAAAGAACATCTCGATCTCCCAGCGCGAGCGATACCAGTCGATCATGCGGGCCGCCTGCTCCAGGTTTTCGACCAGCAAATTCGTCAGCAGTCGCCACTCGATGGTCTTGTCGCCGGTTGGCGGCTCCGTCTCTTTGGCGACGAGGCAAGTGGCCTGCACAAAGCCGCCTTGACCATCGGGCAATTGCAGCGATTGGGCCCACACTTGCTGCACCACCTCACGCGCACGCTGCCCCTGGCGCGAGGCTAGGGTAAAGCGAATCTCTCCCAAAGACTCGCCGTCTGTCACTCGGCTCCACAGTTTGCCTGCTTCGCTCAAGGTGCGGTTGTGTTTGGAGCGCAGCAACCAGTCCACCGGTTCCCCCAAGTCACGCGCACACATCATCAAGGCCATGATGTCGGCCTCGCGGTCAGCCAGGTACACCAGCCGTGTCGTGGGCAGTTGCGGGGCCATCTCGGCCAGGCGCTCATAACCTTCGATCCAGCGCAGGCTCTCTTTGAGGCCGGGGCGGCTGCCATCCGCATCTCGCAGCTTGCGTGCCCACATCCATGCATCGAGCACGCCCAGAGGCTCGCGCGAGGTGGAGACGGCGTAAGTGGGGTGCGCGTACATGCCGCGTTGGGCCTCGTAGCTCAGGGGCCCCAAGCCCGTGGCCTCTTGCCCGTTGAAATCGAGTTCGGTGGTGTCCTGGATGCACAAGACCACTTCGTGCGCCGCCATGCGCGCCACCGAGCTTTCAATGTGTGGCGCCAGGATGTCGGGCCACTCGATCTCTTCATTGCCAAAGAAGCGGTAGGCAGCCATGGTGTCGGCCCAGTCGCCACAGGCCTGGGGGATGCTGGCCGTGGGCTTGGCGCTCAAGTGCTCGATCAACCGGATCGCGCGCCGATTGCGCCTGGGGTCTCCCAGATTAAGACTCTCAAATTCCGTGGCAGCCCAGCTCATTTATTTCCTTGCTATGAAATTCATAGCTTACATCATTGCCTTTTGGGACTTGTGTATAACGAAATGCGCTAAACCCATCCCGCTTTTTTTGAGGGGGATCTCATCAGTGACGGGGTGACCTATGGGTCGCGGCAGCGGCACGAACAACTGGCGTAGCCGCCGGCAGGGTGCTCATATCGATCATTGACAAGCTACCACTACCGCGCTGAACGGTACGAGGAAGCCTATCCGTTCATTCAGGAAGCCTTTGATAAAGCACAGTATTGTGCAGGTGGCAACCAGTACCTCCTGCTCAACCAATACATCGAGCTGGCCGAAGAAAACGACAAGTGGCGCGATTTCAAACGGGGCATCGAATGGGCCACCTAATGGGGTTTGAGGTCAGGTGGCTGCACAAAGATGAGCCAACGGAGGAAAACCTCCTCTCTGTTTTTGCGCTCATGAAAAAGGCAGTCTATGCCGTATAAGTTCATATGGTCGGCATAATCCGTCATTCGCGTGATTTGACAGGTCCACCGCTAAATCCCAACTCCGCCAATTAGAGCGGCTGATGTCAACGGCTGATTTCCGTGCAATCCCGTCCATCAAGGGATTAGCATTGACCGTCTGCAAAAGACACATTGCCGAAGTAGCCATTTTCGAACTGCCTCCTCCAAACCGGGCATTGGCCTTTACAGGCCGACAGTCGGCAAATTGACGCCGATTTCGCCAAAACCAATTTCGGCCATCGACCAACTGCCGTCGCTCAATGATTCCGGAAAGCAGCCATCCAGACGACTGCTGTACCTCGGAGCCTGCCGGAATGCCAATTCACACGACTCGGCCAAGGCCCGCGTTGGCAGATGGATCAGAGCAAGTCAGTTATGGAACTAACACCGGACGTCGGCGATGCATTGCTGCACTGCAAGACCGGAAAACGCTTGAATGCCGGCAAGACCTTCGAGGTCAGCGTCTCCTCCGCCCACGTAGCCAGTTCTTCATGCGCAGAAGATGATGCTTGCAACAGAGCGATATGGATGCGGCTCAGCAACGGCATTGAATCCTCGGCGAGCGCAGAATCGATCCAGTCGCTTGCCGCCGCGCCGTCGCGCATCAGATATCGGAAAATGGAGAGTGTGATTGGCTCGATGATCCCCGCCTCGTGGCAAACCATCGAGCCGATGCCCGGTACTTCATGGGTCGGTGCCGCGCGCATTTCGTGATCTCCGCCAGGCTTGCGCAAAACGAGGTCGGCCGTGCCTACGATCAGCAAGATCCCTGGATCGACGCGTTGAAGGCCTTCGGGAGTCTCCATCGCGAACGGCACTGCTGCGAGGTGGGAAAGGATCAACCACTGGTGGATGTTTGTGTAAGTGTCGGACATGCCATCGTCGCCCAGATCGATGGTGTGCAGATGTCCATCGATGTCCACCACAGCGGTTCCGTCTTCCTTGAAGACCAGCTCGACCAGCCCCACGCCGGGGAAATGGGTGGCGAACCGCCCGCCGGCGGACACCGGCTGACGCTCCGGTGGCGTCTCGAGCAAGGCTCTAATGAGATCGAACGACAGGCTGCCTGGCCGGTGCACAGCGTCGGAGATCGCCTGAGCGGCGATCACGTCGCCGATCGGCAAATTGCTCGCTGCGCCGGCGATCCAGGTGGCAGCATGTTGCGCATCGGCCTGAACCAATGGAACAAGTTCATCGGCCAGCAACCGAGCCAACTCACTAGCCAGAAGCTCCGGCAACCGAATGAATAGGATCGAGTCCCCTGAGGCATGTATGGCAGGCTTCACGAAAGCTCGATCGATCAGCCAAGTCAACTCCGTAGCGTCCACATGCTGGCGCAGAGTCTCGCGACGAACGACGTTGATTTCAAGGGACTCCAGCATCAGGGAGGTATCGCGCTTTTGGTCCCTGGTGTCGGCTAGCACGGCCTTCGCGATGGCCTTGAAAAGTCGACGCAGTTCATGATCGGTGAATCGCTCTCGCGCGTGCCGAATCAAATCCAGGCTGAGCAACGGCGGCAGTGCGACAGCAAGAGTCGGGGCAGCGTCTTCGATGCGTTCGATCACCAGCGCGCTAGTTGCTCGCAGGACCCAGGGCTGACGGAATTCGGGGGTGGCCTGGGCGCCATGCATCAGCTCAATTCGATGCCCCCGCAGCACGCGTAGCGCGATCTGGAATTCGCGATCGTCCAGCGGTCCGACATGGACCCGTTGTGCGCGCCGCCCTATGGCCGATTCTGTCAACCCGTTGGGCGCTGTCACCAGCTTCCCGGCCACGGCATCGTCTACAGCGACGATGACGAAAAGGCCCGGCCCAAATGTCGTCGAAGAAAGGTCTTCGATCTCTCTGCGGGTATCGTTGTCGCCGGCATCGAGGCCATCGACCGCCAGAAGCAATCTGTGGTCGCTGGACTGTGATAGACGCATCAGCCAACTGCGCGCTTCCTCTCGCGTCACTGGCCACGCGAGTGAGCGGGCGAGCGCATCTGCGAGAGATTGCAGGATGCCTCCTGCCACTCCGGCTTCGACGTACAGCGTAGCGATGTCATCCAACTGCGTCGTGCGGAGGCTTACTTCACGCAAGACATTGCTCTTGCCTGCCAGGGGAGCTCCTTCGACAAGGATGAGCTTGGCACCTCCGGTTGCGCGTCGCAACACCTGAGCGGTAGCTTTGCGTGGAATCAGGAAGCCCCGAGCAAACGGGCGCGCGGGTTCATCCCAGGAGGCGCTGAGTTCATCCATCGTTTCCGCGGCGGTAAGACGGACCGCCTGCATCCACACCGCAGCGTTGGTTCCCATCAAGGTCTCGATGGCTTGTTTCATGTCTGCAGCCGCAACCCGAGCGGCGCTGGTCACGAGAGCCTGAAATTCCTGTTCCGCGCGCTGTGTCGGTTGCCAGCGTTTGCCGCTGTGGGTTTCGATGAAGTGCAAATCGGTACCGTTGGTCACGGCGACCAGCGGCGGGGACGGGTTCAGAACCCGTGCATAGGAAAGACCTTGTGCGTCGTCGTCTGGTGTCAGCGGCACGCCGGCACGCTTCAGCTCCAGTACTGCGAGAGGACGATCGCCGTTGTACAGAACGATATCGGATCGTGCCTCCGCCCGAGACGCTTCGGTGCCGTCGACATCGATCTTCTTGCGACCGAAGGTGAACGAGAACTTTGTTTGATGGTGAATGGACTCGGCTGGCAGCCAAGGGAATGCCAGCGCAATCGCGTGATGTATTTCCGCTTCGAGGTCCGCTTCCGTCGGTGAGGTCGTCAATTTCTTTGCGGTCATGTGGAGGCGTTTCCCGTCGTGGTTCTGAGATCTTGCGCTGAATCGGAAATCGGAAGAGCGCTGTCGTGACGTGCCGGGTACTTTGCGTCAAACATCTTCTCTTCGAGCCATTCGCATAGTGACTCGACATTGGAGATGGCTTCCATCAGCTTTTCGCGAGGCACGTGCAGGCTAGGTGACATCCACAAGCCTGCGCCATCGCCGTTGTCATAGAGTTCTGCTTCCTTGTCGTTGAGAAAGAAGGGGCGTGGATGCCGGGCTCGATCATGGTCTGCATGCGTCACACGGAGCGTGGTGATGCTGTCTGGATGTTGATCGCGATTTCGTGCGAGCACCACCTGCTCGATGATGGCGAGGTCGGCGGGGCATTCTTTCCAGTCCAACACCAGTCGCGCGGCAAGACACTGTCGGTAGCCGCCAATCAACCCGTCACCTTTGAAGGCTGCCTTGAACTGCGCCTTGCACTGCAGCCCCAGGATTCGGTCCCATGCATTCAGGTAGAGCTGCAGTGAGGCGGAGAGCATCGACACGCAACTCCGCCCCGTCACTTCGAGCAGTTCGTTGGCTTCGACCCATTCGGCAAAAAATGCTGGCTCCGGATCCTCGCTGTAAGGCGGAACGAAGGGCTCTTCTTCCGCCTCGATCTTTCGTATGGTTTCGCTGAACGGCTTCGCGGCCTGTTCGTAGTACTGGCGGATGAGCCGTGTACGTTCCTTGAGGAAATAGAGAACGTCCAAGAGGAATTCCTATTGTGATCGGGGCTGAACAGCAGGGGCGTGTAAGCGCTTCATGGCGTGCCAGACGGCGGCGCCAACGTGCTCGATGTTGCGGCGGCGAGGGTGGGCACCTGGTATCCGCTTTCTCGTTGATCGCTGATCAAATGGTCACCCGCAAGCGCTTGGCGCGCTCCTTGAAGGCGCGCTCTCCACCTTCGAGGATGTCGCACACGTGCTGCCGGATGAGCGGGTTTTCGAGACTACCGCTCTCATACGTAATGAGCGGCAACTGGCCGGGCCTGTGCGGTCCGCACTGCGCCACGATCACCTGATCCGCATCGGTGTTCACCACCAAGTTGGCGTTGTGCGTCACGATCACGATCTGGCGCCGCTTCTTGGCGTCGCGGAAGCGATGCACCAGCTCTTGATAGATGGACTGAGGGTCCAAGTTCTCTTCGGGCTGATCGATGATCAGTGGTCGGTCATCTTCCGCATCGATGGCCAAGTACAGCAGCAGCAAGACGATGCCGCGCGTGCCAGGTGACAACTGCTCGATATCTACGCCGTCATACTGCAAGCCGTAGCCAACAGTGATGTGATCGGTGCTGTACAGCCAGTCCGAGATGTTGCGCGCCCATGCGCGGAACTCGGCGTTCTCCGGCATGTGGGTCCGGAGCGCCGCCTCATTGGTCTTGACGAAATTGAGCAAGGCCGTGGCGGCTTGCGCGGCGTCACCGGTTGCCCATGCCGCCAACAGCCCGGCGCGCGCCGACCGCAGCAACTCACCGCGCCCCTTGAACGGGCCGTTGGTCCGCAGATCCAACAGATCTTCACCCTTGGCGGCCCACTGCGCAAGGTCCACATTTCGACGCACCGAGAACGACAGTTTCGACAAGGAGCCCGCTGCCTCATCGATGCGCGCCTTGATGGGCGCGTAGAGATCCGCAAGTTCCAGCTCTTCCTCAACGATGGCTTCGAAGATGGCGGCATAGGCGCTGCGCCGCGCATCGACCAGCGCGCGGATGCGCTCGTCTGCACCTTGAATGCGCTCGATCTGCTGGAGCACCTTGGTCAGCGCGGTCTCGGCTTTGGTGATCTTGTCCGAGAGGGTGGTGAAGCGTTTGGCGTTCTGCGCGTCGACACCGACCAGCGTGCGCAGGCGAGCGAGCTCCCGCTCAAGGAGCGAGAGCGATTGATCCGCGAGGTTGACGTCCACGGGGATCAGCGCGACGGCCGGGTCGGGATTGGCCTGAGGCACCGGATCGGTTTTCGCGGGGCCTTGCAGCGCGGCCACAGACAGGTTCGCCTGTTTGATGCGCTCGGTCAGCAACGTGTCAACCGGGCCGGCATAGTCGAGCCTGAAGGCATCCCAGTCAGTGGCACTGAGGCCGGCATGCTCACGCTCTTGCTTCAGGTCGGCGAGCAGAGATGGCGCCTGGCGGGTGCGGAAGTCGCGCACGTCGTTTTGCAAGTGAAGCAGAGCCTGGTGTCGGCGCTTGGCTTGGTCTACCAGTTGTCGCTTCGCATCGACCGCGAGCGAAACCTGTTCATGGCGCCTCGCGCGTTCTTCGTTGCCCTTGGCAACCAGCGACTTGCGGTCGGTCTTGTCCTTGTCGATCGCACGCTTCTTCTCGTCCCGGTCCTTCTCGAGCGCCTTGAGGCCGTCCTTCTTGACACGTTCGTCGGTGAGGTCTGCGGACGCCCTGGTCAGAGCCTGTTGCTGGCGTTCGCGCTTCTGGCGCGAAGTTTCCAGCCGAAGGCCCAGCAACTCCTGGAAAGAGTCGGCGCCTTGACGTTCGTTGAGCGGGTGAGCATTGAAGATCACACGCTCGATCTCCGTGACCAGTGCATCGTTCAAGCCTTCCGCCGAGCAGAGCTGGTCGACGAACTGCTGCGACAGGTACTGGACATACGGGCTGTCCAGGAAGTCCTCCATGTCGGTTTGGGCGAGTTCATTGCCAGTCGTTTCGCCAGATGCCCATCGCAGTTCGGCTCTACTGTCACCGAGGTGTTGTTTCGCCCGCAGGATGAAGGAGCGCTCGTTCAAGTGAGGGGAGAGCGCAAGACCGCCTGCCGCAATCAGATCGGCCAAGGCTGTTTTTCCCGAGCCCCGCGCGCCGATCACGGCAACCAGTCCCGCGTTCAGCCCAACGGCACCGTTCGCGATCCAGGGCGCGTTCGTCACAGACACCGAGTTGATCGTGTGGCTGTCCAATGCGCCGCGCGGTGGCTCGATGCCGATGAAAACACGCTCTTCGGGTTCGATGCAGGCTTGGCGTAGCGAGTCGAACATCAGGTCGCCCTTGATCCAGCAGCGGCGGTCGCCGTCTGGCTGCCCGGCCTTGGCGAGCGAATGCGCATCCGACCCGTGCAGGCAGGGCTTGCATCCGTTGTACTGGCTTTCGAGTTCTTCGACGGTGGCCGATTCCTTGCCCAGCCAGAAGCGGACCTGCTTGGGATTGGCGCTGAAGATGATGTGGGCAAGGCCCTCGACGTTCTTGCGCTGTGCCGCGAACGAGGCTGTGGCGTCGCGCAGACCGGAGGTCCCGTCCTTCTCTCCGCCGGCGACGGCGATCAGGGTGTTCTTCTTGATCCACTCGTTCTTTGACCATGCCTGCTTGAGCTGGTCGAAGTTCACCTTGAACTGATTGGCACCTTCGGACCGAGCTGCCTCGTCGTCTGTCAGGTCTGGCTTGTGGGCGTGGCCCAATCGGATGAGGTCGCTGCGTTGGCATCGGTAGGACTCGCCCAGGTAGGGGAACTCGAACTCCAGCAGGAAGCGCTTGATCCGGTCGATGTGGTCGGCATCATGCGGCGAGAAGAGCAGGTGGATGTTGACCGCTGATGCCTTCGCGGTCTCGATGCCCAGTCGAAGCTCGACGTTGGGGAATATCAAACCCACCCCAGACAAACGCCCACGGTGCTTTTCGTCGACGACCTGCTCGTAGCGTTCAATGCCGAAGTAGTCGGTGATACCCATCGCGCGAATCGGTGGATTCGACGCCTCGATGGCGTCCAGGAACGCTCCCCAAGGATCTGGACCGGCGTACTGGTCGTTCAGGGCGGTGCCGGGCGTGTGGATGTGAGGATCCCAGCGATGCCACAGGGAACCCCGCTTGTCTTCGGCACTAAATGAACTCGCCACAATTTCTTCCCCGAACTTTTGGACAGATCGTGTTCGTTAATGTCGTCCATTGTCATGCAAAAATGATGCGAAGCGCGCCTCCTTCAAGGAATCCGGTGAATGCGCGCATACAACGCTTGGAATCACGCGCAGCGGCAGCGGAACTAGTAGCTGCCGTTCGTGATGATTTTCTGGCCTATGACCGAAAACCGGCGAATACCAGCCGTCACTATTGGATGTGGCCAGTGCCGCCTTTGGCCAAGGACATGCCGATAAATTGCCTTCTGGAACATCTGCTGTACCTTGGTACCCGCCTTTCATCACGTGACGGGCCGAAGGTCAGCATTGGGCACCAAGTTGACCGCCACGAACGGCGGCTGACCGGCACCCCAACTCATGCAATTGGGTTGCCAGAAAGCGGGCACTGGCCACCGACTCTTTACGCTGCGAAGCCGACCGTCACATGGGCGCTGCAAACTTTTTCACTTGAACGACAGGTTCAAGAGCTGATTGCTGTCAGCCAGTTTGCCGAAATGCCTCATCCAAACCGGCCGTTCAGATATGACTTGGAAGGTCAGCAATGTGGCGTTGATTTCATCAAACTGAGCAACCGCGTTCGGCCAGGAGCGGACGTTCAGAATGGGTCACACTTGAAGTTACAGGTTGGGCCACCGTTTGGCGGTAACCCATATCACCAGAAGGCAACGAGCTCGCTCCTGGGTTTCCTAGAAGTTGGGCCGAACGGTATCAACAATGGATTACGGATCCAACTATTTTCTAAACCTGATTTGCATCCGGACTCCTTTTTTGCTTGATATAATAGGGCGTATCCTATATACTCTCCCCATCATTTGAAATACCAACACGCCACAAGGAAGACATCATGAAACCCATCAAGATCACCGTCCAAGCTACTAACGAGATCCAAATTGCCCTGCGCGCAGTGAACGGCACCGCAACCGCACACACTTTGCACGACGCAGTCGACATCATTGACCTGGCCAAACAGGCCGAAAAAACAGTTGTCTGCTTGGTAGCCGCCAAGGCCCGCGCCCAGGGCGCTGTGCTCGTGCATACGAGCGGCGACAGTGTTGCGCGCGCGTACCAAAACAGTCGAAAGGCCACCACTGTTCGTCTCGAACGGCGCTCGTCGGACTGGTACCTGGTCGATATTTCAGAAGCCAAAATCAACACTGAGGCCGGCAAACAGAAATTGTGGTTGTCCGAAGCCCAAGACGCCTTCGCAATCACCGAATTGCGCGCGCAATATTCCATCATCAAACCCGCAGTTTAAAAACTCAACCCGCCCTAAGGGCAGCCACCAGGAGAAAAAGCATGACACACACGGGTGCCGGATACGAACACAAAACCGCACCCGCAAAGGCCCAATTCGGCCGCGCGCGCAAAGCCTGCCAGGCCAACGGAAGGACGATGGCCATCGGCTTCAGGCGCTCGACAGCTTTGACGGATGTCACTGACTGGAGATGGCCTGCCCGCAACACAAGGGCAGCCGCTGGTGCCGTCCACTCATTTGAGTGATTTCATTTTTTGATAAAAGCGTTCACGGATCGCGACGACGGATGGTGGTTGTGGATGGTTTAGCCGCACGCAAGACCGTCGCTGTGAAAAACTACATCGCCAGCACCAAGGAACGCCTGACCATGCACGTTCTTCCAGGCTATGCGCCCGACTTGAACCCAGAGAATTGTTTTGGAGCTATGTCAAACGCACAGGAGTTGCACGAAACCCACTGCGTGCGGGCGAGAAGTTGGTGATTCGCATCGATCAGCAACTGCAAGATATGAAGACAAATCGTAGCCTCAACACACTACCGCGTTGCCGACTCCAGCATCCACGAAGGATTTAACAGCCTGATATCCGTCCTCGACTGCATCGTTGACACAATCTTTGTCCCCGGTCGGACCCATGCCACCTGGCGACTGTGCGATTTCGGACCTTCTAGGTCCGCAACTGGAACCACCAGGATATCGATTTGCTTGAGGTCTTGGTCACTCTCCAATACTTTAACCCAAAGGTCTGGTCTGGTCGCCATATCCCTGGTGGTGGCCATCTGGTCGACCTTGCCCCCCTCCTCCTTGATGAACTGCTGGAATTTGGCGAGAACATCCAGAAGCATCTCGCGCTTCATTCGAGAGACATTTGCGAATCGGATGGAGGCTCCTGATTCGTTTCTGAACTCCCGAATTGTCTTTCTGTCGACCAGGTTCGGATAGATCGCGCCTACCTCGTACTCAAACTCGGCAGTCGTCAAAACTGAGTCGTTTTTCCTTGCTTCGCTACTCCAAAAAGATGTCTCCGCCAGCGAATCACGTATACCGTATAAAAAAAATAGCCCTAAACGATTTCGACTGAGATTTTTTGCTCTTTCTGTAATGGAGTCAAGACGGAATGGCACTGAGTCAAGCAGTACATCTACACACTTGTCATCAGCATTCACTCTAGTGTCACTTGCGCCACACAAAGGCACCATTTCTCCGGTATTTTTTTCTGAACCTATCTGGGCTTTTGATTTGAGGACTGCGAAAGCTTGAAGGCGGACGGTAGACATAGAAATCGCTCGATTCTTGGAGAGTATTCTGTACACAATACATGCGTTTCTAATATCTTAAACGCGATTACAATGCAACTCGATCGCTAGCGCCAAAAACACCCTTCAGAGGCAATATGAGTACAAAAGGAACCATTCCGGAAGGCCGCCCGGTCTACGGAAAAGACCTCGACATGTTGCGACTACATTTGGGCCTGCTCGTCGGAGAGGCCTGTTACCTGTTTTCGTTGAGCATGACGAGATGGATGCACATCGTTCGGCAGGAATCCGAACTTCCAATAAAGGATTCGTCGTTAGCTCTCCTAGTACGCCTTTATGACCAGCATCCTGAGCTATGTCCGATTCCCAAATCGCCAGCGCCTGATGAGCTTTTTGAATTCTTATCTGCAGTCCGCGGTGCCCTGGGTCAACGTGAGTTCGGTGCACTCTTTGGCGCTGAGTCCTCGTCAGCATACCGATGGCTCAAGAAAGGTGGGCCTCCTTCGCCTTATGTCAACCGGCTCATGACAGGCCTCAAGCGATTGATGCTGTCGGTGCCCGAGTACGAGCGTTCTGCGGTTCTCGATGAGTGGGTGCGCTGTGTGACCGCCGAAGGCCTGGCCCGCGGAACCGTGAAGAGTCCAATGGTGACGGGTAAGTGGAACAACGCCGGCGTTTTAGAGATGCGTGAAGCCCTGGTTAAACAGGGTGCTAGTGGAGCAAAGGTCAAGAAAAAAGGGTTGGCTGCATCCTCGGCCCAAACCAAAGTGCAGACTCCAGGCTAGACTTGGATTGCAACTGTGGGATATTCAATCAAGCGTGTTGAATGAAAATTCGAACGCAAACCCACCAAACCGGGCCAATTACAACCAGAACTGCCGCGCAAGTTCCGGCGAAAGAATATGGAGCCTTCTTGACTCCGTCGATTATTAGCTGGTACCAGGGACGAGCATTGAACCCATCAACCTTCTTTTGCAATGCTGCGGTCGCGACCAAGTAGCCACGAAGACCACGCATGTTTTTTCCGAAATCACTGTCCTTGCCAATGAGCCCCTCAATTTGGCAGACGGATTGGGCAATCGAAGCGGCAGATTGAGTAATCGGTTTCGTGGATGCCTTGATCGCAGTCGTTACAACGTCGGAGGCTGATTTGGCAGCTTTGTCGATGGTTACGGCTGACTCTGTCAACGACTGCAGAAGCATTTTTCTGACGTCATTTTGGAATTGCCTGGAGTTTGTGATTACTTGATTTAATCCGGCAACAACCTCCGCCACCGAATCCATTACCGCATGCGCAACCGCTGCCGATAGTTCTTTGCGGAATGCTGGACCACTGACAGTGCCAATGGCCTTCGTGACGATAGCGTCCACAAGAACCGGCATCCTCTGTGTTGAAGACTCTGCCTCGCGCAGATATAGCTCGATGTAGTTCATCATCATCGTGAGCACGTGAGCCGGTGTACTCTGGAAACGGACAGCCTCTTTCGATGAAAACTGAATGGCCATTTCCTTGGCCACAGCATCCATCACTCTCGACGCCAACGGCATCATCAGCTGCTTGGACTCTTCTTCGTTCAAGTTCAGCGAAGTGATGAACTGACGCACCCTCTCGATGTCATCACGGCGGGTCGTCTCTTGCTGACATACTGTACTTGTTGCCGGATGGACGATTTTCCCGGCTTCCGGCATCGCCATTCTTCGTGAGGTCGTATTTGCAAGTGCAGTGTTTTGAACCGAAGGGGCGCGCGCTGCGGCTTGCACCGATGCAGTTGATGCAGTTGATGCAGTTGATGCAGTTGATGCAGATTTTGATGATGACGAGGGTGGAACAGCCGCTTTACCAGCGGTCGAGTTAATCATCGTTTGCGCCGATTTCATTTATGAATTTCATGTCTAACTCCAGATATGGCGACTATCGTGATTGGCTAGTATGGTGGGCAGCCATGATTTCTTCCCACACTGAATCCAAATTTGGACGAACACTAGTCAATGCAGCGCTCTGCAGGTCGTCAAGAAGCATGTATTTCTGGACATCTTCATTGCTTTTTGAGAGACCACTTTTGGTCAGTTCGCGAACCTTCAATGCAAAGTTCTGCTCATCACAGATCGAGCTCGCGTCGAACTTTCGCGACTTGAATACCGAACGATAGAAGTCGTCGTCCTGATAAATTGGGGTCTTGCATACGTGAAAGCCGAAGTCTTCCCCGGTCTCGTACACCTGCGCAAATGTGGTACGAATTCTGGCCTCAGCCGCCGCGATATTCGAATCATCAAAATCAGCACAATTGAAGACGACGCTTAGCTTCTTGGCATCCAGGCCAAACGACAGCAAGTCCCGCAATTTAATAAGTGCCAACTGCTCCTTGGTGGCGCCCGCCTTGATAACAAACAGCACACGTTCGAAATAGTTGGTTACGCCACCAAATTTCCGTTTGCAGACGGCCATGAACTCTTTGTATTCTGAGGCTCCGACGTCACAAATCAATCCGCGTCCATCCTCGGCAGAATTGAATTCGTACTTGATATCCAAAAATTGGTCCACTGTGAACCGTCGAACGTCTTGCTTTCTCGAACTCGATGATTCGTTGTTTTCGATTTCAAGACGAATTGGATTCGACAGGCGTGGAGCCAAAATGTTGTCGGCAATTGTGGTCTTTCCCTGGTCGGCCGTATCTCCACTTGTGACCAGAAATTTGAGGGCTGGTTTCGAAATGGTTTTAAATGTTGCTGTGGATTCAATTTGTGGCTTGGTTTTCATGATTTCTCCGTTTTAAGTTAGGTTGGAAATGCGAATGCTGTGCTGACGTCATCTGTCAATATCGATGACGGGATTGCTAGTGTCAGCACCATGCTTACCGCGCTTTTCGTCCGCCATAGCTATTCGATCATCAAGACGGGCAATCATTTCGTCTTCGGAGAAGTTCTTGATCTCGACCGCACCAATCGAATTCGTATCCGATGTGTTCGATGGAGATGCGGGCTTCGAGAGACGTCTTACGCATCCCTCCTCCAATCCGTAGGTCCGTGCAAATTGACTGCCAGGCTTCTGACTTCCACCCTGCGTGACGGCTTCGGTAGCGTGATCTGCGCCCAGAGGACTAATCACTTGAGCGTCAACTAGGCTTGGCGCACTGGCCCACAGCTCTCCAAGCGCATGTGCTCTCAGCTTCTGGACTTTGATGAGCTTTAGCACCCATCGCTTGAATGTTTCGCGCTTGACCGACTCAAAGCCTTTAGCTTCTAGCTCGGCATTTATGAAGTCCCGCATGGCACGTATTTCCCATCCGGACTTGAACATGGCAATAGTCTGCTCAGAGTACGGGCTCAGCATTGCTGTGCTTCTTGAGGAGCGCAGACCCTTCAAACCAGCGACCAAGTCGATGGATTCGTCAGTTGTTCCGGTTGCTTTTTTTATCATTCGGTTAGTATATCTCATACGTGGCGATTCTACAAGTCAAACTTTGTTCTGTGTTCAGGACTGCCGGTTAATGCCCAGCAACGCTAACTTATGCGCAGTAGTGCTCATTACTGCTCAATAGTCCAATACAAATACCGCACTTTCAGTGCACAAAGTCTTCGGAAACCCAAGCGGAGCTTGGTTTCCTGGCATGCGTCGTCCTTCGTCCTCCTTATTACACGACTGCTACCCTGGCGGGTAGCGGTGTTCCTGCTGGAAGCAACGCGATTTCACTGGAGAGAACTAGGGGCAAGGTATTTCGTTGCTATAAATACTTGATTGTTTACACCGCATACGATATACTGTACGTGTTGTTCCTCTAGGAACGGTTGAAATCAACGCTGTTTTTTGCGTATACAAGCGCCTCAACCCCAAATTCAGAAGTCCGGACTTCAGAAGCTCCGAATGAGATTCAAAGCTGCCAATCGGGCATATATGCGCACCGGTGGCGGCACCAATTGCTCAATTCAACGAATCAAAAATGGGGAAATCCGTGAACGCAAACATCGTCAATTCGACAGCCAAGTCCACTGGCAAGGCCACACCAAAAACCAGTGTCCAGAAAATGGTCGAGAAATCCGTGAAGGGCAAAGCTCCACAGAAGGTAGTTCTCTCTATGCGCGTACCGGCAGAACTAAAGCACAGGCTGGAGAAAGAGGCTGAAGCGTCTGGTGTGAGCATTGCCGAACTTGTCTATCCAATGCTTGCCGTTCAAGGTCCCGCGCGAGGGCTGGATTCTGAGCGCCTGGTAGCCATACTCATGGAATCGACGGCTCATATTTCCCAGCTCGAATTGGCTGTAGAACGCCAGACGGCGCTCCTTTCGGCAGCTCTGAAGCCCGCTCGCTAAGAGGTCGCCGTGAGCTTCAAAGTAACAATGATTGATGGCAACCCGAACTACATGGTTGCCAAGCTGATAAATGATGACATCGAGGGCCATCAATATCTCCGGCGTGCACTGATGAGTCCTGGCACGAAGTACTACACCCCAAAGGCGAACTCCAAATCGGAGGACTACGAAGATGGCTCTGAGAGCCCGTTAATCCAGACGGCTTTCTATGGGGATGGCGTGGAGGCATTGGGCTTTACGAAAGGTGGCTTCAACCTCCAGCATTACGTCGACGCCATGAGAGGCAAGTACCCCAGCGGTCAGAGTAAAGTGCAGGCGAATCCCTCTAAGTTCAAAACAGAGGTTAAGAAAAAGGGCAAAAAGGGTGTACGTAAAAACGTCCACGCAATGGACGCCACCGCCAGCCCGCCGAAAACCGTCAGCCTTCAGATTCTTGTTATGAAGGATGAGGTTCTGCTGAAGTTGCTTCAGGAAGCCAATCGTTGTGCCATGGACGCAGCCCAAAAAGAGCTTCGAGTCCGAATCACCGTTAACGGCAAGCGCGGTGCCAAGAGTCGCCAAATGTCGGTGCCGGTTGAGGGCGCGGTGTGGACATCGTTCTTTCACACCATGTCAAGACTTCGTGATCAAGAAAATGACAAGAAGTCAAAATGCGAAGCCAATGCAGTCCGTGACGCCGTGAGCCTGACCGGCGGCGACCCGCAGGCGCATTTCCACAACATTATCTTCAGCGCCGCCCATGCCGCTGGCGATTTTGGCCTTGACGCGCACGGCAACAAGAAGTTGCTGTCCCTCGACCCCAGCTCTCTTTTGCGCGCGCAAAAGAAGCTCGATGCCATCTTCCTGCAAAAGCTGGCCAGTCTCATGCGTGAAAACGGATACGCGCTGCAGTCTACCAAGGATGGCTTCGAAATTGCCGGATACACCCGCGATGACATTGAGGCCTTTTCAGATGGCCGGACAAGCATCAAGGACTACATCACCAAACACCCGGAACTTGTGGAGAAGTACGGGTCCGAAGCCAATACGGTTGCAAACTACAAGACGCGCCTGACCAAAGACTACGACATCCCCAGGAATGAGCGCCTAGCGTGGTGGGAGCACAAGGCCGCCACCCGTGGCCTCGACCTTGCTGAGCTCAAGCAACGCGTCACGGATGCCAAAGAAAAGGCCGGCGGCCGGATAATTCCAGCCTACATTGCACAAACCCCAGATGCCGTAGAGCAGCTGACAAAAGTTCAAATGCAGCCGAAAGCGGCTCGCACCGCCCGCGACGCTGTGCTGATGGCAGCGGAGCATTTGACGACCAACAAGTCGAGGTTTTCCCGCAGCTCAGCAATCAAATTCGCAATGATTGATGCCGGTGACATGCACTTTGATGTCGACGCCATCAACACCGCCATCGATGAACTGCTTGTCGATGGCACGTTGGTGAAGACCACCGGCATCGACAACATGACCACCAAAGTGCGTATCGAGACTGACGAGTCCATCTACAAGAATTTTCGTGCCGGGGTCGGAGCTCGCAAGCCAAGCGCTACTGTCGAGTTGGTTCACAGTGCTATTCATGACTTCCAGACAATCAATGGATTCATGCTCACTATGGGGCAGCGCGAAGCCATCGAAGAGTGTGCGCTTAGCAAGAATATGATTTCAGTCATTATTGGCGACGCCGGCACAGGGAAGACGACTTCAATGGAAGTGGTCAAGCAGGTCAACGATGCCATTGCCCACAAAACTTTCGGATTTGCGCCGACCAAGACCGCCGTTGCAGCCATGCTGCAGGCTGGCATTGACGCGATTACCAGCCAGAAGGCGATGCTCACCAGGAATTGGTGGAAGAAAAATGTCGTCAAGGGAAAGACAAGCATCATCTTTGATGAAGCCGGTTTAAAAGATGCCGCGGGCTTTGCTCGCATCCAGGCGCTTGCATCAGAGTTTGTTGTGCATCTCGTGCTCGTCGGCGACAACAAGCAGTTCAGCCCCGTGAACGCAGGTGCGCCGTTTTACCAGGTGCTCCAGGAGACTGAGAAGTTGGGTACAACGGTCCGGTTGACAGAAATGCGTCGAGCGAAAACGATTGCGCTGGTGCATGCGCACGAGGGGTCACGCGACAACCCGATGCTAGCTCTGGCCAATCTCTACAAGAATTCCATGGTCACAGCCATCAGGAATCCGGAAAAGCGCATCGACTACATTGCCAGTTCCGTTGCGCTCCTTAATCAGGCCGAGCGCGAAAAGAGCCTGGTAATCACCGGCTTGAATGCTGACCGCAAGAAAATCAATCTGGCGATTCGGGAAAAGCTCGGAATCGGAGGCTCCATCCTGGACCGCGAAGCCGGCATGGCCGGTGGCCACCTGGTCAAGGCATTCGAGGACTACGGACTCACGCCAACCCAGAAGCAGCTGATGCGCAGCTATGAGGTCGGCTCTGTGGTCCGCGCGACCATTAAGGCTCCCGGGATGAAGAATGGTGAAACCTGCCGAATTGTCGGTGCCAATACCATCTTGAGAACGGTAACGCTGCAACGTCTTGGTGGAGAGCGTGCTGGAGAGAAATTCGAGTTCGACCCGGCGGGCGATGGCGCCAAGGTTCAAATTGGCGAGAACGACCCAATGGCGATTGCTAGCGGCGACGTCATTAAGTTCAATGCCGAATTCAAATTTTCCGTCGACCGTGCTGACAAGGATGCCTGGGTGATTCAAAACGGAACTAGGGCGGTGGTTGAATTCGTTGATTCCGAGAAAAATAGAATGACCATTCGAAATCTGAATGACGGCTCCCGAATGGAAATTCCAATTACGGAATCAATGCCGTTGACTTACGGTTGGGTGATGTCTGCACATTCCACCCAGGGCTTAACGATGGCCAAGGAGGGGAAGCTCTGGATTCACCTTCAAAAGAACGACCCAACGTTGAACTACAACGCCTTCTATACGACCATAACCAGGTCGACAATGCACGTCGAGTGCGTTACCGATTGCGTCAAGGCTGCCGACCTCCTGGAGCTCGGCGCCAAGATTTCAAAAGGAAGCGATGTCGACCTGGCCGTAGAAGACGTGAAGCCTTTTGCATTCACGCAACCGAATGCAATCTGGAATGCAAAGAATGCGGACTTCATTCTTGACACCGAGGGTGGAACGATTGCTGCGCAGCTGGCGATTGCTAAGGCTAAATTTGGTCACTCGAAATTTCTTGTATCCGGAAGCCGGGAATACATTGATACCGTCGTGCGCACGGCCGACGAATTGGGAATGAACGCTGAATGGCATGACGAAAAGACCTATAACGTGTCTTTGAAAATTGCCGCTCAGAAATCTGCCGCCGTTGAAGCCGCTAAAGCCGTTGATGCGGCGGCTCAGACTGCCAAAGTAGCTCAGGAAGCAATCAATACATCCAAGGCTCCGGCCGCGTGGAGGCAGGCTTTCGATGAACTCTGGGTACGTTACAGTGATCTCACGCTTAGAGGCGTGCGGTCGGGAATCGACGATACCCGGGACCACGACGAGTGCGGCAACTCGCTGGTCCTCGCTGCCAAGACGGGAGTGCAACTCACAAAATCAGCAATCAAGAGTTGCCTATGTTATGCAAAGTCCAAGTTTGGGCATCGGGTGCTGGTGACCACTGGTGCAACAGGTGTCTATCGTGACCCGGTTGGATTCGAATCCGATGTTCGCTCTTTTGCGGCTGAATTACAACTGTCTTTAAAGGTACTGGTGAGCACCGATGGCGGGCGCAAAACGGCCGAAGCTAACACAAACAAATCAAGTATTGCCCCTGCGAATGAGCTAGCAAGTTTGCCCATCAAATCTACCGGTCCAGTCAAACTCCTGAAAATGCCAAATGAAAAGGCAAGTCAGGCTGAAAAGGAATTTTTCGGTGAACCTCGTCGCCATCTGCCAACTCCATTTGAAACACCAAGACCGCGGTAATCAATGTCCAGAAACGCAAATCCAGTCGGCTAGGCCTCGGAAGGACGCTGTCCTGGATGCGGCCCAGGAATCGAATGCTGATGCCAAAGCGGCCGAACTCGAGTTTGATCTACCGCGGCAAAGTGGCCCTTCGGCGTCAGAGAATTCAACTTGAAAACGACAAAGCCAATCGCAAACGTCAATCATCAAAAGGCAGCGACAACCATCCTAACGACCGGCCATGCTGGTTGACGCCGTCCACTAAGGGAAGCTTTGGAAATTACTTTTGATCGTCTAATTCGACTGAAATAGCCGGTTTAGCTACTTGATGGCAGCCAGGAAGTCCTCACGACTCCGCCGACCAGCTGGCCCCGCGCGTCTTCTTCCAGTGGATTCTTGCAAGAATGCCTTGAATTATGGGATTCTCCAATTCGCCAGACTCGACACGCAAACGCATGCGCGCTGAGAACCTTTGTGCTGCCATGTATTCCTTGAGCTCGTCAACGAGCGCCTCCTTCTCCCCTTCAGGCAAGGCCGCAATTTCCTTCTTTACAGTTTCAAGCTGGCTTGTACCCTGCTCCGCCATCTGCACTTGTTTTAGCTGGATTGAGCTAAGTGCCGGCGGCTCTCTTTCCTCTTTCACCGCTTCCACAGAAGTCGTCAGCTGCTCTACGGACTCCTCTGCGACACCATTTTCCAGAATCGTCTTCAGGTAGGCGAGCTTATTTTCAACAGGCGCCGTAAACTGCGTAAGCCGCAACGCGAACTTATTCAGCGCACCCAAAAATGCTTTGTCGCCGTACCGCCCAAAGTGCTCATCAGCAATCTTTGCTGGAATCCCCATCTTTTCTGCCTTCACCAGGGACAACGCGCTAACCGGACCTTGCGACTCTTCTTGCGCAGACTCCGCAGTCCTAGGCTTCTTTCTGACTTCAAACTGAATCGTGGTCACGGACTTTCCTGATTTCTTTTCTCTCAACGCCACTGAAATTTCTGAAATCTCGTTCACCTCTGCAATCGCCTTGCTCAGCGTGTCCCGATTGAAAATCCCGTATTCAAGAGTTTTACCTTTCTTCACAGGCTTGCCACGCAACACGGGCACCCACCATTCCCATGGATGTTCGCTGGTCAGGCCGGAAGGCACATCCTTGTAGCGCACGCAATTCTCATACAGGGCGAGACCTGCGTGACTCTTGGCTTTGGAAATCGTGGAGCGCTGCAACTGTGCGTAGCGCTGTGGGTTCAGGAGCTCGCTGCGAAGATTCGGGGCGTACGCCCAGAAAATATGATTTTCCCCTTTGATGACTTTAATCTTGGCGCCAGACAGCAGGCCGCACGCATTCCACTCCGCAGATTCACCATCGGTTGGTGACTGCCACTCAATAACGCTTGAAACCATAGAGCGCAACGTCGATTTCAACACCTTCATCGACTCCTTATTGCCATCAAAGCCTTCGATGACGGCGTGCAGAGGAGACGAGAACATACCTGTCTCGACATCTTCCGCCGCCTGCTCCCGAGCGGACATCAACATAACCGCGTACGCTTGGCGACCAAGCCTCGTAATGGACCCTGTTTTCGGAATGATGGCTAGTGTCGATACGGGCTTGTTGATTTTTTGATGAGGGTCCATATAGAAGATGAGTCTCTTTAGATGAGATAAATTATATGCCATCTCATCTGAAATTACTACCTAACCCGGTTTTTCTCTCATTTGAGCAGCTGAATTCGTGCGTTGACAACTCTTCCAACCCGGTTTTTTTCTCATCTGAAAGACTTTTAGACTGGCGTTTTTCTACTAAAAACTGGTCGCATATGTGATATTACTGTATCAATTTACAGGTCTTCACTGGCATGTTGATATTTATGTAGGAGCCCGGTTTTTTTCTCATCTATCCCGGTTTTTTTCTCATCTATCCCGGTTAAAGTCTCATCTATCCCGGTTTTTTCCTCATCTGAAATCACGTAACTACTTGATTTATAAAGATAATTTGTAACGTAAAGTCTTAAACCTATTAAAGATATTTAAAAGAAGAAGGCCACCCAGTCACAGCTTCTGTGGAAAACTCCAATTGTTGGACGACGATTTTAGAAAAGGAACAACAAAAGGCATGAAGTCAAAACGGGCTGCAAGAAAGAAGTGGTAGTGCTACATCTTTGTGGAAAATTGGCATTTTTCAACCGTAGAACGTACAATCAGATTTTATTCAAGATAACCTGCAAATTGCCGCCATGAAAAAACCAGCACAAGTCGTTACCAGCCGTATAAACCTCGCCGACTTGATAACGTTGGGCGAAAAAGCCAGGGACGTCGTAGATGGCGTTCGGGAAAGTCTTCTTGAGCCGGACTTCGTTAAGCCAGCCCCGACCTTCACAGCTCTCCAACTTGGATGGTTTTGTGGACTCGATGACAAAGAGGTTTTGGCGCGCATCCGAAAAGGTGATCTTCCTGGGTCGATGGAGCCTGAGCCCGGCAAGAAACGTCGCATGTTTAGCTTGGAAGCGCTGCGTGCTTGGACTCGCTCAATATTCAAGGAGAACATGCGCCCAGAGGGAGCCGACGCCATCGTTATCGGTGTTTGTAATTTCAAAGGCGGCGTCAGCAAAACCACGACTGCGGTTGCGCTTGCGCAAGGCTTGAGCCTGCGAGGTCATCGCGTGCTCATTATTGACCAGGACCCTCAAGCATCAGCGACAACACTGATGGGCATTGACAACGTGGACGATGACGACACGTTGCTTCCGCTTTGCTACGGCGCCCACCAATCTGCAGCCTATGCGATAAGGAAAACGTACTGGGACGGAATCGACGTCATTCCAGCAAGCCTATCGTTATACGGCGCTGAATTTGCGCTGCCGGCCCGACAAAAAAATGAGGCGAATTTTGAGTTCTGGAATGTGCTCAGCTTCGCCCTTGATGATGTTCGACAAAACTACGACGTTATCGTCATCGACACCTCCCCTGCCCTCTCCTACATGACCATCAATGCAATGTTGGCTGCTGATGGGCTCATCATTCCGGTTCCGCCGAACAATCTTGACTTCATTTCAAGTTCTCAGTTTTTCAGTCTTTTCAATGACGTTGTCAAAGGATTGATAACTGAACGCAACAAGACAAAGGAGTTCGATTTCGTGAACATCCTGTTGTCGCGCGTTGACTACAACAGCGCCTCATCCTCCGCGGTCCGCGAGTGGATTGGCGGGGCCTACGGCGACAAGCTGCTGCCGGTTGAGATTCCGGAGACCAGCGCCACGAAGGGCGCCAGTGCATCGTTCGGAACCATTTACGACATCGCACCATCGGAAATCAACTCAAAAACCTATCGCCGCGCGTTCGATGCGTACGAGAGATTTGTCGAGCTTGTGGAGGTTCAAATTTTGATGGCATGGGGAAGGCAGCTCGCCGATTTCAAACGAGTTACGCAGAACGCGTGAACACAGGAGAACACACGATGTCACTAAAAGACAAACTTTCAAAAGTTAACGTCGGGAAAATCGCTGCCGATGGCGCGGCTAGACGTAAGGATGGTCATGCTCCAGAGGCACAGAAAACCGCAATCGGATTTCATGTAGATAGCATTTACAGCGACCGTAAGATTGCTGAAGAAAACGAAAAATTGCGCAGTGAACTCGAAGCATTTAAGGATTCGGAGTTGACGAAAAGTCTAGACCCGACGTCCATCAAAGCGAGCCACTGGGCCAATCGTTCCGAGGACTCATTCAAATCCAAGAAATTTGAAGCTCTGAAGTCAGAAATTGAATCCGCCGGCGGTAACGTCCAGGCCATCAAAGTTCGTCCGATTGCGGGGAGCACGGGTGAGTACGAAATTGTCTTTGGCCACCGGCGCCATCGTGCGTGTCTGGAGCTCGGGCTTCCCGTGCTTGCATTAATCGAAGCCGTGAGCGACGCGGAGCTGTTTGCGCAAATGGACAGGGAAAACCGACAACGGGCAGACTTGCGGCCGTATGAGCAGGGGCTCATGTATGCAAGGGCGCTTGATGATGGGTTGTTTGCGTCGCTGAGGAAACTTGCTGAAACGGTCGGAATCGAGCCAGGAACAGTCAGCAAAGCAGTTTCACTCGCGAGGCTTCCTGTTAGCGTTTTGAGTGCATTTCAGTCTCCCCTGGATATCCAATTCCGGTGGGCAACTGAGCTTACGGCAGCGATTCAAAAAGACCCTGATCGTGTATTAAATCGAGCTAATGAACTTTCGAAGCTTTCGCCAAGACCAAGTGCGGCAGAGGTGCTCAAACGGTTGCTTGGTGAGAGTAAATTTGTTGCCAAACCTTTCGAAATCAGAGGCTCACATGGGCAAACAGGCAAATTTTCATACGACTCACGAAATCGATCGGCTCGGCTGGATTTGTCTGGAATTGACGAGGCGCTGTTTGAAAGGGTAAAGGATGCTGTCGCTAAATTGGTCGCGTAATCAGCAGGTGTTTCCCCTGGAAACACTGGTTTTGCTTACAGTGTTTCCCGGGGAAACACGCCAGGCACTGGTGGTTTGAATTTGGTGGGCATCAACGACGATCGAGAAAACTGACACCGCGTAAATATGGTGACTTTAGAATGGACCGGCGCCCTCCTTGGCCTCTTGGGCGCCTTCCTCTTGGCAACGAACAGCCGAGTCTCCAGGTATGGCTGGTATGCCTTTCTGGCGGCCAATGTTGCCATGATCGGTTTCGCTATCGGCATCGATGCACGAGGGCTCCTGGTGCAGCAGATTGGGTTCTTTGCAACCAGTTGCCTGGGGTTGTGCCGGGCTCAGGTTGGGCCCCAGGCATTAGTCAAGCCGGAATAGGGTAGGGTGCAGATACGGGGTCAGGCGGGCTGGGAAAAGGATGTCCTAGTTCAGGGAAAATCGAGACATGACAAACCAACGATTCGACCTTCGAACTGGAATCAGGGATCCGGTGGTACTGATGATCTCTCGCCGTGCAGTCGAGAAGATGAATGTCG
This sequence comes from Polaromonas sp. UBA4122, assembly GCA_002381615.1. GTDB lineage: Bacteria > Pseudomonadota > Gammaproteobacteria > Burkholderiales > Burkholderiaceae_C > Polaromonas. Next base: position 1,864 of record DFWY01000093.1, on the reverse strand, counting down.
AATCTGTGATCAAGCCTCAGGATTCTGCTAGCTACGCGCGAAGAGACATGGTTCTACAAAGGCCAGATGAGTTTGGCAATGGACGGCCGACGAGGATCCGAAGGCCCTGGTCGACATCCCATAGGTGCGAACTTTTTTTCGGGCCTTCCATGTGGCTTGGCCGTATTTGGCATTCTTCTTCAATCACGTAGACGACAGCATCATCATCTTGGGATCGTGCGTCTGCGGGTCCAACTATCCCGGTGGCGGAGCCGTGCAGATCGATGCGGCCAAACTTAAGAAGTGGCTCCTAGAGGGCTTTTCCATCATTAACGAAGTTTTCGATAAACATGGATTGCCCGAGTCCGAGAAGGAGATTTTTACCCGCGGACTCCAGGAAGTCGTTGAGCAGGCGGGGTTCCATCCCGCCTGAGCCGGTAAGGGTTGTATGACTTCATCAAAAACCCGATGAAGTCATTGCGGGTGGTTACCGGTATGAGCCAACGGGCTTGGCCGGGCAGGGCCTCTCGCGGCCTCGTTGAAGTCAGTTACCCCGGCAACATCAGTCATGAACTCTGGTTGGATAAAACGCCAGAGGGCGCCCTAAAAGGAATTCGAGCAACCGTTGCTGTCGTGGTGAAAGATATGCGCGAAGCCGGTGAGGATCCCAACTCCTTTGGCCAAAAAACATTACATTGGCGAATTTCGAGTACGTATTCCGCCAGAGGTCCATCGCTCCCTTGCAACACAAGCAGCAGAACAATGCGTTAGCTTGAATCGACTGGCAAGTGCAAAACTAGCCGTATATCGGGGTCCTAATCCCAAACCGGGGGATTTGTCCAGCGCTTGACTTTGTGTAATCGGTCGATTACGATTAACACATGTTCACGGTCAAGCCTCTTCCCGAGTTCACCGCCTGGCACGATGGACTAACCGATGTCATGGTCCGTAGTGTTGTCGCGGCCAGGATCAAACGCCTTGGAGTGGGCCTGATGGGCGACTTGGAGCCGGTGGGTGAAGGCGTGTCTGAGCTGCGCATCCATCTGGGTGCGGGCTGGCGGGTGTATTTCACGCAGCGCGGCACACAACTGATCGTGTTGCTAGCTGGAGGCTCTAAGCGCACACAAAAAAGCGATATTAAGCGCGCCAAGGCGCTGGCAGCATTGCTGGATTGACAGGAGAAACAACCATGAAAAAACGCATCAAGGTGGATGATCTGCCCGAGTTCGACGCATCACCTTACCTGGACAGCGAGGAGGCTATAGCCGCCTATCTGACCGACATTCTGGAAACGAACAATGCCGCCTTGCTGGCCGCAGCGCTCGGCGACATTGCCCGTGCTCGTGGCATGACCGATATAGCCAAGTCGGCCGGGATCACCCGCGAAGCTTTGTACAAGGCATTGCGGCCGGATAGCGCGCCGCGCTTCGACACCGTGAGCCGTGTCTGTGCGGCGCTCGGCGTGCGCCTGGTCGCCCAGCCCGTACATGCCGCCTGATAGGGCTTGTATGTCTGACTAAACGGAAACACTGGGCCGCGCCCCTAGCGGCGGGGGCGAAGCCCAGGAGCCATGGGCCCAAAGGGCAGCTTTCTGCGGGGCGCGGGACTGCGCTTTTTTTTGGTTGAGCACGATAGCAAAAGATAAGCACGCTCAACGCTGCATTTGTGTAGCTTGAAGCTCTTTCACGCGAGTCTCCAATCCCTAAGGCTTGTTTCTCCAGCCAGACGGGCTTCCGCGCCATCGGCGCGTTGCTCTGCGCCCCCGACTTTTGCTCTTGTTCCACCAGGGCGGCCAGCACCAGGCCAAGCTCACTTTGCAGTCCGCTTAATTGCGCAACTTGGATTTGTCAAAACAACACCTGTGATAACAAGGCTTATGACTCCG
>DFWY01000019.1 GCA_002381615.1 Polaromonas sp. UBA4122 | reverse complement strand
GCGAAGGTCGCTGCGATCGAGTACGACCCCAACCGCACGGCCCATATTGCCCTGATCTGCTACGCCGACGGTGAGCGCGCCTATATCATCGCCCCCCGTGGCCTTGAAGTCGGTGCCACGCTGATGAGTGGTTCGGAAGCGCCGATTCGCGTCGGCAATGCGCTGCCCATCCGCAATATTCCCGTGGGTTCCACCATCCACTGCATCGAGATGCAAATCGGCAAAGGCGCGCAAATCGCCCGTTCCGCCGGTACGTCTGCGACGCTGCTGGCGCGTGAAGGTACCTACGCCCAGGTGCGCATGCGTTCGGGTGAAGTTCGTAAGATTCACATTGAATGCCGCGCCACCATTGGTGGAGTCGCCAACGAAGAGCACAGCCTGCGCCGTTTGGGCAAGGCCGGTGTCAAGCGCTGGATGGGTATTCGCCCAACCGTTCGCGGTGTGGTGATGAACCCGGTTGACCACCCGCACGGTGGTGGTGAAGGCAAGACCGGTGAAGGCCGCCATCCTGTCGACCCATGGGGCAATCTGACCAAAGGTTACCGTACCCGTAACAACAAGCGCACGCAGGTCATGATCGTGTCGCGTCGCAAGAAGTAAGGGCTAGCTATGACCCGTTCACTCAAAAAAGGTCCGTTTGTCGACCATCATTTGGTAGCCAAGGCTGATAAAGCGGTTACCAACAAAGACAAAAAGCCGATCAAGACCTGGTCGCGTCGCTCCATGATCCTGCCCGAGTTCATCGGCCTGACCATTGCCGTGCATAACGGCAAGCAGCACGTCCCTGTCTACATCACCGATCAAATGGTTGGCCACAAGCTGGGCGAGTTTGCACTCACCCGGAACTTCAAAGGTCATCCGGCTGACAAAAAAGTTGTGAGAAAGTAAGGAAAGACCATGGAAACACGTGCAACCCTCCGGGGCGTTCGTCTGTCGGTCGACAAAGGCCGCCTGGTCGCTGACCTGATTCGCGGCAAGAAAGTGGATCAAGCGCTCAACATCCTGAATTTCACGCAGAAAAAAGCTGCTGGAATCATCAAGAAGGTAGTTGAGTCCGCCATCGCCAACGCTGAACATAACGATGGCGCCGATATCGATGAGTTGAAGGTGAAAACCATTCACGTCGAGCAAGGTGCCACGCTCAAGCGTTTCTCCGCGCGCGCCAAAGGCCGCGGTAACAGCATCAGCAAGCCCACGTGCCATGTGTACGTGGTGGTTGGCAACTAAAGGCAGCAGGATATGGGACAAAAAATCAACCCAACCGGGTTCCGCCTTGCCATCAGCCGCAACTGGGCCAGCCGCTGGTATGCCAACAACCGTGACTTCGCCGGCATGCTGGCTGAAGACATCAAGGTTCGCGAGTACCTTAAGGCCAAGCTGAAGAACGCCGCCGTTTCGCGCGTTCTGATCGAACGCCCCGCCAAAAATGCCCGCATCACGATTTTCTCGGCACGTCCGGGCGTGGTGATCGGTAAAAAAGGCGAGGACATCGAGAACCTCAAGAAAGAACTGAGCCGTCAGCTGGGCGTGCCGGTCGCCGTGAACATTGAAGAAGTTCGCAAGCCTGAAATTGATGCCAAGCTTATCGCTGACAGCATCACCCAACAGCTTGAAAAACGCATCATGTTCCGCCGTGCCATGAAGCGCGCCATGCAAAACGCCATGCGTCTGGGTGCCTTGGGCATCAAGATCATGTCGTCCGGCCGTCTCAATGGCATTGAAATCGCCCGTTGCGAGTGGTACCGCGAAGGTCGCGTGCCCCTTCACACCCTGCGCGCCGACATCGACTACGGCACCTCTGAAGCCAAGACGACCTACGGCATCATCGGTGTCAAGGTCTGGGTCTATAAAGGCGATACGCTGGGTCGTAGCGATGCGCCCGGTGCCAAGATGATGGAGACGCCGGCAGAAGAAGAGCGCCGTCCACGTGGCCCACGTCGTGATGCACGTCCTGGTGACCGTACGGACCGTCCGGCTCCCCGTGGTGCCCGCCCTGCGCGCGGCCCGGTCGGTGGAATCAACACGGCCCCTGCTGATGGCAGCGACAAACCTGCCGACGCAACTGGTGCCGCACCAGTTGCCGACGCCCCGCAAACCACCGTTAAGCGCGTCCGCAAAGCCGCGCCAGCTGCAGCAGCTGACGGTGCCAAGACCGAGTAATCGGTCGGAATAACGGAGAAAAACCATGCTGCAACCCGCTCGCAGAAAATACCGCAAAGAGCAAAAAGGCCGTAACACCGGCGTCGCAACCCGGGGTAACTCGGTGGCGTTCGGTGACTTCGGCCTGAAGTGCACCGACCGTGGTCGCCTGACTGCTCGTCAAATTGAAGCCGCACGTCGTGCGATTTCCCGTCACGTCAAACGTGGCGGCCGTATCTGGATCCGTGTCTTTCCGGACAAGCCAATTTCCCAAAAGCCTGCTGAAGTGCGTATGGGTAACGGTAAAGGTAATCCAGAGTACTACGTGGCTGAAATCCAGCCCGGCAAGATCGTTTTTGAAATCGTCGGTGTGCCTGAAGAACTTGCACGCGAAGCGTTCCGCCTGGCTTCTGCCAAGCTGCCGCTGCGCACCACGTTCGTCAGCCGCATGATCGGCCAGTAATCAGGAGAATGAAGCCATGAAAACTACTGAACTGCGCCAAAAAGACGTTGCCAGCCTGCAAACCGAAGTCAAAGAGCTACAAAAAGCCCACTTTGGCCTGCGCATGCAAAAAGCCACGCAGCAACTCACCAACACCTCTACGTTGCGTTCCACGCGCCGTGCCATCGCTCGTGCCAAAACCATTTTGGCCGAAACCATCGTCAAGCAAGGAGCCAACAAATGACGGAAGCAAAAAAATCCCTCAAGCGCACCTTGATTGGCAAGGTTGTCAGCGACAAGCGCGCTAAAACCGTGACGGTGCTGGTCGAGCGCCGCGTCAAGCACGCGCTGTATGGCAAGATTGTGTCCCTGTCCAGCAAGTACCACGCCCATGACGAAAAGGGCGAGTACAAGATGGGTGACATGATCGAGATCACCGAAAGCCGCCCTATTTCAAAGACCAAAAACTGGGTCGTGACCCGTTTGGTGGAAAAGGCTGCTGCCGTTTAAATCGTCAAGACTTTGACTGCAAGTCATCAAAAACGGCTCACTCTGTGAGCCGTTTTTGTTTCCGCCTCAAGTGACAACATGAGCCGGGACGAGCCGCAGAAAGACCGTTGTCCACTCCAAGGCTTTCTGCGTGAGTGAAAATAGGAGTTACCGATTCCTTTTTTCGTTTATCCCAACCAGGAGCACCCCATGATCAAAGTAGGCGACACCCTTCCCGCAGCCACGCTGATGGAATATTCAGACGTTGCAGAGGGCGGCTGCAGAATCGGGCCCAACCCGGTCGATGTGGCCAAAGCCGCGGCTGGCAAAACCATTGCACTGTTCGGGCTGCCAGGCGCCTTCACGCCAACCTGCTCGGCCAAACATGTGCCGGGTTATGTCGAGAAGGTCGCTGAGCTCAAAGCCGCCGGTGTCGACGAGATCTGGTGCGTGAGCGTGAACGACGCGTTTGTCATGGGCGCCTGGGCGCGTGAGCAGAAAACCGACGGCAAAGTGCGTATGCTGGCCGACGGCGATGCCCTCTTCGCCAAAGCCACTGGCTTGACGCTGGACCTGACAGGCAAGGGCATGGGCCTGCGCAGCAACCGCTACTCCATGCTGGTCAAAGACGGCAAAGTGGCGAGCCTCAATATTGAAGGTCCCGGCAAGTTCGAAGTCAGCGATGCGGCCACTCTGCTGGCGCAAGCCAAAGCCTGACGGTCATTTGCACGCACGTCCGTTGCCTGCCAAAAAAGCCACCGCTCGCAAGACCGGTGGCTTTTTTTGTAAAGGCGCCAATTGCTATGAATTTAATAGCTGCTTGCTCCCGCCTTGTTTGGGGTAGAGGCATTTTTTGCTTATAAATCCTGGCTTATAGATCCACCTTCAGATAGTGGGCCCCGGCAATCGGATTGGGGTAGTAAGGCGGAATTTCCACAAAGCCGAGTTCCGCATACAGGGCGCGGGCTGACTCCATGTCGTCCAGTGTGTCCAGCAATACGCCTCGGTAACCCGCGATGCGCGCCGCGTCGAGCACCGCTTCGGCCAACTGCCTGCCCAAGCCAAAGCGGCGAAAAGCCTTGCGCACAAAAAGGCGCTTCATTTCACCGACATTGGGGTAGTCCACCGAGTCGAGGGCACGAAGCGCGCAGCAGCCCGCGAGTTCCCCATCCACCAAGGCCAGCAGCAGCTTGCCTTCCGGGGCGGCGTACTCGCCGGGCAAATCGACCAGCTCGACCTCGAAATTCTGGAAGCACAAATCGATGCCCAGCTGCTCCGCATACTCGATAAAGATCAGGCGCGTTGCGGCCAGTTGCTGGGGCGTGTCGGGCGTGATGAACTGGATGGAGGGTCGTGGCACGGAGTCGGCTGCGAAAAAAGATCACCCAGTTTAACGTCGGTGACGTGCTGCGTTCTGTTTAGAACTCATGGCTGTTAGCGCAATGTGGCGCGTGACCGTGCGGTAGCGCCGCCGGGCGTGCAGGGCACGATGAGGCGAACGCGAAAACCCTGATCTCGCGAGGGTCAACCTCGCTGATCAATACTTGGCGAACAGACATGGTTAGCGGCTTTCGCCTGTTCGCATTTAGCTGTTACTCCCCTTCGGGGTGCACACCCAATTACTAATATAAAAGTCACAAATATAACGTTTCATCGTTCATTAATCATTGGACAAGTATCAAATAAAGTAGAGCCCATGGAAAATCCTCGCTCTGCCCCGCCTGCCGTTATTCGCGCAGTGCTGTTCGACGCTTATGGCACGCTGCTGGATGTGTACAGTGTGGGCCTGCTGGCGGAGCAGCTGTTTCCAGGCCAGGGCCAGGCCTTGGCCGTGCTGTGGCGCGACAAGCAGATTGAGTACACGCGGCTGGTCACTACCAGCAACGGCGGCGCGCACTACCAGCCTTTTTGGGAATTGACGCGCGCTGGCTTGCGCTATGCCTGCAAACGCCTGGGGCTGATGCTCACCGCGGAGCGCGAGCAGCAGCTCATGAATCAGTACCTGCATCTGTCGGCCTTGCCTGAAAACAAGGACGTGCTGCAGGCCCTCAAAGCGCAAGGCATCGTCACCGGCGTCCTGTCCAATGGCGACCCGGCCATGCTAGCCGTGGCCGTCAAGTCCGCTGGGCTGGAGGGCCTGCTGGACCATATCATCAGCGTGGACGCCATCCGCAAATACAAGACCCATCCAGACGCCTACGCACTGGGCCTGCAGGCCACGGGCCTTGAAGCGCGGCAGATCGCGTTTGTGAGCTGCAACAGTTGGGATGCGCTGGCCGCCACTTGGTTCGGCTACCAAACGCTGTGGGTCAACCGCTACCAGCTGCCCTTTGAAGAGTTGGGCACGCAACCCATGTACACCGGCAGCACCCTGCGCGATGTGCTGCACTTTTTTCCAACCTCCTCCCTTAACTGAAGTTTCACACTATGACCGCACGTACCCCAACGCACCGCCTGCAAGTCGCGACCGTTCTGCACCAGTTCATTGAAAGCCGCGTCCTGCCCGGCACTGGCGTCAGCAGCGCCAATTTCTGGCAAGGCTTTGATGCCATCGTGGCCGATCTCGCACCTAAAAACATCGCCCTGCTGGCCGAGCGCGACCGCTTGAAGGCAGAGCTGGACGGCTGGCACCGTGCCCACCCCGGCCCGATTCAGGATATGCCCGCTTACCGCGCCTTCCTCGAAAAAATAGGCTACCTGGTGCCGCAGCCTGCAACGGTTACCGCCACCACCGCCAACGTCGATGCCGAGCTGGCGGTGCAGGCCGGGCCGCAGCTCGTGGTGCCGATCCTGAATGCACGCTACGCACTCAATGCGGCCAACGCACGCTGGGGCTCGCTGTACGACGCGCTGTATGGCACCGACGCGATTTCCGAAGCAGGTGGCGCCGAAAAAGGCAAAGGCTACAACCCCGTGCGCGGCGCCAAGGTGATTGAATTTGCCCGCAACTTCCTGGACCAGGCGGCTCCGCTGACCGCAGGATCGCACAAGGACTCTACCGGCTACCGCATCGAAGACGGCAAGCTGATGGTGGCCCTCAAGAGCGGCAGCACCAGCCTGGCCGACCCGGCCCAGTTTGTGGGCTACCAGGGCGATGCAGCCGCGCCGTCGTCGGTGCTGCTGCAGCACAACGGTCTGCACATTGACATCGAGATCGACCGCAGCACCACCATCGGGCAAACCGATCTGGCCGGTATCAGCGATCTGGTGCTCGAAGCCGCACTCTCCACCATCCTGGATCTGGAAGACTCGGTCGCCGTGGTCGATGCCGAAGACAAGGTGCACGCTTACAGCAACTGGCTCGGAATTTTGCAGGGCACGCTGACCGAAGAAGTCAGCAAGGGCGGCAAGACCTTTACCCGCGGCCTGAACCCTGATCGCGTATACCAGGGCGCCGACGGCAAGCCGGTTTCGCTGCATGGCCGCTCGCTGATGTTTGTGCGCAATGCGGGCCACCTGATGACCAACCCGGCCATCCTTTATGACGGCGGAAAGGAAATTCCGGAGGGCATCATGGACGCCGTCGTCACGGTGACCATCGCCCTGCACGATCTGAAACGCCAGGGCCAGCCAGGCATCAAAAATTCACGCGCCGGCTCGGTCTATATCGTCAAACCCAAGATGCACGGCCCCGCCGAAGTCGCGTTTGCCTCCGAGCTGTTTGGCCGCGTGGAGGCACTGCTGGGCCTGCCCGCCAACACCGTCAAGCTCGGCATCATGGACGAAGAGCGCCGCACCAGCGTCAACCTCAAGGCCTGCATTGCCGAGGCTGGCGCGCGCGTGGCCTTCATCAACACCGGCTTCCTGGACCGCACCGGCGACGAGATATACAGCGCCATGCAGGCCGGTCCCATGATCCGCAAGGGCGACATGAAAACCAGCGCCTGGATTGACGCTTACGAAAAGAACAACGTGCTCGTGGGCCTCGCCTGCGGCCTGCGCGGCAAGGCGCAGATCGGCAAGGGCATGTGGGCCATGCCCGACCTGATGGCGGCCATGCTGGAGCAGAAAATTGCCCACCCCAAAGCCGGCGCCAATACCGCCTGGGTGCCCAGCCCAACCGCCGCCACGCTGCACGCGCTGCACTACCACCAGGTGCTGGTCAGTGACGTGCAAAAAGAGCTGGAAAAAATCGACGCCACCAAGGAGCGTGACAACCTGCTCAATGGATTGCTGACCATCCCTGTGGCCGTCAATCCGAACTGGAGCGCCGCCGAGAAACAGCAAGAGCTCGACAACAATGCGCAGGGCATTCTCGGCTACGTGGTGCGCTGGATCGACCAGGGCGTGGGCTGCTCCAAAGTGCCTGACATCCACAACGTCGGCCTGATGGAAGACCGTGCCACGCTGCGCATCAGCAGCCAGCACATGGCCAACTGGCTGCACCACGGCGTCGTCACAGAGGCGCAAGTCAGGGAAACCTTCGAGCGCATGGCTGCCGTGGTGGACAAGCAGAACGCTGGCGACCCGTTGTACAAGAACATGGCCGGTCACTTTGACACCAGCGCCGCGTACAAGGCAGCGTGCGATCTGGTGTTCAAGGGTCTGGAACAACCCGGCGGCTACACCGAGCCGCTGCTGCACGCTTGGCGCTTGAAGGTGAAAGCGGGCACGGCCTGATGCGGGCGCGGTCAGTTGCTATTAATTAGATAGCTGCTTACGCCCGTCATATAAGCGCTAGAGGCCTGTTTTGTTATAAAAACCCCTAAAACGGCACTGCGGGTGCCGTTTTGCATTTTGACCACCAAAGCTTGGCTTCTTGGTACCATCGTTCCCCATGTCAGCTGCCAAACTCACTCTCTCCCGCCTCGAAAACCTGCTGATGACCGCCTGTGATGCCCTGCGCGGCAACATGGACGCCAGTGAGTACAAGGAATACATCTTCGGCATGCTCTTCCTCAAGCGTGCCAGCGACCTGTTTGACGAGCGCCGCGAAGCGATCAAAGCAGAAGGCAAGGCCGCAAATTTGAGCGCAACCGACATTGCCCTCAACCTGGAAGACAAAGACCAATACTCCGGCAAATATTTCTACGTGCCGCCCCGCGCCCGCTGGAGCGAACTCAAGCACACCAAGGTCAATGTGGGCTCCATGCTCAACAAAGCGCTGGAGGCCCTGGAAGATGAAAACGCCGACGCCTTGCAGGACGTGCTCAAAGGCACCATCAACTTCAACCGCAAGATCGGCCAGACCACGCTGGACGACGACACGCTGGCCGACTTCATCCAGAACTTTGACAAGATCCCGCTCAAAGACAGCGACTTCGAATTCCCCGACCTGCTGGGCGCCGCCTACGAGTGGCTGATCAAGTACTTTGCCGACTCTGCGGGCAAAAAGGCAGGCGAGTTCTACACCCCCGCCGAAGTGGTGCGCATCTGCGTGGAAATCTGCAACCCCGAAGACGGCATGCGCGTGTACGACCCCACGGTCGGCTCGGGCGGCATGCTGATCCAGGTGCGCGACTACGTGCGCGAAAAAGGGCTGGATGCCAGTAAGGTATCCCTCTTTGGCCAGGAGAAGATGGGCACCACCTGGTCCATCTGCAAGATGAACATGCTGCTGCACGGCATCCCCGACGCCGACATCCGCCAGCAAGACACCCTGCGCGAGCCGCAGCACCAGGATGAAACCGGCAACCTGCGCCGCTTTGACCGCGTGCTGGCCAACCCACCCTTCAGCCAGAACTACATCAAGAAAGACATCAAGTTCCCCGGCCGCTTTCCAGTGTGGATGCCCGAAAAAGGCAAAAAGGCCGACCTCATGTTTGTGCAGCACATGCTGGCCGTGCTCAAAGGCGATGGCCGCCTGGCCACCGTCATGCCGCACGGCGTGCTATTTCGGGGTGGCGAAGAGCGCGAGGCGCGCCAGCACTTTATCGACAAAGGCTACCTGGAGGCCGTGGTGGGCCTGCCGGGTAACCTCTTCTATGGCACGGGTATCCCGGCCTGCATTTTGGTACTGAACAAAGCCGGCGCGGCGCAGCGCGACCATGTGCTGTTCATCAACGCCGACCGCGAATACCGCGAAGGCAAAGCCCAGAACCACCTGCGCGCCGAAGACATCGACAAAATCGTCCATGCCTACCGCGCGGGGCAAGACATCCCGGCGTATGCGTGCCGCGTGCCGGTGGCAGAAATCAAGGCGGAAGAATACAACTGCAACATCCGCCGCTATGTGGACAACGCCCCGCCACCCGAGCCACACGACGTGCGCGCGCATCTGCACGGCGGCGTGCCGGTCAATGAGATCGGCAACCTGGTTCATTTTTGGCAAAACTACCCCGACCTCATCGATAGCTGCTTTACGCTGCGCGCGGCTGCCGAACATGGAACGCACTACGCCGACTTCACCCAAGCCCTGCAAGACAAATGCGCCATTGCCGACCACGTGGCCCAGCACCCCGGCGTGCAGCAGCGCCAGGCCCGGTTCATGGCGCAGTTAGGCACTTGGTGGCAAGCCCACCTGCCCATCATCGAAGCCCTGGCACCGGACGCAAGCAACCAGCACGCCACCCACCGCAACGTCTACGCCGTGCGCGCAGCCCTGCTGGACGGCATAGAGCGCACCTTTGCCGACCAGCACCTGCTCACACGCTATCAGGTGCGCGGCGCATTTGCCAACTTTTACCAAGCGCTGGCGTCCGACCTCAAATCCATCGCCGCCAGCGGCTGGGGGCCGGAACTGATACCCGACGACGACATTCTGCAAAGCCAGTTTCCCCAAGTGCTGGCCGAGTTGGAGGCCCAACACGCCCGCCTGGCCGAGCTGCAAGCCCTGTTTACCGCCGCCAGCGAAGAAGACTTTGAAGACACAGAAGACACCGGCGTGCTGCCCGCTGACGAAGTCAAGGCACTCAAAGCCACACGGAAAGATGCCAAAGGCATGATGAAATTGGCCAAGCGCGACCCATCGCTGGGTGATGCCAAAGCATTGCAAGCCGAGGCCGACCGCATTGAAGCGCAGCTCCAGCGCCACAAAGCGCTGGAGGATGAAGCCAAAACCCTCAAAGCCCACATCAAAACCACCAGCGCCAAAAAGGACGAACTGGTGGCCCAAGCCCGCCTGAAGATCAGCGCCGATGAAGCGCGTCAGATCATCGTGGTGCGCCTGCGCAAAGTGCTGTTTGCCAGCGTGCAACACTACCTGCGCGCCGACCAGCGTGCCTGCGTGGCGGCGATTGAAAACCTGTGGCGCAAATACGCGGTCACGGCCCAGCAGATTGAAGTGCAGCGGGAGGCGGCAGCAGCAGCGCTGCAGAAGTTTTTGGTGGAGTTGGGATATGAGTGAGGTGACCTTCGCCCCCCTTGCCAGCTTTGCTGATGTCACCATGGGCCAATCGCCAGGGACCGAACTCTGCAATGCAGATGGAAAGGGGCTGCCGTTCTTGCAGGGGTGCGCGGAATTTGGTGCACGCAATCCGCATACGTTTGTTTTTTGCGATCCACCGCTGCGCAGCGCGAAGGCAGAGTCTGTGCTGATCAGCGTGCGTGCTCCGGTAGGAACAATGAACTATGCCGATCAGGACTATTGCATCGGTCGGGGGCTAGGCTCCTTCAAAGCCAAACCAAACATAGCGAATACTGTCTTTTTGAAGCATGCGGTAGAGCACGGCGCAGGCTACCTCCATCGGCGCAGCCAAGGCTCCACATTTGCGGCAGTTTCAACAGACGACGTACGGACGGTACCGATACCGGTTTTCGGTTGTGCAAAGCAGAACAAAATCGCCGCCATCCTCTCCAGCATCGACACCGCCATCGAACAAACAGAAGCGCTGATCGAGAAATACCAGCACATCAAAGCCGGCCTGATGCACGACCTCTTCACCCGTGGCGTGCTCCCCACCGGCCAACTGCGCCCACCCCGCGAACAAGCGCCCGAGCTGTACCAGGAAACGGCGATTGGGTGGATTCCGAAGGAGTGGCGATTTCAGAATGTGGAAGTCGCACTTGAATCGGTTGCAGACGGTCCGTTTGGATCAAACTTGAAGACTGAGCACTATGTCGCCGATGCCGGTGTTCAAGTTGTACGTCTTCAAAATATTGCGGAGTATGAATACGACGACAGTGACAAAGCCTACATCTCCAACCGGCATGCGTGTTTCCTCATCCGAAATAAGGTAGTCAGCGGGGATGTGCTGATAGCCGGGCTAGGTGATGAGCGATATGCTGTCGGTAGGGCGTGCTGCTATCCAGCCGAACTTCCTTCTGCCGTCAACAAGGCGGACTGCTTTCGCGCTCGTTGCAAATCGACTGTGATGGAGAACAAGTTTTTCATGCTCTTTCTCAATTCCGAGTTGGCGCGGCGGCAAATGCGACGGTTTGAACAAGGAGTCACAAGACCTCGCATCAACACCGGCAACTTGAAACGAGTTGCAGCTTGCATTCCTGACCTTGACGAACAGAATCGCATCATTTCAAAATTCGATGCGATGCAAAAAACTATCCGCGCCCAAATCACCTGCATGGAGGCTTTGCGTGCACAAAAACTCGGCCTCATGCAAGACCTGCTCACCGGCAAAGTCGCGGTCAAGGTGAATTCCCCGGACAATGCTCCAGCCCATGCCTAATAAGCTGCCCATCAACCTGCTCGATCTGCTGCGCCAGCGCACGGTGGAGGGCGAGCGCATCGAATACAAAGCGGGCTGGAACCCGGATGCCATCATCCGCACGCTGTGTGCCTTTGCCAATGATTTTGAGAACCTGGGCGGCGGCTATGTGGTGATAGGGCAAGACTGCGATGCCAACGGCCAGCCCATCTTTCCGCCGGTGGGTTTGGCAATCAACCAGCTCGACAAGATTCAGCAGGAGCTGCTGGCGGCCTGCCAGCTGATACAGCCGCCTTACTTTCCCGCCCTGACCGTTCAAGAAGTGGAAGGCCGCCAGCTGATCGTGTTGCAAGCCCCGGGCGGCATGCACCGGCCTTATAAAGCACCCGCATCGGTGAGCGCCAAGCAAAAGAGCTGGCACTACTACATCCGCCGTTACAGCAGCACAGTGGAGGCTAAGGGAGAAACCGAGCAGGAGCTGCTGAGCCTGACTGCACAGGTGCCGTGGGATGACCGCTTTGCCCTGCAGGCGCAAGTGAGCGATTTGTCCAAGCCGCTGATGGTGGAGTATTTGACCGAGGTGGGCAGCGCCCTGGCAACCGATGCGCCGCAGATGACGGTGGAAGAGCTGGGGCGGCAGTTGAATGTGGTGGGTGGCCCCAGCGAAGCACCCCGATCCAAGAACGTGGGGCTGCTGTTTTTCAACGAGACACCAGAGCGCTTTTTCCCCTACACGCAGATTGATGTGGTGTGGTTTCCCGAGGGGGCCGGGGGTGACCGGTTTGATGAAAAGGTATTCAAGGGGCCACTTGCGCGCATGGTGCGCGATGCGCTGGGCTTTATCCAGCGCAATTACCTGGTGGAAACCGTGGTGAAGCACCCTGACCGGGCGCAGGCCACGCGGGTGTGGAATTTTCCGTATGCCGCCATTGAAGAGGCATTGGTGAATGCGGTGTATCACCGTTCGTATGAAGAGCGCGAACCCATTGAGGTGCGCATAGACCGCAAAGAGTTGGTGGTGTTGAGCGTTCCAGGGCCAGACCGCTCTATCAAACTGACAGACTTCGCGGCAGGCCGCGCAGTGAGCCGCCGTTATCGCAATCGGAGAATTGGCGAGTTCTTAAAAGAACTGGACCTGACCGAGGGCCGCTCAACCGGTGTGCCCAAGATGCTACGCGCCATGGCGGCCAATGGCTCACCTGCGCCGCAGTTTGAAACCGACGATGACCGACTGGCCTACATGGTTCGGCTACCGGCGCACCCTTTGTCTGAACAGCCGGAGGCGCCGACCGACCAAGTCACCGACCAAGTCACCGACCAAGTCACCGAGGAAGTCGCTCGACTGCTGCGGGTAGCTGCACTGGGCGAGCAAGCCCGTAGCGCCCTGCAAGATGCCTTGGGTCTGAAACACGCACCACATTTCCGGCAGGCCTATTTAATGCCAGCCATGGCTGCAAATTTGCTGGAAATGACACGGCCAGACCAACCCAATAGCCGTTTACAGCGCTACCGACTGACTCCCAAAGGCCAGCAATGGCTGGTAAGCCACGAGGGGCGCAAGCCGTGAGCGAATACAGCGAAGTAGAGCAACCCTTTTTGCAACAGCTCGCCGCCCAGGGTTGGACGGTGATCGACCAAGGCACGGGCGTACCGCAAGACGCAAGCATCAGCCTGCGCCGCAACTTCAGGGAGTGGCTGCTGAGCGACGTATTTTATGCAGCCGTGCGGCGCATCAATACCCTGCCCGATGGCCGCAGTTGGCTGACCGACCGGCAACTGGAAGACCTGCGCAACCAACTTTTGCGCCAGCCCAACCGAACCTTGCTGGAAGCCAATGAGGCCATTCAGGCGCTGCTGATCAAGACGCAGGTGGATGTGAACGAGCTAAGCGGTGAGGCCGATCCGGTGGTGAAGCTGATTGACTTTCAGACGCCTGAAAACAATGTGTTCCACGCCATCAACCAGTTTCGTATTGACACGCCGGGGGGCGTGCGGCAATTCATCACCCCAGACATTGTGTTGCTGATCAACGGCATACCGCTGTGCGTGGTGGAATGCAAAAAAGGCTCGGAGGTATGTGCCAACCCGATGGCTGAGGCCTTTGTGCAGCTGCAGCGCTACCTGAACAAGCGCCCCGAGACAGCGGTCGCTGGTCTGAAGGAGGGCGAACCAAGGCTGTTCCACAGCAACCTGCTGCTGGTGCGCAGCTGCGGGCTGGAGGCCGACTACGGCAGCATTACCTCGGGCGACGAACACTTCTACACCTGGAAAACGCTCCACCCCCAAGACGACGCTGCGCTAGCCAGTATGAATGCACAGCAGCGACTGGTAGCGGGCATGCTGACCAAGACCAACTTGCTGCAGATACTGCGCACCAGCGCCGTATTCAAAGACACCGAAGGCGGGCCACGCATCAAGGTGGTGTGCCGCTACCAGCAGTTCCGGGCAGCGGCCAGGATCATGGAGCGTCTGCGCAACGGCAACAGCAGTGCCGAACGCAGCGGCGTGGTGTGGCACACGCAGGGTTCAGGCAAGTCGCTCACCATGGTGTTTTTGGCGCGTATGCTGCGCGCCAGCGGCGACCTGAACGACTACAAAATTGTGCTGGTGAATGACCGCAACGACCTCGAAGAGCAGTTGGGTGAAACCGCCACGCTGATAGGCGGTCGAGTGAACGTGATCGAGACGCGCCAAGACCTGCGCTACCAACTGGCGACCGACAGCTCCGACATCAATATGGTGATGGTGCACAAGTTTCAGGAGCGCAAGGAGACGCTGACCAATACAGTGGCCGAGGCGCTGGGCACCTACCTGGCCATACCGGCGGCCCAGACCTTTGGCGTGGTGAATGCGTCCGAGCGCATCATCATGATGATTGACGAAGCACACCGCACGCAGGGCTCGGACTTGGGCGACAACCTGTTTGAAGCCTTCCCCAACGCCGCGCGCATCGCTTTCACCGGCACGCCGCTGATTACCGAACGGCACGGCGGGCGCAAAACGCACAAGCGCTTTGGCGAGTACATAGACACCTACCGCCTGATGGACGCGGTGAACGATGAAGTGACGCTGCAAATTTTGTACGAAGGCAAGACTGCCGATACCGCACTGAATGAAAAGCATGCGTTTGACACCGCCTTTGAAGACTTGTTCAAAGAACGCAGTGCGGAAGACCTGCTGGCCATCAAGAAGAAATACGGCGCTACAGGAGACCTGCTGGAGGCCGAAAACCGCATCAACGCCATTGCCAAAGATTTGGTGAGCCACTATGTGGACAACATTTTGCCCAACGGCTTCAAGGCGCAGGTGGTGTGCCACTCCAAGCTGGCGTGCATTCGCTACCAAAACGGGATCAAGGCTGCGCTGGCAGAGCGCATTGCCAATGAACAGTTCAAGGCAGCGCCGGACGAGGAGCTAATTGGCAAGCTGAAGTTTTTGAAAACTGCCGTGGTGATTTCGTCGGACGGAACCAATGAGGCGGCCTTTGTAACCCAAGCCCGCAAAGAAGCCGCACGGCTGCGCGCCAAAGATAATTTTTGCAAGGCGTTTGACCAGCAAGACCCGGATGCAACCAACACCGGGATTGCCTTTTTGATTGTGTGCGACATGCTGCTCACCGGCTTTGATGCGCCGATTGAGCAGGTGATGTACATCGACAAGAAGCTGCGTGAGCACACACTACTGCAAGCCATAGCGCGCACCAACCGGGTCAAGAAAGGCAAGAAGCGCGGCTACATCGTGGACTACATTGGTCTGGCCAATCACCTGACCGAAGCCTTGACGCTTTATGCCGCCAGTGATGAATTGCAGGAGCTGCAAAGTGGTTTGCAGAACATCACCGCAGAACTACCGGTGCTGGACGAGCGATACCAGCGCTTGCTGCAGCACTTTGAGGGCATGGGGGTCAAGCAAATCAAGCCGTTTGTGAATGGCGAGCTGTCCAACCTGGAGGCCGGGGCGGCTGTGGTGCATGCTGCGGTGACGGCGCTCAAGAATGAGAAACAACGGGCCGACTTTGACGTGTACCTGAAGAAATTTCTGATGAGCATGGACATTGTGTTGCCGCATGCGTCCGCGCAGCCCTACCGTGTGCCAGCAAGGCGCTTTGCTTACATCATGGCGGTGGCCAAGGAGCGCTACAAGGACAGCAGCCTGAACCTGGGCGATGCAGGCGAAAAGGTGAAGGCACTGATCAACGCGCACCTGATCAGCTTGGGCATCAACCCAAAAGTGGAACCCGTGGAGCTGCTGGCCCCCGACTTTATGGCCAAATTGGCCGCACATGCAGGCAAGAACCCCGAGGCCAAAGCCAGCGAGATGGAGCATGCAATCCGCAAGCATTGCACGGTGCACCATGATGAAGACCCAGCTTTCTTCAAGAGTCTGTCCGCCAAAGTGGATGCGCTGATTGAAAAGCACCATGACCAGTGGGATCTACTGGCGGAAAAACTTGCCGAGCTGCGGACCGAGGCTGTTGCCGGGCGCAAACAAGGTATTGAAGGCATGAGCCGCGAGGCCACCACTTTTTATGAGCACATTGTGCAAGTGGGATTTGCCAGAGGCTCGGTGCCTGAGGCAGAAATAGCCGCGCTAAAAGCGCTGATGGAGAAGCTGGTGGCTATTCTGGCAGACACCATAGGCAGCCTGGATTTCTGGGTCAACGCTGACAAGCAAAAACGTGTGCGAGGTGCCATCAAAACCGAAATTGCCAAGGCGGGCATAGAAGAGCTAAAGACGAACCGTGAACGCGTTACGGTAGAAGTAATGAAGCTTGCAAAGAACCGCCACGATGAGCTGGTTCGTAGCCACAAGGCAAAGGGAGCGTAAATGCAAGTACGCCAAGTTCATGACATTCAATATCAATTGTTGCCTGGCGCTGAGAGGCGGACCACCGATATCGTGATTGAACGGGACGGTGCAATTAGCGTCCGCCCACCCCTGCGGATGACTCCCGAGCAGGTGGATGAGACAGTGTTTTCCAAACGCATGTGGATTTACCGCAACTTGGCGGAGTGGCGCGACCTAAATGCGACCAAAGTTGTGCGAGAGTGGGTGAACGGTGAGTCTTTCTTGTACTTGGGCAGCAGCTACCGGCTGTTGCTAGTGGATCAACAAGATGAACTTCTGAAGCTCAGGGATGGACGGTTTCAGTTGCTGCGCACAGTAGTGGAGATGCGAGGGAGCGATGGTGCCCAGCAGGCGTTTGAGGAATTTTTTAGAACCAAGGGGCTCCCTCGCCTACACGCTCGTGTGGCCCATTTTGCGAGCCGGGTGGGTGTATCGCCTGGCGCAGTGCAAGTGAAGGATTTGGGCTACCGCTGGGCAACCTGTCTGTCCAACGGCGATTTGCATTTTCACTGGAAGTGCCTGATGGCACCGCTTACGGTGATTGATTACATAGTGGTGCATGAGCTGTGCCACATGCACCACCGTGATCACTCCGAAGCGTTCTGGAATGAGGTGGACAAAGTTCTGCCCAATTACCGCGAGCGAAAAGAATGGTTACGGCAACGAGGGGCAAACCTGGACCTATAAAGCGCTCCTGATTTAGGAGCTGCTTGTGCATATTTCATTAGGGCTCCGTTTACACCGTGAAGCTGGGCATCATGGACGAAGAGCGCCGCACCAGCGTCAACCTCAAGGCCTGCATTGCCGAGGCTGGCGCACGCGTGGCTGCCGTGGTGGACAAGCAGAACGCTGGCGACCCGTTGTACAAGAACATGGCTGGCCACTTCGACACGTCCATGGCGTATAAGGCAGCGTGCGATCTGGTGTTCAAGGGTCTGGAACAACCCGGCGGCTACACCGAGCCGCTGCTGCACGCTTGGCGCTTGAAGGTGAAAGCGGCTGCCGCGGCAGCGACGGTCTGAGAAAAGCTATCAAATTAATAGTTGCCTACGTAATAGGGATGGTGGATAGAGGTCAATTTGGCATATAAAATTGCCATAAAGTCACTGCAAAAACGGCATCTACGGGTGCCGTTTTTGCGGATCTGATCTATTGAACGAGTTTTGGCCCTTGCCCCAGAGTTGCCAGAATCCGATTCTTCAACCGTGACTGCGCATCTTCAAAGTTTTCCGGCTTCCAGAAAATACAGTTGTATTGCCGAATATCAAAGTGAAGCTCATCGCCTTCACGGCACATGAAGATCACCGGCAATCCAAGCCCGTGCGCAAAACCGGCCTCGTAGTAAACACCGCCTCGGTTTCCTGTGAAATCTGACACCACAAACCTTGACGCACGAATGGACGCCATGATTCCATCGTCAATCTTGCCGTTATGTTGCTTTGAGTCGATGCGCAATGGCTCATAGCCCGCCGCGCGTGTTGCCAGTTTAATAACATCCGTCCATAACTGGCGCACTTCCGGACTGAACGACATAGCGCAAAAGCCGATGGATGACACAGACTCTCGATGCCCTTCAAGGTACAGGAGTCCTTTAGGACTGACTTGGAACTGATGATTATTTTGGCTGGCCAGCAAGTCCATTTCATTGCACAGGACTTCGGCATCTTCATTCAGTTGCAAAGCCCCGAGTGGAACTGCGAATGACAGGCTCCGTCGAGCTACCGGCATCTGGAGGGAGTGATGGAGGAAAGAGGCGTGTTCGTCGATCACTCTTCGATTTAGGGAGACGCATGCGCACCCGGGCCGTTTACAAAATAAGGTTCATCCGGCTTTCGTGTGGGTCACGGGGGAAATGAAAAGGCAAAATCTCAGACATCTCCCAGGTCTTGGCCCCTTTCGCCCGGCTAATTTCGCCGTGCTGCGAGAGTAGAAAATCTTTTGCCGAATGTGCGCAAGCGCATAGTGTGTACGGGCTGCGAAGTAGAAAATAAGGGGAACGATCGATGGCGTTAGAACCCCTTGCAATATCACATTGAGGTGTGGTCATTAGCGCTGAATGATCGTCAAACCAACTCGCGGGACACGTCCGCGCAGTTGGCGCAATTTGGCTGAATTTAATTCTACGGATTGGAGAAATGTCATGCCACTAAAAAAAGGGACAAACCAGGCAGTCGTCAGCAGCAATATCAAGACGCTGGTGAATGAGTGGGAAAAGGAAGGATCGATAGGCAGCAGCCATCCCGCGACGAAGCAAAAAGCGGTCAAACAGGCGGTTGCAATCTCGTTGGAAAAAGCCGGAAAAAGCCGCAACACCCAGCCTCGCGAACGCAAAAAGTGACGTCGCCGTGATCAGAAATCCGCCCGGGTTGCCGCCCTCGTGGATGTCCTTGCCATTCTCATCCCTCACGGTTGAGCAATGGATCGCCGGAATAAACACCACTTTCACCTCGCCCCTAGTGGCGTAGCCCGGCAAACCGTGTACACGTGGAAGGCACTGCACGATGAAGGCGAGATCGATGCGCTGCGTTCAGCAGATGCGTGGCAGCGGCTCGCCGCTCAACCAGTCCACCACCCGGCGCCCCCCGAAGGCCGTGGTCATCTGCACGAAGCGGTGCGGGTCCGCGCTGACGTGGCCGATGCGGGCTGCCGAGCGACCGAGCGGGTGTGCACGCATCGCCGCCAACACCGCATCGGCGGCCTCGGGCGCGACGATCGCCACCAGCTTGCCCTCGTTAGCGATGTACAGCGGGTCCAGCCCGAGCAACTCGCAGGCCGCAGCCACCTGCGGCAGCACTGGTATCGCTGCTTCCTGCAACAACATACCCACCCTGGACTGGCGCGCGATTTCGTTGAGCGTAGTGGCCAGGCCGCCGCGCGTCGGGTCGCGCAGCACGCGCACCGCACCCTCGGGGGCGGCGGCCAGCATAGTGGCCACTAGTGTGTGCAGCGCCGCGCTGTCGGATAGGGTGGCGGTCTCGAACTGCAGTGACTCGCGCTGCGACAGCACCGCCACGCCATGCTCGCCGATGCTGCCCGACAGCAGCACCGCATCGCCCGCCTGCGCGTTGGCGCCACCGATGTCACGCCCCTCGGGCACCACGCCCAGGCCGGTGGTGCTGATGAAGACGCCATCGCCCTTGCCCCGTTCAACCACCTTGGTGTCACCGGTGACGATGGGAACAGCGGCCGCGCGTGACGCCGCTGCCATGGACTCGACAATGCGCTGGAGGTCCAGCAACGGGAAGCCTTCTTCGAGGATGAAGCTCGCACTCAGGTACAGCGGCGTCGCACCGAGCATCGCCACGTCATTGATCGTGCCATGCACCGCCAGGCAGCCGATGTCGCCGCCGGGAAAGAACAGCGGCGAGATCACATGCGCGTCGGTGGCCATCACCAGCCGATGGCCGGGCGGCGGCACCGGCAGCAGCGCACCGTCGTTGCCCTGGCGCAGGACGTCGTTGTCAAAGGCGCGCACGAACAGTTCCTCGATCAGTTGCGCCGACACCCGGCCGCCGGCGCCATGGTTCATGTCGATGCGGCCGTGCCTGAAGTCGAGCGGGCGGATGTAGTCCCTCTTCGCGCTGCTCATGTGGCCCCTTTGGCGCGTTCCGCGCCTTCCCCCCGAGGGGGAGCGAGCACTCTTGGGGCGGCCCAGCGAGTGCTCATGCGGCCCCCACCGGAATGTCCCGAAACCGCCCATAGGTATAGTGCGCCGCGCATGAGCCCTCGCTCGAGACCATGCACGATCCCATCGGGTTCTCGGGCGTGCAGACCGTGCCGAACAGCTTGCAGTCGGTTGGCCGCTTGACCCCGCGCAGGATGGCGCCGCACTCGCATTGCTTGTGGTCGGGCACGCTCTGGTAGTTCAGATCGAAACGCTGCTCGGCATCGAAGGCTTTGAGCCCGGGGCGAATCTTCAGGGCACTGGACGGCACCTCACCGAGTCCCCGCCATTCGAAGCTGTCGCGCAACTCGAATACCTGCGCCATCACGGCCTGCGCTGCGGCATTACCCTGCGGCGTCACGGCCCGGGTGAATTCGTTCTCGACACAAGCGCGGCCTTCATTGACCTGGCGCACCAGCATGACAATGGCCTGCATCACGTCCAGCGGTTCGAAACCGGCGATCACCACCGGCTTTCGGTACGCCCGTGCGAAGGGCTCATACGGTGCCGAGCCGATGATGATGCTCACATGCGCCGGGCCGACAAACCCGTCCAGCGGCAGCGTTCCGTACTGCTGTACCTCGGGCGACTCCAGGATGTGGGTGATGGCACTCGGCGTCAGCACATGGCAGCACATCACGCTGAAATTTTTCACTGCCTCGCGCGCGGCCTGCAGGATCACCAGAGCCGTGGGCGGCGTGGTGGTCTCGAAGCCGATCGCCAGGAACACCACGTCGCGGCTGGGCTGTTCGCGCGCGAGCGTCAAGGCGTCAGCCGGCGAATACACCATGCGGATGTCGGCGCCGCGGGCCTTGGCCCGCATCAGCGACAAGCCCTCGGAGGCCGGCACGCGCATCACGTCGCCATAGGTGCACAGCATCACGCCCTGGTCCAGTGCCAGCTGGATGGCCATGTCGATGCGGCCGATCGGCAACACGCACACCGGGCAGCCGGGGCCGTGGATCATGCGTACGTTGTCCGGCAGCAGATCGACGACGCCGTAACGCGCCAGCGCATGGGTGTGACCGCCGCAGAACTCCATGAAGCTGTAGTTGCGCGACGGGTCCACCTCGGCCTGCAGGCGCCGGGCGATGTTTTGCGCCAGCGCACCATCACGGAATTCATCGACGTAGTTCATGTCGGGCTCCGGGCCAGTTCGGCAAATAACGCCAGCGTGGCTTGCGCCTCTGCCTCGTCGAGCGTGCCGATGGCATGGCCCACATGCACGATCACGTAGTCGCCCGCTTTCGCCTCGGGTACCAGGGCGATGGAGATCTGCTTGCGCACGCCGCCGAGGTCAACGATGGCAGTCTCGGCGTCGATGAGTTTCACGATGCGAGCGGGCAGGGCGAGGCACATGGTCAGGCTTCCCGCGCAACGGACGGTGCGCATTGCACAGCCAGAGCCTGGCCATGCCGCACGGCGCACGCCGCGATCCAGGCCTGGCCCAATGCCAGGCCGGCATCGCCGCAGCCTGCGTCTTGCGGCTGAAACACGCCAAGTCCGGCGCGCTGCAGCGCGGCGCCCAGGCGCTCGGTCAGCACCCGGTTGGCGAAGCAGCCGCCGCCGACCACCACGGTGTGCGTGCCGTGGGTGCGTGCCGCCTCGATGGCACGATGCGCCAGGCCCGCGGCCAAGGCCAGGTGGAACATGGCCGCACCCTGCGCCTGCGCCTGGCTGCCGCTGCCCGCCAGGGTGAACAACTCGGCCAGCAGCGGACGCAAGTCGAGCGAGGTCCATGGCAGCTCGAATTCGGGGTGCGCCTGCAGCCACTCGCGCGCCCGCACCTCCAGCGTCATGGCCGCCTCGGCCTCGAAGGCCTGGCGCACGCTTAAGGCCAGCGCGCCGGCCGCGGCGTCGAACCAGCGGCCTGCGCTGCTGCTGCGTGGGCACTGCAGGTCGCGCTGCAGCAGCGTGTGCACCCCTCTCGCCGCCGGCGCGCCGACCGCCGGCGCAAAGCGTGCCTCGATCTCGTCACCGCGGCCCAGGGCAAACAGCGCAGCCGCAGCCATGCGCCAGGGCTCACGTGCCGCCGCGTCTGCGCCGGGCAAGGCCAGCGGCACCAGATGGTCCAGGCGCTGCCACTGGTGCGCCGCGGCAAGCCCATTCACCCACAGCACCTCCCCGCCCCAGGCGCTGCCGTCGTCGCCGAGACCCACGCCGTCGAGCGCCAGGCCGATCACCGGGCCTGCGACGGCGTGTTCGGCCAGGGCCACGCCGATGTGCGCGTGGTGGTGCTGCACGTCGATGGCCGGCACCTGCATCTGCTCGGCCAGCGCCAAAGCGACGCGGGTGCTGTGGAAGTCGGGGTGCAGGTCGTGCGCCACCGCCTGCAGCGGGCCCAACGCCCGGGACAGCAGCGACTCGATCGAGCGCTCCAGTGCCGCGCAGTTCGCGGCTTCGCCCAAGTCGCCATGCAAAGGTGACCAATGAACCTGGTCGCCATCGACCAGGCAGGTGCGGTTCTTCAGGTAGGCGCCACAGGCCAGCACGCGCGCGGGTGCAGCGCGCGGCAGGCGGGTCGTATGGGCCAGCTCGTTCATGGACGTTCTTGCAGCGCGGCGTCTTCACGCAGCAGCCAGTCCAGCCAGGTCTGCATGCCCTCGCCGCGCGTGGCCGAGAGCTGCAATACCGCGATGCGGGGGTTGACGCGGCGTGCGTATTCGATGCATTTCGCCACATCGAAATTGACATACGGCAGCAGGTCGATCTTGTTGATGACCATCAGCGTGGCGGCGGCGAACATGTCGGGGTATTTCAGGGGTTTGTCGTCGCCTTCCGTGACCGACAGGATCACCACCTTGGCGGCCTCGCCCAAATCCCACAGCGCCGGGCAGACCAGGTTGCCGACGTTTTCGATGAACAGCAGCGCCTCGGGGCCGTGGTGTTCGCGGGTGTGCTCGTGGGCATGTTCGTGCCGGTGCCCATGAGGGTGGGCCTGAGCATGCAGATCGAGGCGGGCAAAGGCGTCGCCCACCATCTGCGCATCGAGGTGGCAGCCACGCCCGGTGTTGACCTGGATGGCCGGGGCCCCGGCCGCGCGGATGCGCTCGGCGTCCAGGCGGGTCTGCTGGTCGCCTTCGATCACCGCCAGCGGCAGTTCCGGTGCGCGGCGCCGCAGTGCCTCAATCGTGGCGCACAGCAGGGTGGTCTTGCCCGCGCCTGGACTGGACATGAGGTTGTACGCGGTCACCCCATGCGCCGTGAAATGCGCGCGGTTGCGGTCGGCCAGGCGCTGGTTGGCGCCCAACACATCGGCTTCGAGCTTGACCGTGCGCGCCTGGCTCAGCCCGGGCACCGCGCCATAGTGCAGGTCGCCGCTGGACGGGTCCAGCGCCACGGGCGCGGCATGTTCATGCGCGCCATGATCCTCCGCGTTATTGCAGCCACAGACGACACACATCGTTGTCTCCTTCAATCGTTCAACACGACCAGGTCGCGCACGCGCAATTCGCTGCCACCGGTAACTTGCACAGGATAGCCGTCGCAGCGCGGGCAGGGGTCGGCACGGCTGGTGATCGTCACCTCGGCCCCGCAGCGGGCGCACCAGGCGCGCCCGAGCGGCTGATCGATGTGAATCTGCGCCCCCTCCAGGCAGGTGCCGGGCACGATGGCGTCGAGGGCAAAGCGCAGCGCCGGCACTTCCACGCCCGCCAGCGCACCGGCCTCCAGTCGCAGCGTGGCCACACGCTTGAAATGCGCGCGCGCGGCGGCTGCCTCCACCATGCGCACGATCTCGTCGGCCAGGCTCAGCTCATGCATGGGCGGAGAGCCAGACTTCGGCCCATTGCAGTGCTGCGGCCAGGTGATCCAGCGCACCGACGCTGGGCGGCTCGCCGAGCTCGAAACGCTCGCCGCGAATCGCCAACAGCGTGCAAGGCGGCGGCTCTTCGCCCCGCAGGTCGCGAAACACCTGCATCAGCGCCTGCGGTGACATGGCGTGCGTGATGAAGCTCGCATCCTGCGCAGCCCGCAGCTGCGTCACCTCGAACGGCGCGCGGCAACTCAGGCTGGCATCGACAAACAGCACGCGCTGCCGGCCCACCAGGTCGAGGGCATGTTCAATCTGCAACTGGTAGTCATCGAGGTATTCCACACTTGCGGCAGGCACCAGCGTGGCGCGCAAGCGTTCAATGCACAAGGGCCCCAGCGCGTCGTCGCCGCGGCTCAGATTGCCCCACCCGAACACCAGCAGCGGCGCCACCGACGCAGGCTGTGCCATCATGTCGGCAAGCCCACCGGCGAACCCAGGTCATGCAGGAAGACACCGTCGTGCGACTTCACGACGCGGTCGATCAGCTCGCCCTCCGGCCCGAGCAGCGCCACATCCAGTGGCATCTGCCCCAGCGCATGGGTGGCGCAGGACAGGCAGGGGTCGTAGGCGCGGATGGCCACCTCAATGTGGTTCAGCAGGCCTTCGGTTAGCTCGCGCCCGTCGAGGTACTCGCGCGCCACCGAGCGCACCGCTTCGTTCATCGCCTGGTTGTTGTGGGTGGTCGCGACGATCAGGTTGCACCTCGTCACCAGGTCGTCGTCGCCGACCTCGTAATGATGGATCAGCGTGCCGCGCGGCGCCTCGATCACCCCCACGCCGCCGCGCCGGCGCGGACCAAAGGCCATCAACTCGCCGGACAGGATGTCGGGGTCGTCGAGCAACTCTTTGATGACCTCGATGCAATGCAGCACCTCGATCATGCGCGCCCAGTGGTAGGCCAGCGTCGCGTGGATGGGCTCGCCCTGGCCCCAGTCCAGAAACAAGCGGCGTTGCGCTTCGGCCAGCGGGCTGGGGATGAAGTCGCAGTTTTGCAACCGCGCTAGCGGCCCCACCCGGTACCAGCCCAGCTCGGCCCCCAGGCTTTTGAGGAAGGGGAACTTCATGTAAGTCCAGGGCTTGACTTCTTCTTCGATCAGGTCGAGGTAGCCCTGATCGCTGGCGCCGTCGAAGAGGATCTTGCCGGCCGCGTCACGCGCCCGGATGACACCGTCGTACAGGTCCAGCGCCCCATCGGCGCGCACCAGTGAGAGCATGTTGGAGCGGAAGCTGCCGAAGCTGTCGTACAGCGCCGGGTTCTGCGCGTGCAGTTGTTTGGCGATGTCCACGGCGTCTTGCGCCCAGGCGATCATCTGCGCCACGTCGCGCTGCAGCAGCGCACGGTCTTCCAGGCTGACATGCTTGTTGACACCGCCCGGCACCGAGCCGGTGCCATGCACCCGCTTGCCCGCGGTGGCGCGAATCACCTCCTGGCCGAACTTGCGCAGCAATACGCCCTTCCTGGCGATGTCGGGGTGCGCCTGCGCCACGCCGACGATGTTGCGCCGGTTCACTTCGGAGTCGAAGCCGAACAGCAGATCCGGCGCTGACAGGTAGAAGAAGTGCAAGGCGTGCGACTGCATCACCTGCCCGTAGTGCATCAGCCGGCGGATCTTGTCGGCCGAGGGCGTCACGGGCAGCGCCCCCACCACCCGGTCGAACGCTTTCGATGCCGCCAGGTGGTGCGACACCGGGCAGATACCGCACAGCCGCTGCACCATCACCGGCACTTCCCAGTAGGGCCGACCTTCAATGAATTTCTCGAAGCCACGGAACTCGACGATGTGTAGCCGCACCTGCTGCACCCGGTTTTGCGCATCGAGCAGGATCGTGACCTTGCCATGGCCTTCGACCCGCGAGACGGGGTCGATGGCGACCCGGCGCAGGCCTTGTGATACGACTGCAGGGTCGGCGGTTTCAAGCGATGGGGTCATGGTCAGTCATAGTGCATCAGGCCAGGCCCGAGGTGCGGTGTGCGCCCGGCCATCAGATCGGTCAGGAAGCGCCAGAACGCGTCGGCCGAGGGCGGGCAACCGGGCAGGAAGTAGTCCACATGCACCACCTCATGGATCGGGTGCACCTTGTTCAGCAGCAGCGGCAGCTCGGGGTCGTCGGGAATACCACTGCCCCCGCTCAGGCCGGGCCGACTGCGGTACACGTCAGTCAGCAGTGCGCCCAGGTCGAGGTGGTTGCGCTGCGCTGGCAGGCCGCCGTTGATGGCGCAGGCGCCCACTGCCACCAGCGTCTTGCAGCGTGCGCGGAACTCGCGCAGCAGCATCACGTTCTCGGCATTGCACAGGCCGCCTTCGATCAGACCGATGTCGCAATGGCCCACTTGCTTGATGTCGGTCAGCGGCGAGCGGTCGAACTCAATGTGCTCGATGAGTTCGAACAGCCGCTCGTCGATGTCGAGGAAGGACATGTGGCAGCCAAAGCAGCCGGCCAGCGAGACGGTGGCTACTCTGAGCTTGCGCGCTGCGTGCAGCGGAACAGGAGCGCTCATGCAATGCCTCCGTCCAACTGCTCGGAGACGGGCTTGACATCGAAGCGGCGTTCACCGATCGGGATCGCGAAACCGCGTCGCTTGGGCAGGATCACGCCCACCGGACAGATGCTCGTGGCGCGGTCCTCAAGCGCCATCGGCGTGTCGACCAGCCGGCCGCTGGCGCTGTTGACCAGCAGGTGCGTCTGAATGCCGTGGCCGCTGATCGCAAAGATGTTTTTGCCGTCGACATCGCGGCTGGCGCGCACGCACAGTTCGCACAGGATGCAGCGGTTGAAGTCGAGCAGGATGTCGGGGTGGCTGGCGTCGACCGGGCGGTCCGGGTAAAACTCCTCGAAGTGTGGCCCTTCCATGCCCATCTCGTAGGCCGTGGCTTGCAACAGGCAGTTGCCGCTTTTCTCGCAACTCGGGCAGAAGTGATTCCCTTCGACGAACAGCATTTGCAACAACGTCTTGCGGTGGCCGTTGAGTTCTTCGGTGTTGCTTTCGACCTCCAGAGCGGCTGCGGCCCGTACGGTGCAGGCGGCGCCGACACGACCGTTGACCTTCACGCTGCACAGCCGGCACGAGCCGTGCGCCGCAAATTCCGGGTGCCAGCACAGGTGCGGGATGTAGCGGCCGGCGCGTGTGGCGGCCTGGATGACGGTCTCACCGAGGCGGAACGGCACGTCTTCACCGTCAAGCGAGAAGCTCTGCCCGGGGCTCACTTCATCTGTCATGGCCGGTTCTCCAGATGGGCGCCGACGTCGTCGCGGCCGGTCATTCGGCGCGCGATCGACAGTTCGGCGTCGAGATCGAAGCCGGGCTCGAAGTGCAGCGACTTCAGGTGCCGCTCGTAGGCTGGGCGGAACTTGGCAATCGTATCGCGCAGCGGGTTGCAGGCCGAGGCGCCCAGGCCGCAATGGGTGGTGGTGTGCATCAACTTATCAAGCTCGAACAGCACGTCGATGTCGTACCGTGAGCCACGGCCCCCGCCTGTTGCATTTGCCAGCTTGTCCAGGCGCCGCACCACCAGCTCGGTGCCGACGCGGCACGGCGTGCAGAAACCGCAACTCTCGTGCGCGAAGAAATGCGCGAAGTTGCGCGCCACCTCGAACATGTCGCGCGAACGGTCGAACACCATGAAGGCACCCGCCGTCGGTACATCCTCGAAGGCGATGCGCCGGCTGAATTCAAACGCCGACAGACACACGCCCGAGGGCCCGCCCACCTGCACCGCCTGCGTGTCGCGTGCGCCGCAGTCTTCGAGAATGTGGTCGATGCGCGTGCCGAACGGGTATTCGTACAGACCGGGTCGTTCGCAGTCTCCGCAGACCGAATGGATCTTGGTGCCGGTGGACTTCTGAGTGCCGATGCCCGCCCACCACGTGCCGCCATGCACGGCGATGTGTGCGGCGGCGCAGTAGGTCTCGACGTTGTTGACGGTGGTCGGCTGGTCCAGGTAGCCCCGCTCGACCGGAAACGGCGGGCGGATGCGCGGTGTTCCGCGCTTGCCTTCGAGCGACTCGATCAAGGCCGACTCTTCGCCGCATACATAGGCGCCTGCACCGACGTGGATGTCGATGTCGAAATCGAATCCCGGCTGGCCCAGGATGGCGGGACCGAGCAGGTGCTGTTCGCGCCGCCGCTGCAAGACTGCATGCAAGTGCTCCAGCAGATAGCGGTACTCGCCGCGCAGATAGACCAAGCCTTGTCTGGCGCCGATGACGAGTGCGGCCACGGTCATGCCTTCGAACACGTCGTCGGCCTGGCGGGTGAGCAGCACGCGATCCTTGAAGGTGCCGGGCTCGCCTTCGTCGGCGTTGCACACCACGTAGTGCGCCGCACCGGGCATCGAACCGGTCGCATTGCGGCACAGCTCCCACTTCAAACCGGTCGCAAAGCCCGCGCCGCCGCGGCCGCGCAGGTTGGAACGCTTCATGTCGTCGAGCATGGTCTGCGCGCCGCGCGCAAGCGCCGCCGCGATGGCCGCGCCACGCGCAAGCGGCGGGCCGAGCAGCACGTCGGCGCGGCGGATGTCGTCGTCGATGGCGAACCATGGCGCGGGCCACTGCAATACCGGCACTTGGGTGCGAATCAGCTCGGCCATCTGCGCCACCCGCGCTGCGTCGAGCCGTGTGATCACATGGCGGTGGTTGATGAGCAGCGCCGGACCCTGGTCGCACAGGCCCGTGCACGAGGTGCGGTCCACGCTCACCAGGCCGTCGGCGCCGACCTGGCCGGGCGCTATGCCCAGCCGAGTGCACAGATCAGCCATCAAGGCCACGCTGCCCAGCATGCGGTCGGTGATGTTGTCGCTGAACAGCACGCGGTAGCGGCCCACCGGCCGAGTGTGAAGAAAGCGGTAGAAGCTGGCCACACCTTCCACGTGGGCCAGGGTCAGCTTCAGTTCGCGGGCGACTACACCGAGCAGGTCCCGAGACAGCCAGCCCATCTGCTCCTGTATCTCACGCAGGATCTGAACCAGCGCATGCGGGTCGCGCCCATGGCGGGAGAGCACCTTGTCCAAGGCCTCGTCCTCGAAGCTCATGGTGACTTCATCGCTTGCTGATTTGCCATGACGATCCCTGTGCGTTGGCCACCCAGGTTGGATGGATAACTCCCAATAAGGCGGGTCTCGCTTCGTCAGAGCGGGTCGGCGACCGGAACGAGATCCCTCAATGTATCACGGTCAAGCAGACACACAAGTCTGCGAGATGGCAGTCTTAAGTGCTGGCTACACTTTACGCATGCCGAAATTCCCGGTGCTGGAGCCCCGTCATGCAAGTAGCCCTGCCCGCCGATCCGAACCTGTGTCCGCTGTGCAGGCAATCCAACCAGTGCGCCGGGGAAGTGGAACGCACCACCGGCGTGAAGCAGCCGCCGTGCTGGTGCAACGACGTCAAGTTCGAGGCCGAATTGCTGTCGCGCATCCCGGAACACGCGCGCCGCAAGGCCTGCATTTGCGCCGCCTGCAACCAGACCGATGCGCCGTAAGCTGCCTTGACCGTTTTCTGCTGCACTGGCTGATCGTGCCGACCCTCTGGATGGACGTGGCGCCGATCACGCCCGAACTGCACCTGAAGGTCAAGACTGGGTCCGTCTGATAAATACTATCTAATTGATAGCTGCTTGCGCAGTAGTGACGGGGGTTAGATGCCAATTTTGTACTTAAACCCGTCATGAAAACTGCACCTTGGGGTGCCGTTTTCACATGTTCGACAGGCGAATGACTTGCCATCCCTGTGCTTGGCACTGCGCACACATGCCTTCCAACGCGCCGCCAGGGCTGGCGTGGGCCACCACGATGTGGGTGGCCAGTTGGGCGATAAGATTGTTTCGCGCTGTGGCGACCTCTCCAGTCAGCCGGGTGGCAGCAGTAACAGCGCTCACTACGGACATGATCCCTTGCGCCAACGGCCTGGCCCACTCGGGGAGGCAACTTGGCAGCCTCGACCGGTCGCGCCAATACCGCCACAACCGGGCTGCGCGCCTCAATTAAAACTTTTAATGTCCATCACAAGGTTAAATCCACCGGCTTCCAGCCGGTCAGCTTCAGCTGAGAAAATGACGGAGCTGGAGGTGTGAAATGGACTACAGATATGGAAGCCATACGGTATTTCAAATTGAGTATCACTTTGTGTGGGTGACGAAATACCGGTACAAAGTTCTGACTGGGGAAGTTGCCGAACGGGTAAGGGAGTTGGTTCGCCAAGTGTGCGCGACGTTTGAGATCAGGATAGTGAAGGGGGTGGTGAGCAAGGACGACGTGCAAACTCCGGCGCGGCACGGAACCAACTGCTTATATGCGGAAACCGGTTCTCATACGCCAACCAACACAGAAATCGGACCGCTTGGAGACCTGCATGGTGACGCGTAGCGCGCCCAGCAAATCCTGGTCAATGTTGTCAAATATGCGAGCCATTATGTGAATTGGAATCCGTTTTTCTTGTTGCGGTGTCGCTTGTTGTTGCATTGTGCCTTCAACATCTGGCTATGCCGAGTCGCGACTACAGGCCTGAGCCTGCACGGTTTGGATATCGCAGTGCGGATTCTCGCGAACTGAAAGGCCTGCAATGGGTTGTTCCGTATGTGGCCTGCACGTTAAAGCGCCGGTCTGCGGTTCGCCGTAACCCAAGGCCATAAATGCTATTAAATTTATAGCCTGTCGCGCCTATTAAATATGGGCGAATGGCCTATTTCATCAAGAAACTTTCTCTAGAAAGACCAGAACCACCGCAGCCTCAAAGTTCGCTGGCATCCACCCGTTGCCGTTGCTTGATCACCACCCGCAAGGTGGGATGATCCGGTTTGCCCGAGCGGAACAGCATCACGTCGGCGCTGGCGCTGACCCATGAGGCCATGTCCGCCATAGCCTCCGGCGAGGAAGCGAACGAGGCGAGTTCAGGCCCCAGCTCCGCGCGCAAGGACTGCAGGAGGGAAGCTTGGGTCTTCGTCACAGTGTCCTCCGAGCTCGAGCCGGAACCGGGGTTCAGCAACACCAGGTCCATTTGTTCGAGTTTCTGATGCGTAAAAAACAAGGTCTGCTCAAAATGCGCGCCTTCGCACAGCACATCGGGCACCCGCAAAGACCCCAGAGCCCCCGACGAAAGCCGGCGCGGTAAGCGGACCGGAAGGGCGCCCACCAGCGCGGGCTCCATCTGTTGGCGGGTCATGCCCAGCAAGGTGGCATTTTCAAGCACCGTCTGCGACCAGGCACTGGAGCACCCCCACAGCGCACCGGCCAGCAGCACGGCCAACCGAAACCGTAAAGAAAGAGGTAAAGGGTACAACCAGGAAAATTTCAATTCAAACCCCGCAGGACGCCGGAGCCGTTCTGGCAACGAGTGTCGTGCCAAACCGACCGTTTGCAAACAAGCGCTGATCTTACAAAAACGGTTTGCCAAGGCGTGCGCACCGCGAGATTTAACAGGCGTGTTGCGGGGTATTGCCGAGGCCAAGCGAGGGTTAAATCATATGTATGCAGTCGAAACCAATTGAAACATTCTGCAAGCATATCAATTCGATCTCCGTTGCCCTTTACGCTAAGCCTCTACATCGCCCTGGCATTGACGGTAGCAAGCTGGTTAGCTGGGGGTAATCGTCAAACTTTTCCTGTAATCTTCGCTGCAAATGACCTCGCAAGCTGACGTTCTTCAATCTTGTCTGCAGGAGGCGGCCAAAGCGGCCAGGCCCGCGCTGGAGCACTGTATTGAAGACGCGGTAGCCGCGCTTCAGGTCGCTGAAACCCAGAGCATGAAAGTGGCCGAACGCGATGCGTTGGCCACGGCCTGGAGAGAGTTGCTGAAAAACAAGGCGGCCTGGAGCGACCAGTACCCCGCCGACCTGCTCGACCTTTTCCATGCCAACGTGGTCGCAGCCGCGCAGGCGGCCTGGGCCCCTGCCGCAACGCCCGCCGCAGAACACGCGCCGACACAGCATGCCGTTTCAACGGGCACTTCAATGAGTGGGTTCCTGTCGCACGACACTTTTTCGTTGGTGGACGACGCCGATGTCTTGCAGGCGATCGAATCATCGCGGCTGCTCCAGCAGGTGCTGCCGGCGGTTGAGCAGACCCTGGCCGAGCTCAACAAGCTGATCAGCACCGTGCAGGGCCTGCCCAATGTCAGGCCAGAGCTCAATCCGCTGCGGCCTGACGCTTTTGCGCAGACGCTTCGCGAGATGCTTTCTGCAACCCTCGCTGAGCCGGCCATCGCCTCGCTGTGGATCAGTTACCTGGCCGACCCGCTCGGGCGCGAACTCAATCGGCTGTATGAACGGCTGGTCAACCAGCTGGAACTGGCCAACGTGCAGGGCGCCAGCTACCGCGTGCTGCAAACGCCTGCCAGCGCCGCCAGCGGCCGCGCAAGTGGCAAGCCCGGCGATGGCGACGGACCGGGCTCTGGCAATGGCGGCAGTGGCAGCAACATCGGCGGATGGGTCGGCGGCCCGGGTGCTTATGTGTCCGACGAGCCGATGGTCCAGCAGCCTTCGCAGTACGCCGACCTGTCCAATGACGACATCAGGGGCGAGCTGTTTCAGGACTTTTTGTTCCATGGCGGCAGCCAGGCCCATCACGGGCTGGCGCCCGCTTACTACGCCACCGTTGAGGAAGAGCTGGCGGCCCTGAAAGCTGCGCCTGAATCGGCATCGGTACCGCTGGCAGAGTCGCGCGCCGCGCCGCGGCCCGACGACCAGAGCGTGCCGGTGCTTGACCGCCCGCAGCGTTTTGTCGATGAACGCAGTCCCCTGAGCCAGCAGGTGTGGGGCGCTTATGGGCGCCCCAGGGAACGCGCCATGGTCCGTACCCAGCTCAAAAAAGAAGCCCAGCGCGTGGGGCAGGTGCTGGGGCTGGAGGTGGTGCGCAAGCTGGTGAACCAGGTGGCGCAGGATCCCCGGCTGCTGGTGCCGGTGCGCGAAGCCATTGTGGCGCTGGAGCCGTCGCTGCTGCGCCTGGCCATGGTGGACCCGCGCTTTTTCAGTGACGAAGGCCACGCGGGTCGGCGTCTCATGGAGCGCGTGGCCCAGCGCAGCTTCAAGTACAACGATGAATTCAGCCCCGAGTTCGTGGCTTTTTTCGAGGCGGTGACGCGCGCCTTCAATGAACTCAACGGGCGGTCCATTGAAAATGCGCAGCCTTTCGGTCGGGCGCTGACCACGCTGGAGTCTGGCTGGGACGCGCAGGACCAGCGCGAGACGGAAAACCGCATTCACGCGCTGCAGGCCCTGCGCTTTGCAGAGGAGCGTCAGACGCAGGCCGACCAGATTACCTTTGACCTGAGCAAGCGCTCGGACCTTGAAAAGGTGCCTGGCCTGGTGCTCGACTTTCTGTTTGGCCCCTGGGCGCTGGCCATGTCGCATGCCAAGCTCACCGACACGCGCAAGCAGCTAGATCCCCAGGGCTTTGGCTCGGTGGTGCCCGACCTACTCTGGAGCGTCAAGCGGGACGTGACACTGAAGCAGCCAGCCAAGCTGATCGAGATGATCCCAAGCTTGCTGGGCAAGCTGAACGCGGGGCTGGTATTGCTCGGACAGGACCCGCGCGAGAGTGCGCCATTTTTTGAGGGTCTGATGAACTTGCACCGGCCGGTGCTCAAGCTGCGCCGCCTTAAAAGCCAACGCGATGCGGAAGAATCCGGCGCGGTGCCGCTGGAGTTGGAGCCGGAAGAACTCCCGGCAAGCCCAGGGCAGCGCCGGGCCAAAGCGGCCGCCGGGCCCTGGCTGGGTCCGGGCGACCTGGACGCCGCCGGCTTTGAAGACACGCTGCCCACCGCGCCAGGTGAACTCGCGCCGCTTGAAGAAGAAAAAGAAGAGAAAAAAGAGAGCCTCGCAGCGATTCCCGTGCCAAGCGCCGCCGCGGCTGGCGATGCGGCCGAGCATGCAGCGCCGGCACCCGAGCCAGCCGCATCGCCAGCCGCAGGCACGGCCATGGCCCGGAGCGACGCCGAGCAGCAACTGCTTGGCCTGCGGGCGGGCCACTGGGTCGATCTGTATTCCAGGAACCGCTGGCTGCGCGCCCAGCTGATCTGGGCCAGCAGCAAAGGCACGCTGTTCATGTTTGTGAGCCACGGCGGTCAGCCGCACTCGATGACCCAACGAAGCTGCGAGCGGCTGATCCGGGAGCGCCTGCTGCGCCCTGTCGAGATGCATGGCGTGGTGGCCCAAGCGCTGGACCGACTGGTCAAAGAGGCGGTGCTAGCAGACACTTGGGCGCTCAGCTTGGGCGCCTGGGCAAACCCAAAAAAACTCCCTGAATAGCTATCATTTTAGTAGCTGTTTGTTCCCGCTGATAAAGGACCGTAGGCAAATTTGACTCTCTATTTCGGCAACTTTTTGCGCCTGCTCACCTCCAGCAAACGCACGCGCCGCAGCAATCGGCAGTTGGCCGGGGCCATGGCTTTTCCGACCGGGGTGCTTGACCTGCGCACAACAGGGAGCTTGCCGTGAAACCCTGGCCTGAAGCGCTCGATGAACCTCCCGTGGCACCCAACACCGCGCCGCTTGAGACCGCGCGGCCGGGTGATTTTCAGTCACTGCAATACGTCAAGCCCTTTGTGCGCGACGACGGCGCAGCCAAGTCGCTGCATTTCACGCTGGGCGAGTTGCAAAGCCGTATGCGCACGCGTCAGCCTTGGCGTCTGGAGGTGGACTACACCCGGACCATGATGGGTTTTCTGCTGTTCAAGCAGACCCCGGCGCACATCGGCATGATCGGGCTGGGCGGTGGCTCACTCGCCAAATTCTGTTACCGGCAATTGCCGGTGTGCAAGATGACGGTGCTGGAGATCAACCCGTATGTGATTGCCCTGCGCCGGGAGTTTCAGGTGCCGGATGACGACGAGCGGTTTCAGGTGATCGCTGCCGACGGAGCCCTTTTTTTACAGACCGAAAAGCCCCAGTTTGATGTGCTGCTGGTCGATGGTTTTGACCATGAAGGGCAGCCTGCCGCGTTGTGCTCGCAGCGTTTTTATGAGGACTGCTTTGCGGCGCTGTCCGCCGACGGCGTGCTGGTGGTCAATCTGCACTACGACCACCCCGATTACCCGGTGCTGGTCGATCGCATCAGCCGCAGTTTCAACGGCAACGCGGTTGAAGTGCTGTCCGAGGAAAGAAGCAATAGCATTGTGTTTGCGTCCAAAGGCAAAGCCATTTCGCCGCGCGCCATGCGCCTGTCAAAAAGCCTGTCGAGTCTGGATGAGGAGGCGCGCAAACAACTCAAATCGGAGCTGGCGCGGATTGTCTGGCAAATGAAAAACCTTGACGAAGCTGGCGCCGCCTAGGCTACGGTTCAGTCAAGCCCGAACGGTGTCGTAAATTATTAAACGCTCAATAATGGAGCAGCCTGCGCAAATAGCCACCATCCCGGCACAGCGGAAAATGAAAGGTTAAAAAATGAGTCTGAAAACAAACTTCTCTTTTGAGGTGCTGTACCCTGCGCAGTCAGACATCGCCAAGGCGCAGCGCGATGAAGTGATGAGTTCCCTCGGGACTTCGCTGCAGACGCTGTTTGCCGCGGACGACAGCGCGGCCGCCGTGGTGGTCAGCGACAGCCACAAGGGCAGCGACAACAAAATTGTGGAGCTGGTAACGACGCTGCAAGACCCGCAGATTGCAGCCATCCTCAAGGCATTTTCTGACCAGCATGGCGTGACCGTAACCGCGCTCGAATAAATAGTCGGCAACGGGCAACGGGCAACGGTCAACGGGCAACGGGGTGTTGCAGCGTGCGCTCCATCAGCCCCGCCATGTCCCCATGCAGCCAGGACCGGCTGCGCTGATCGTCGGGATTGGCGCGGCGGGGTTCGCACACTTTACCGCCAGCATAGGCGCCCCCGAGTACTATAAAAATAATAGCTGCTTGAGCCCGTCCTTATTGGGCAAAAGTCACTTTTTTCTTGAAACTCGGGTCTGCAAAGGCGCTCGGAGCCGGTTGCAAGTCGGGCGCTTTGTGTTGCAAAAATGAACCGCTGGCAGCACTGGCATCCGCAGGCTAATGCCGAATGGCCGGGCCTGGCGTAATGAAAGATTTTTCTCGCGTGATTGCTAACTTTTATGCGCATAATCGCAGCGCATGGGCAAACTCAAACAGTTGGAATCTTTTGTGTCGGTGGTCGCGCGCGGCAGTTTGACAGCGGCGGCCAAGGCCGAGGGGGTGGCGCCCGCCATCATGGGTCGGCGGCTGGATGCCTTGGAGGCGCGGCTGGGCGTGAAGCTGCTGGTGCGCACCACGCGGCGCATCGCCCTCACGCACGAGGGCAGCGCTTTTCTGGAAGACTGCCAGCGCCTCCTGGCTGACCTGGCCAATGCGGAGGCCAGCGTGTCTGCAGGCGGCATGAAGGCGAGCGGCCATTTGCGCATCACCGCGCCGGCCGGGTTTGGCCGCCGCCATGTGGCGCCGCTGGTGACGAAATTCCGCGAGCAGCATGCGGACGTGACGATCACGCTGAACCTGAGCGACCGCGTGGTGGATTTGGCGGGCGAGGGTGTTGACTGCGCGGTGCGGGTGGGCGACCTGCCCGACTCTTCGCTGGTCAGTGTGCGCCTGGCCGACAACCGGCGCCTGTGCGTGGCCACCCCGCGCTACCTGTCAGCCCACGGCACGCCGCAGCACCCCAGCGAGCTTGCAAAATATGACTGCCTGACGCTGTCCAGCGATGCATCGCAGACGCGAGGCTGGGCGTTCAAGGTGGGCGGCGAGCTGGTGCACCTCAAGCCCGGCGGTCCGCTCGATTGCTCGGACGGGCAGGTGCTGCACGACTGGTGCCTGGCCGACTACGGTATTGCCTGGCGCAGCACCTGGGAAGTTGAATCGGAAATTGCGGCCGGCCGGTTGGTGGCGGTGCTGGAAGACTTTGCCGCACCGCCCAATGGCATTTACGCCATGTTTCCGCAGCGCAAGCATTTGCCGCTGCGGGTGCGCTTATGGATCGATTTTTTAAAGCATCACTACAGCCAGTCGGGGTTCTGGCGGGCATCATGACACCGCACGCGACGGCTCACACGAAGCGCCTGGTCCTTTGCGCTGACGACTTTGCCGTCCATGGCCAGGCATCACTGGGCATTGCCAGGCTGGCCGCCATGGGGCGACTCAGCGCCACCAGCGTCATGGTGTTGTCACCGCGCTGGGGCCAGGACGTCGCCCTGCTGCGCGAGCTGCGCGGGCGCATCGACGTGGGCCTGCACCTGGACTGGACCAGCGACTTTGCGCGCCGGGCCGGGCATGGCATGTCGCTGGGCATGGCCATGCTCAGGGGCGCTGTGGTGGGTTTTGATAAAAAGGCGGCGCGGGCCGTGATAGAGCGTCAGCTCGATGCGTTTGAAGCGCAGTGGAAAGCGCCACCCGACCATGTGGATGGCCACCAGCACGTGCAGCAGTTTTCCGGCATTCGTGAGGCGCTGGTGCAGGCGCTCAGCAGCCGTTACCGCGGTGCGGCACCCTATCTGCGCATCTCGCGGGCAGCACCGGGGCAGGCCGACTTGAAGAGCCGCATCATCTCCGGCATGGGCGCAAATGCTCTTGAAATGATAGCTGCTAGAGCAGGTTTGACGGGGGCTGTAGCCTTATCTGGCATCCATGATTTCGAAGGTGACGGCAAGCGCTATGCCCGGTGCATGGAGGGCTGGCTGCAAACCTCTCCCGCAGGCAGCATCATCATGTGCCATCCGGCACAGGGCCTGGAGCCGCAAGATACCATCGGCGCGGCGCGGCTGCGGGAATTTGACTATCTGGCTGGGCCGACGTTTCCCGCTGCGCTGGAGAAAGCGCACGTGACGCTGGCAAGGTTTAACGACACCGGGGGTAGTGGGGGGCAAAGAAGCGGGCCACTAGAATCCCCGGTGTGAACAAATTTCCGAGCAAACAACAAACATCCTGGCTGATCCTCGCCCTGCTATGGGCCCTGCTGCTGGTACTGTCTGTCCTGCGCCCGCTGGCGGTGCCCGATGAAGGCCGTTATGGCGACGTCGGCCGCTGGATGCTGCTAAGCGGCGACTGGCTCACGCCGCGTCTCAACGGCCTTCCATTTTTCCACAAGCCGCCCTATTTATACTGGCTGCAGGCACTGTCCCTGGCTACGTTTGGCATCAATGAATTCGCCCTGCGCCTGATACCGGCCCTGCATGTGGGCCTGATGCTGGTGGCTCTTTACCTTGCAGCCCGGGCGATCACCACGGAGCACATTGCCCGGCGCGCGGCCATCATGCTGGGCACCAGTCTGGCCTTTCTGGTGGGGGGCCAGTATGTAAACCACGACATGCTGGTGGCCGCCTGGATTAGCGTAGCCATCTGGTGTTTTGCATTTGCCTTCATGGCTGGTGACAGGCCACAGGCCATGTTGGCGCGCCTGGGATTTGTGGCCTGCGCCTTGGGCATGCTCAGCAAGGGGCTCATCGGCTTCGTGCTGCCCGGCCTGGTGCTGCTGGTCTGGCTGGTCTGGACGCGCCAGCTCCGCAAAATTTTGTACCTGCCGTGGGCCAG
The DNA here is from genome assembly GCA_002381615.1 of Polaromonas sp. UBA4122. Lineage (GTDB taxonomy): Bacteria > Pseudomonadota > Gammaproteobacteria > Burkholderiales > Burkholderiaceae_C > Polaromonas. The sequence continues at coordinate 20,936 of DFWY01000019.1, read as the reverse complement.
TGGCCTGCTGCTGTTTGCCGGCATTGTGGCGCCGTGGTTTGTCCTGGCACAGCAACAGTACCCTGAGCTGCTGAATTACATGTTCGTATACCAGCAGTTTTCCCGCTATACCGCCAAGAGTTTCAACAACCCGCAGCCCTGGTGGTTCTACCTGCTGGCGATGGGCTTGCTGCTGTTTCCCTGGGCGCTTTTTGCGTTGGCCCAGGTCCGCCTGAATTTCCGCACGAAGGCCCGCCCAGAGCCGGACGCCATTCTCATGCCCCGCCAGTGGCTGAGCCTGTGCTGGATCTGGGTGTTGTGCATTACCGCCTTTTTCTCCATGACCACTTCCAAGCTGGTGGGTTACATCCTGCCGGTGATTCCGGCCGTGGCATTGCTGGCGGCGCTGGGCTGGGAGCGCGTCATGGCGCACCGTGCCTGGGCCGGCAAGCTGTTCATGGCCCTCTGCGTGCTGAACCTTGGCATCGCCACCGCGATTGTTCTCAAGGTCGGTGGTATGACGGCGGCATGGCGTTCGCAAGATATCGCACAGCTTCTAGCTTGCGAGGCGAGTCCGTCCGATACGGTTTACACCGCAGATGGTTTCCCCTACGATTTGCCGTTCTACACGCAGGCCGCCAAGCCCATGGTGGTGCTTCAGGACTGGGCTCAGCTTCGTGCCACTGCGGGTGACAGTTGGGAACGCGAGCTCTTTGAAAGTGCTGATTTTGACGCGAAAGCGGCCAAAGTGCTGCAGTCGCCCGAGGTCCTCGCTACGGCAGGGAAGGTAGCCGGCAACTGGCTGGTGATGCCAGTGGAGTCCGGCATGACCGACGGGCTGAACGGCTGGACACTGTTCGCTACTGGCGCGGGCTGGAAACTCTACAGGTCAGGTCGCATGGACCCTGTTATGCCTTCAGCGGCGGAACGCCCAGAAGCGGCTCAGCATAAAGGTCTGGCCGGCTGCAAACACTAGCGCGGTGAACAGCGCTGCCAGCGAAGGCCAGCCCAAAGCCCGCAGCAGCAGTACAAAAACCAGCTCGTTGCTCACAAAGCCAGCCAGTGCCGTCACGACAAAGCGGGCAAAACTGGTGGCCACCGAGGTTGCAGCATCGCGAAAGCTCAGTAGCCGGTGTCCGGCAAAACTCACAAAAAAGGCCACACCAAATCCCAGCGCATTGGCCAACTCAGGCCACATATGGTGGCGCGCCAGGGCAAATACACCCATGTGGGTCAGCGCTGCGCAGCCGCCCACGGCGAGGAACCAGAAGGTTGACGGATTCAAAGGTAAAAACCCGTTACAGCAGTGAAGAGGTCCGCGCCGGGGCCTGCAGGATTTGCGCGTTATCGGCTGGCCCGGGCGGGTTCAGTCCGGATCCCTGGCGCTGGCTGACGAGGTAGGCCGGACGCTGCTTGACTTCTTCGTAAATCCGGCCCACGTACTCGGCCAGCACGCCGACAGACAGCAGCTGGATGCCACTGAAAAACATCATGCCGACCACGATCGTGGCGTAACCGGGGACGGCGATGCCGGACACAAAATAGTCCACCACCACCCAGCCGCCATACCCCAGGGCCACGGCCGACAGGGCCAGCCCGAGGTAGGTCAAGGCCCGAAGTGGCGCAGTGGAAAACGCCACGATGCCCGTGAGCGCCAGCGAGAGGGAGCCACGCAGCCCGAAATTGGAAATACCGCCGACACGTGACAGGGGTTCGTAGTCCATCGCCGTGCTGTTGAATCCCACCCAGGCGTACAGGCCCTTCATGAAACGGTTGCGTTCGGGCAGGCTTTTCAAGGCCTCCACCACCCTGCGGTCCATCAGGCGGAAATCCCCCGCATCGGCCGGAATCTGCACCCGGTTGCCCCAGTTGATCAGTTTGTAGAATAAGCCTGTCAGTCGAATTTGCAGGCCCGACTGGTCAACCCGGGTTTTGCGAACGGCGTACACCACATCCGATCCGTGCTTCCATTTTTGTAGCATTTCAGGCAGTATTGACGATGGATGCTGGCCATCTGCATCCATCAGGATGACCACGTCGCCGAGCGCTGTTTCCAGGCCTGCGGTCAGGGCGGGTTCCTTGCCGAAGTTGCGCGAGAGTTTCAGAAAGACCACCTGAGGATGCGCCGCGCACAGGCCCTGCATCACTTGTTCGGTGTCATCCCGGCTGCCATCGTCCACCACGATCAGCTCCACCTGGCCAGACAGCGTGGCCAGCACGGCCAAAACCTCGGGCACAACCCGGCTCAGGTTGCGCGCCTCGTTGTAGGCGGGCATGACGCAAGAGATGGACGGGGTATGCCCGGATCGGGCCGGCGGCAAGGAAAGGGAAGGTATCGTCATGACAGCATCATGCCAAAAGAAAACCGTCCAGCACGGCTGGCAGGGCTTTTTTGCACCTGTTTGGGCAAACCAGGTGGGCCGCCGCGCCGACTGATTTGCTCGGGCACGCCTTCAAGAAGGCCTTGCGCTCGTCACATTTTTTGCCTTTGGCGTCCTTGTTGCACCTGGCCATTTTGCTTTGCTGGGCAGTTTTGCTGGGCTGTCTGCGGCTTGGGCTAGTGGTGACAGACTCAGCGAAAAAGCAAAACCGGCAGCGATCAGGGACAACAGCTTTTTCATGGAGGCGCCAATGCGTTGAGGATTCAGGGTTGAGTTCCAGTTGGAGTTCCAACACATAACGCCGTCGGCCGGAAATTCACTGACCGGCTTAAACGTAAAATAAGCCCATGCTCTCGATTAAAAAAGACCTGCTCACGGCGTTGGCTGCCGGGCTGGAACAACTCTCTCCCGATGCGGGTGACAAGGCCGCCTTTGAGTCCCCCAAAGTGGCGGCCCATGGTGATTTTGCCTGTACGGCCGCCATGCAGCTGGCCAAGTCGCTTAAACAGAACCCCCGCCAGACGGCTGAAAACCTTCGTGCCATCTTGTTGCAGGCCCCCGCTTTCGAGCGCTGGGTGGATGCAATTGAAATTGCCGGCCCGGGTTTTATCAACATCCGGCTCAAGTCCGCCGCCAAGCAGGAAACCGTCCGTGAGGTATTGCAGGCCGGGGCGCTGTACGGCAGCCAGCCAGCCGACAGCGAGCGGCGCATGATTGTCGAGTTTGTGTCGGCCAACCCAACCGGGCCACTGCATGTGGGCCATGGCCGGCAAGCCGCGCTGGGTGATGCCATCTGCAACCTGTTTGCGACGCAGGGTGCGCAGGTGTACCGCGAGTTCTATTACAACGATGCCGGGGTGCAGATCCACACCTTGGCGACCAGCACGCAAGCGCGCGCCAAAGGCCTCAAACCAGGCGATGCCGGCTGGCCCGAGCCGGCCTACAACGGCGACTATATTGCCGACATCGCTGCCGACTTTCTGGCCGGCAAAACCGTCAAGTCCGATGACCGCGAGTTCACCGCCTCGGGGGACGTGGAGGCGCTGGATGACATCCGCCTGTTTGCCGTGGCTTACCTGCGCCATGAACAAGATCTGGACCTGAAGGCTTTTGCCGTCAAGTTTGACAACTACTACCTGGAGTCCAGCCTGTACCTCAGTGGCAAGGTCGATGCTGTCGTGAAGAAACTGCACGACGCCGGCAAGACCTACGAGCACGACGGCGCACTGTGGCTCAAGTCCACCGAGTATGGCGATGACAAGGACCGTGTCATGCGCAAGGGTGACGGCAGCTACACCTACTTTGTGCCCGACGTGGCCTATCACCTGGCCAAATGGGAGCGGGGTTACAGCCAAGCCATCAACATCCAGGGCATGGACCACCACGGCACCATGGCCCGGGTCCGCGCCGGGCTGCAGGCGGCGGGCGCCGGCATCCCGCAGGGCTACCCCGACTACGTGCTGCACACCATGGTGCGTGTGGTGCGAAATGGCGAAGAGGTCAAAATATCCAAGCGCGCCGGCAGTTACGTCACGCTGCGCGACCTGATTGAATGGACCAGCGCGGACGCCGTGCGTTTCTTTCTGCTCAGCCGCAAGCCAGACACCGAGTACATCTTTGACATTGACCTGGCACTGGCCAAAAACAATGAAAACCCGGTGTACTACGTGCAGTACGCGCACGCCCGCATCTGCTCGATCGTTACGACATGGGTCAGCCAGGGCGGCGATGAAAGCCGCCTGAAGGCGGTGGACCTGTCGGCGCTGACCAGTCCGCAGGCCCAGGCGCTGATGCTGCTGCTGGCCAGGTACCCCGACATGCTCAGCCATGCGTCCGCCGGTTTGGCACCGCATGATGTGGCTTTTTACCTGCGTGAACTCGCGGCCTGCTACCACAGCTATTACGATGTCGAGCGGATTCTGGTTGATGAAGAGGCGGTCAAGCTGGCGCGCCTGGCGCTGGTCGCGGCCACCGCGCAGGTGTTGCACAATGGCCTCGCGGTGCTGGGCGTCAGTGCACCTCGCAAAATGTAAAGAGCGCTTGATGCACTCAAACATTCAAGCACTCAGAAACCAAGGCAAGGAAGTTGGGCAAGGTATGAATAAACAACGAGGCGGAACCCTGCTGGGTTTGATTATTGGCGCGCTGATTGGCCTTGGCGCCGCGCTGGCCGTGGCGGTGTACATCACCAAGGTGCCGGTGCCTTTCATGAACAAGAGCCAGCCGCGCAATCCCGACAGTGATGCCGCGGAAGCCAAAAAGAACAAGGACTGGAACCCGAATGCGCCACTGGCCGGGAAAAATTCCGTCAAGCCGCCGCCCTCGGCTTCCGGCGAAGTGAGCAGTGTCACCGTGCCCGACTCCACTGCGGTGCCCCCCCCAAAAACCGCTAAACCAGCTGTGTCGGCCGACCCGCTGGGCGATCTGGCCAAGGCCAGGATGGACGCGCCGTCATCAGGCTCGGGCGTTGATCCGTTCACTTATTTCATCCAGGCCGGTGCGTTCCGCACACCGGAAGACGCGGAGCAGCAGCGTGCCAAGTTGCTGCTGCTGGGCATGCAGGCCAAGGTCACTGAGCGAGAGCAGTCGGGCCGAACGGTGTACCGCGTGCGCGTGGGGCCGTTTGGCAAAAAGGAAGACGCCGACAAGGCCAAGGAACGGCTGGACAGCAACTCGATTGAGACGGCTTTAGTCAGGGTCCAGCGATAAGCTGGTTGAACTTTTCCGAGGCACTGTGTCAAACTTCGGCACGGCACTGATGCTTTATTGTCAATCCGCTGCTGTGGCGGCTGTTTTGGAACAGCCGGGTTATCTCAGCTATCCCCGTTATTCCAGGAGAAAAATTAATGCAACGACGTGAGTTTTCGCTTTCAGCCGCTTCCATGGCAGCTGCCGCCACTTGGGGTGCTGCAGCCCTGCTGCCCACCGCCGCGCAAGCCCAGGCCCGAGCCTTCAAGGACGGCGCTGACTATTTGACGCTGGAAAGGCCGGCGCCGACCGAAGCCCCCGCAGGGCAGGTTGAGGTGGTGGACTTCTTCTTTTACGGCTGCCCGCATTGCAACGCCTTTGAGCCGCAACTTGAAGCCTGGAGCAAAAAATTACCCAAGGACGTGACGCTCAGGCGCGCTCCGGTGGCCTTCCGCCCCGATCTGGAGCCGCAGCAGCGTCTTTACTATGTGCTCGAAGGAATGGGCAAGGTTGATGAACTCCAAAAAAAGGTGTTTAACGCCATTCATGTGGAAAGGCAGGCGCTCAATACGGCAGATCAGGTGGCGGCCTGGGCTGAAAAGCAGGGCATCAGCAAGCCCAAGTTCGTCGAGATGTACAACTCGTTTTCGGTGAGCACCAAGGTGCGCAAGTCCACACAGCTGATGGACAGCTACAAGGTGGACGGCGTGCCGGCACTGGGCATCGCCGGCCGTTATTACACCTCCGCCGAACTGACTCAAACCATGGAACGTGCGCTGCAGGTTACTGATTACCTGATCGGGCAATCCCGCGGCAAAGCCAAGTAAGGCCAAGTCGGGCGACGGGAACACCCTGAGCCCCTCAAAGCCCTGACCAGCGGCAGGTCGGGCTTTGAATATTGCTACTAATTACATAGCTGCTCATGCCTGTCATTATTTGGCATGCAGTCTATCAAGCCAGCATAAAAACCGTCATTTTTCGGCTTTCCTGACGCCCTGATTGGCGCACACGCTCACCCCGTCACCCTCCAGCACCTTGAATACGGCAACAGGAGCGGCGTTCGCACCGCGCCTTGTGCAGCTATGTGTCATGACAGACGCGTTCTTTTCCCGCTCCGACATGGCGCTGCGTCCTACGGCGTCTTTCAGACAGTTACAACTTTTACGCGCCTAATGAATGCAAGGCTCAAGGCCTGAACAGACCTCAAAAGTACGACCCTCGTACGTACCAGCACCCGGTCTGTTCATCCCTGCCAGCATCGTTTCGTGCCTTAACCGGCGCGGTTAGAAGCGATAAATTATTCATGTCATAGGAGTCACCTGGTGTTTAAAAATAAAGTATTGCCGTTTGCGATCCTGGCGCTTAGTCAAAGCGTGTTTGCCCAGCAGCCTCCCAGTGCCGGCAGCCAGCTTCAGCAGATTCCCCCGTTGCCCATTCCGCAAAAAGCTGCGCCAAAAATCGGCATCGAGCCCAGCAGTGAGCCAGCTACTGCAGCGTCCGACGCGGTGAAAATAACCGTCAACAGTTTGAGAGTGACGGGCGCGCGCGTCTACCCGGAGGCCGACCTGATCGCGCTCACGGGCTTCAAGCCCGGCAGCGAGCAGACCCTTGCCGACCTGCGCGGCATGGCTTTGAAAATTACCGAGCGTTATCGCAATGATGGTTATTTCGTGGCGCAGGCTTACCTGCCCGCGCAGGACATCAAGGACGGTGCTGTCACCATCGCCGTGCTCGAAGGCCAGTACGGTAAGGTTGCCGTGCGCAACCAGAGCAACTTGTCCGATGGGCTGGTGTATAGCCAGCTTGAGGGTATCAACAGCGGCGACCCGGTCACCTCCGCTCCGCTCGAGAGCCGTCTTCTGCTGCTTTCCGACCTTCCCGGCGTGAACGTCAAATCGACCCTGGTACCAGGTGCCTCCGTGGGGGCATCCGACCTGATCGTTGACGTTACACCGGGGCCGCGCGTCTCGGGTGAAGTCGATGCCGACAACGCTGGGAACTATTACACTGGCGAATACCGCTTGGGAGCGACGGTTAACCTCAACAATCTGGCGGGCCACGGCGACGTCGCCTCGCTGCGCGCAATGACTTCGGGCTCCGGGCTGAACTATGCCCGCGCCTCGTACCAGATGCAATTCGGTAAAGCGACGGCCGGGGTCGCCTACAGCTATCTGAAATACAAACTGGGTCATGAATTCGAACCTCTGGATGCCAACGGCACGGCAAAGATTGCGAGCATCTATGGCAGTTATCCCCTGATCCGGTCGCGCAATAGCAATCTCTACGCCGGTCTTGCCTTTGATGCCAAGACGTTTCAAGACAGGATAGACGCGACTTCGCCTCCGTCCGTCACCGACAAGAAGGCGCAGGTGTTGATGCCCAGCCTGTACGGCAACCACCGTGACAATTTTGGCGGCAGTGGACTGACCAGTTATTCGCTCACCTGGTTTGCTGGCAACCTCGACATACAAACTCCTGAAGCGCGGGATCGCGATGCGGCCACGGCGCAAAGCAACGGCCATTACAACAAGCTCGGATACAGCGTCAGCCGCCTCCAGAGCGTGACCGACTCGATCTCGCTTTACGCAGCTATCAACGGGCAAGTCGCCTCGAAGAACCTGGACATTTCGGAGAAGATGGAACTCGGCGGCATGTACGCCGTGCGAGCCTATCCGGAAGGAGAAGCCTATGCGGACCAGGGCTATGTACTGACTCTGGAAGCCAGAATGCAACTGCCGAAGTTTTCCGAACGACAGCTTGGGCAGGTGCAGTTGGTCGGCTTTGTCGATACCGGCAGTGTGACTATCAACAAGAACCCTTGGCCGGGGGCCGGGCCGAACCGCAGAACCCTGAGCGGTGCCGGCGTTGGACTCAACTGGTCGGACGCCAACAATTTTATGGTGAGGGCGTATTACGCCTTCAAGCTAGGCGATGAAGCGGCCACGTCAGCCCCGGACGCGTCGGGCCGATTCTGGATACAAGCCGTTAAATATTTCTGAAATGGAGTGACCCCATGAACTGTACCTACCGATCAATCTGGAACGACACGACCGGCACCTTTGTCGCCGTTTCCGAAAACGCCAAAAGCGCGGGCAAAAAAACCTCGTCCTGCACAAGTGCCAAGCATGCGAGTGCACGTTTTACCCTGCAAGCCCTGGCAGTTTCCGTGATGCTGTCATTTGGCGCGAATGTCTTTGCCCTACCCGCAGGCGGCGTCGTAGCGGCAGGTGGCGCCAGCATCAGCAGCGGAGCGGGCAGCACGACCATCACCCAGTCGACGCAGAACGCGGCGATCAACTGGCAGAGCTTCAACATCGCACCGGGAGAAGCGGTCCGGTTCGTGCAGCCCAACAGCAACTCGGTAGCGCTCAACCGGGTGCTGGGTTCGGATCCTTCGAGCATCCTGGGCAGTCTGTCGGCCAACGGCAAAGTGTTTCTGGTGAATCCAAACGGCATCCTGTTTGGCCAAGGTGCATCGGTCAATGTCGGCGGGCTGGTTGCCTCCACCCTGAATATCACTGACAGTGATTTCATGGCAGGCAGCTACAAATTTTCTGGCGCGGGTAATGGCACGGTCCTCAATCAGGGAACGATCAACGCCGACGGCGGCTATGTGGCGCTGCTGGGTGCCAACGTCCGCAACGACGGCGTCATTGCGGCCCGACTCGGCACGGTGGCGCTCGCCGCTGGCAACGCCATCACGCTGGACGTCGCCGGTGACGGACTGCTCAATGTGACAGTGAACCAGGGCGCGGTGAACGCGCTGGTGCAAAACGGCGGCTTGATCCAAGCCGACGGCGGCCAGGTCTTGCTGACCGCGCGGTCGGCCAGTGGTCTGCTGCCAAGCGCCGTGAACAACACCGGTGTGATCCGGGCGCAGACGCTGGTCACCGGCAAAGACGGCAGCATCAAGCTGATGGGCGACATGCAAAGCGGCACCGTGAACGTGGGCGGCACGCTTGATGCGTCGGCGCCCACTGGCGGCAACGGCGGCTTCATCGAAACCTCGGCGGCGCACGTCAAAGTCGCCGACAACACCATCGTTACCACTCAATCCGCACAAGGCAAGTCAGGCACCTGGCTGATCGACCCGGTGGATTACACCATCGCTGCGACGGGTGGTGATATCACTGGCGCCCAACTCAGCGCCAACCTTGCCACCAGCAACGTCACCATCCTCAGCAGCTCCGGCGCGGTCGGCGTCAACGGCAACATCAACGTCGCCGATGTCGTCACCTGGTCAGCCAACAAGCTCACCCTCAACGCCCAGAACAACATCAACATCAGCAGCGCCATGATGGGCTCGGGCACAGCCAGCCTGTCGCTACTGTACGGCCAGGGTGCCGTGGCCGCAGGTAATACGAGTACCTACAACGTGCTGGCACCGGTGAATCTTCCCGCCGGCCCTAATTTCAGCACCCAGCTGGGTTCGAATGGCGTGCCTGTCAACTACACCGTGATCACCAGCCTGGGCGCGGCAACCAGCATCACCGGCACCGACCTGCAGGGCATGGCCGGCAACCTGGCTGGAAACTATGCCATGGGCGGCAACATCGATGCCAGCCCGACCATTCCCTGGAACGCGGGCGCGGGCTTCAACCCGGTTGGCAACACGATTGCGAACCCCTTCACCGGCAACTTCGACGGGCTGGGCCACACCATCAACGGGCTCACGATCGCGCGGCCTCTGACGAACAATGTGGGCTTGTTCGGTTACGTCGTCAGTCCCGTCGGCGCCATGCTCAGAAACGTTACGCTGGCAGGCGGCAGCGTGTCGGGCGGCCTGTACACCGGCACGTTGGCCGGACACATCAACGGCGACATCACCAACAGCCACAGCACTCAGGCGGTGACGGGTGCCGGCAGCTACGTCGGCGGACTCGTCGGATGGGACACGGGCAATATCAGCAACAGCTCCGCCACGGCCGCGGTGAACGGCGCCGATTACGTCGGCGGGCTGGTGGGCTGGATCACCGGCAACATCGACTGCTGTTACGCCACCGGGCCAGTGACCGGCACCGGCGGCTACACCGGCGGACTGGCGGGCTGGATCACCGGCAACATCACGAGGAGCTACGCCACCGGCACGGTGAACGCCGCCGCGCTCTATGTCGGCGGGCTGGCGGGATGGGTCACCGGCGCCACCAGCAACAGCTACGCCACCGGGTCGGTGACGACGGCAGGCGGCAACGTCGGCGGGCTCATTGGATGGAATGACGGGAACATCAGCAACAGCTTCTCTGCAGGCGCCGTGAGCGGCGCCGTTCCCGTCGGCGGGCTGGTGGGGTTCATGAACGGTGGCACCGCCAGCAACAGCTTCTGGGATACCACGACCTCCCTTCAAGGCCTCAGCGCCGGCGGCGCCGGCGTCAAGGGCATGCCCACCGCCGACATGAAACAGCAGCTCAATTTCACTTCTGCCACGCCGGCCAACGCGCCTTTGAGCCCGACCTGGGACTTCACCAGCATCTGGACCATGGTCACCAATGGAGTGACTTATCCCAGCCTGCAGGTTTGCCTGGTCCCGGCGACATGGACGGTGGTGCCGACACCGACTCCAACTCCGACACCGACTCCAACTCCGACACCGACTCCAACTCCGACTCCGACTCCGACTCCGACTCCGACTCCGACACCAACACCAACACCAACACCAACACCAACACCACCGCCCCCTGAGACGCTGCTGCTTGTAGTGCCCCCCTTCACACCGCCGGAGATCGTCCCGCCCGTGACGCCGGTCGCCTGGCCCACCGTAGTACTGGCTCAGACGCCGCCCAAGCTGCTGACCCTTGTACCAGCCGCAGTGCCAGTTGAAACGCCGGTTGTCGTGCCCGAGCAAACGCCGATTGTCGTGCCACCTGCCAAGACGCCGCCAATGATCTACGTGGTGCCCCCTGGTCCGCGCAAACAAGGCCGCAACTGAGAGCCGCAGGCCCTCTGCGCCGATGGATGAAACATACGCGCCGGGGCCACTTGCAGTCATGTGCCAAGGCAATCCTATGACAAGCAATAGAAAAAGGATCGGGCTGCGCGTTTCGGTGACGATGCGGTGCGCAAGGCGCTCAGGGAGCGTGCGCTTGATCGCGGCGATCCTGGCCAAAGGAATTTGCTTGGGCCTGCTGGCCGCCAGTTTTAGCGCGCACCCAGCGTTCGCGGCAAACGACGTTGCGCCATTGGCCAACCCGAGCCGCTCATTGTCCGCGCATCAAGGCGCAGCAGCCCCCGCCACGACCGCGTCGGAATATCGTGCCAAACGGGCGAACTTCGAGCGGGAGCGCGCGTCCCAGGACGCTCGGCACGTGGCAGACTGGGTCGTCGATTCGGGCGACAACCGCGGCTTGCCGTTCGTGATTGTCGACAAAACAGACGCCAAAGTGTTTGTATTCCATGCGGACGGTCGCCTCCGCGGCGCAGCCCCCGCGCTGCTCGGCCTGGCGGTGGGCGACGACTCCGTCCCCGGCATCGGCGATCGAAAGTTAGCAACCATTCGCCCCGAAGAGCGCACGACGCCGGCGGGCCGCTTTGTGGCCGCGCTGAACCCCGATCTCCACGGAGAGGAAGTGCTCTGGGTCGACTACAAAGCCGCGATTTCTCTGCATCCGGTGATCACGAGCAACGTTCAGGAGCGCCGTCTGCAGCGTCTGGACAGTCCGGCGCCGCTGGACCACCGTATTTCCTATGGATGCATCAATGTTCCGGCGGAATTCTTCAAGAGCGTAGTGCACCCGGCTTTTACCGGGACGAACGGTTTTACCGGGACGTACGGCATTGTCTACGTGCTGCCGGAAACCCGCTCGGCGCAAAAAGTCTTCGCGTCGTATGACGTCGACGAGCGCGAGCGGCTGCAGACTGCGAGCCCGCCTTTGTCCGCGCTGGTTGTATCTCAATCTGGCACCCATATTGCGAAGTGATGACGGACCTGACGCCCCGTCTCTCGAACGCGTAAGTTTCCGCTCATGGGCCGTCGCGCCCAGACGCGCGCCCTTCCGGACGCCAGAAAAATTCGGATACGTTCAATTTTTCAGGCTTCTCCAGCCGTTTTCACCGGATCGCAGACCGGATTTTTCAAATTCTGGTCCGGCAGAAGCGCCGCCCAAGGGGCTAAAAGTTTGTGATGGGTGCGGGAAAATATCAAAATTTTTCCACCAGGGCCATTCCCCAGCCAGCATGGCTACAATGACAGGACCCTTTAAGCAGCAAGATTCGTGCCTTATGAAACACCCTTTTTTCTCCCTGATCGTGATGGCCGCCCTGGCGGCGGGGACGGTGTTTCCGGTCGCGGCTGAAACAGCCGATCGCGACAAGCCCATGAACGCCGAGGCCGATGCCTTGCGCTACGACGACCTGAAGCAGACCAGCGTGTTCACCGGCAACGTGGTCATCACCAAGGGCACCACCATCGTCCGCGGTGAGCGGGTGGATGTGGTCCAGGATCCCGAGGGTTACCAGCAGGCCGTTGCCATTGCTGCGCCCGGCAAGCTGGCCTTTTACCGCAAAAAACGCGATGGGGTCGATGAGTATATTGAGGGCGAAGGTGAACGTATTGAATACGACAGCCGCGCCGATACCGTCAAATTCATCAAGCGCGCCGTGGTGCGCCGCTACAACGGCGCAACGCTGGTCGACGAAACCACGGGCGCGCTGATTGTTTACAACAACAACACCGATGTGTTCACCGTGGATGGTGGAGCGGAAAACCGCACGGCCGCCAACCCGACAGGGCGGGTTCGCGCCATGCTGTCACCGCGCGCCGCCGCGTCGGCACCGGGCGCCGCAGTATCACCAGCCGCTGGGCCCGCGCCCAGCCTGCGTCCCAGCACCACGCTGGGCAATGTCAAAAACTAGAAAGAACCTGCAACAGATGAATGCGGTGATCGACACTTTAACGGCCCGGTTCGGGGCCGCATCGTCCAGCTGCCTTGTCGCGCAGGGGTTGCAAAAATCCTACGGCAGCCGCAGGGTGGTTCAGGATGTCTCGCTATGCGTGCAAAAGGGCGAGGTGGTCGGCTTGCTGGGCCCCAATGGGGCGGGCAAAACCACGTCGTTTTACATGATCGTGGGCCTGGTGCGTGCCGACGCGGGCGAAATCTCCATCGAAGGCCAGCCCGTCGAGCACATGCCGATTCATCGGCGCGCCCGCTTGGGGCTGAGCTACCTGCCGCAGGAGGCGTCGATTTTCCGCAAGCTCACTGTTGAAGAAAACGTGCGCGCCGTGCTGGAGTTGCAGCTGGACAAAGCCGGCAAGCCGCTGGGTCGTGCCGAAATCCAATCGCGGCTGGATGCCCTGCTGAAGGATTTGCGGGTTGACCATCTGCGCGACTCGCCGGCGCCGGCGCTGTCGGGTGGCGAACGCCGCCGCGTCGAGATAGCCCGGGCCCTGGCCACCCAGCCGCGTTTCATCTTGCTCGACGAGCCCTTTGCCGGGATTGACCCGATTGCCGTGATCGAGATCCAGCGCATCATCGGCTACCTGAAATCGCGCGGCATTGGCGTGCTGATCACCGACCACAACGTGCGCGAAACGCTGGGCATTTGCGATCACGCCTACATCATCAGCGACGGCCATGTGCTGGCTGCCGGCGCGCCGTCCGAAATCGTGAACAACGCCGATGTGCGCCGCGTCTATCTCGGCGAAAACTTCAAGATGTGAATGTGGCGCCCACGCTTTTCACTTCGTGTACTGCGCTGCCTCCCGAGGGGGCTGAACTTGCTTGGGGCGGCCCGGCGCTGCGTTCGTTGGCCCCCACGCTTGTCGCCGCATACTCTGCGAGACGCCTTGCAGACGGCGGCGTCCGGATCGGGTTGCTGAGATGAAGCAAGGCCTTTCTCTTCGCGTCTCGCAGCATCTGGCACTCACGCCACAACTGCAGCAGTCGATTCGCCTGCTGCAGCTGTCCACGCTGGAGTTGAGCCAGGAAGTCGAGCAGATGCTCGATGACAACCCGTTTCTGGAAGTGGCCGAAGATGCCGCGGCGCGCGAAGAATTTGGCCTGGAGTACACCAACACGCCGGTCAGTCAGGACAACCGGGAGTTCGAGTCTGCTACAAATTCAATAGCTGATAATGCAGATATAACGGGCACTACAAGCCAAAATGACTCTGAAACCGGCCCTGAAATAAGCTCGGAGCCCAAGCTGGAGGAAAGTTGGGACGGCGACGGCACGGTCGAGTCCGCGCCTGACGACAGCGAATGGGGCGGCGACGCGCCAGCCCGCAAAAACAACCTGGACGACAGCGATGCCGAGGCTTCCGATCTGGCGGGCAGCCACGAATCGCTGCAGGACCATTTGCACCGGCAGTCGCTCGGCCTGCGCTTGTCGGACGAAGACCGCGCGGCCCTGCACTTCCTGATCGAATCGCTCAATGACGACGGCTACCTCGAAGACAGCCTGTCCTCGCTGGCAGCAGGCCTTGCAGGTGACGACCTGGAGCAAGTCGAAGAGCTGGAACAGCACTTCGCCATGGCCTTGAAGCTGCTGCACCACATGGAGCCTGCCGGCGTCGGCGCGCGCAACCTGGCCGAGTGCCTGGGCCTGCAGTTGCTCGATTGCAAGGACTGCGAAGAAACCCGCGCGGCCATGGCCATCTGCCAGCAGTCCATGGAACTGCTGGCCAAGCGGGATGTCAAGCGCCTGTCACACCTGTGCGGGTTTCCTGAAGACGTGATCAAGGGTGCCATTGGCGTGATTGGACGGCTGGACCCCAAGCCCGGTCGCCGCTTTGTGAATGTCGAACGTAACCTCATCGTGCCCGACGTCATCGTCGTGAAATCGGGCCGGGGATTCAAGGTGTCGCTCAACCGCGACGTCATGCCCCGCCTGCGCGTGCATGACCTGTATGCCAGCGTCCTCAAGCAGCATAACGGTAAAGGTGGAGGCCAGGGCGGTCAGGCGCTGCAGCAGCGGTTGCAGGAAGCGCGCTGGTTCATCAAGAACATCCAGCAGCGTTTTGACACGATATTGCGCGTCAGCAGCGCGATTGTGGAGCGGCAGAAGAATTTCTTCACGCATGGCGAACTGGCCATGCGCCCGCTGGTGCTGCGCGAGATTGCCGATGAGCTGGGCCTGCACGAGTCCACCATCTCGCGGGTGACAACGGCCAAGTACATGAGCACGCCTTTCGGCACCTTTGAGCTGAAATACTTTTTCGGTTCTGCTCTGGGAACCGAAACCGGCGGCAATGCCTCCAGCACGGCGGTACGCGCGCTCATCAAGCAGTTTGTCTCGTCCGAGAGCCCTAAAAAGCCGCTCAGCGACAACCAGATTTCCGAAATGCTCAAGGAGCAGGGCATTGAATGCGCCCGCCGCACCGTCGCCAAGTACCGCGAGGCCCTGCGCATAGCGCCCACCAGCCTGCGCAAATCACTTTAAGCGGCGACGCCCTTTTTACTCTTCACGTCACCGCCACGCAGGATTCAAGCCAGGCGTCACGCAAAAAAAATCTCAAAACTCACTTATGAATCAACTTCAATTATTTCTGCCTTGCGCCGCCGGTGTTGAGGCCCTGCTGGCCACCGAGGTCCAGCGCGTCACCGGTATTCAGGGCAAGGCCTGGCGCGCCGGTGTGCAGTTGCAAGGCTCGTGGCGCGACGCCCTGCAGCTCAACCTGCACAGCCGCCTGGCCCAGCGCGTGCTGATCGAGCTGCAGCACAGTCAATACCGCAGTGAGCAGGACTTGTACAACGCCGCCGCCAACGTGGCGTGGGAGATCTGGTTCACGCCCAAGCAGACCTTCAAGGTCGAGATCACGGCGCAGCACAGCCCGCTGACCAGCCTGAATTTTGCAGCGCTCAAGATCAAGGATGCGATTGCCGACCGCTTTCGGGCCAAGTTTGACGTGCGCCCCGATGTGGATACCCACTGGCCCGACGTGCGCGTGTATGCGCACCTGACCACCGACACCGTCACCCTTTACATCGACACCTCGGGCGAGCCGTTGTTCAAGCGCGGCTGGCGCGAAGACAAGGGTGACGCCCCTTTGAAGGAAACCCTGGCGGCCGCCATGATTGCCGCCAGCGGCTGGGACTTGGCCTGCAAGGAAGGCGTGCCGCTGTACGACCCGTGCTGCGGTTCCGGCACCATCGTGATCGAGGCCGCGCAAATTGCCTGCAACATGGCGCCCGGCATCAACCGCCGCTTTGCCTTCCAGAAATATCTGCCGTTCCAGGGCCATGTGTGGGACGGCTTGCTGGATCAGGCCGAGGCCGCCATCACCGAGCCCACCGCGCCCGTGTTTGGCAGCGATGTCTCGTTCCGGATGGTGGATTTTGCCGAGCGCAATGCCGAGCGCGCGGGTGTCGCCCACGCCGTGCAGTTGCGCGGCGGCGATGCACTGCAGCGCATGCCCCCCGCTCCCGCGGGCATCATGCTGGTCAACCCGCCGTATGGCGAGCGGATCGATGTCGCGGGCGTGGCCGGCATTTCTGGTGTTCAGGGCCGCAATCAAAGGGATGAGCGGCGCCAGGGCGTTGACGAGTTTGGCCAGCCGCTACCTCGTTACGAGGCTGCGGCCGACACCCCGCGCGACCGCTCCGCCAACCCGGGGCGCGAGCAGGCGCAGACGGCCAGCGGCGAAGAGGCTTCCGACTTCTTTCCACGGCTGGCGGCGCACTGGAAGAAAAATTACGCCGGCTGGACGGCATATATCCTGACGCCCGACCTGAAGCTGCCCGGCAAGATGCGCCTCAAGGAATCGCGCCGTGTGCCCATGTGGAACGGCCCGATTGAATGCCGCTTGTTCCGTTTTGACATGGTGGCCGGTTCTGCACGGGGAAAGCCCGGCGAGCGGCCGACGGATCAGGCGGCTGGACCCCATGACGATTAAAGCGCTTCAACCCATCGTTCTGGACACCAACATCGTTCTCGATGTGTTTGTCTTCAACGATGTGGCGGCGCGCCCGCTAAAGGGCGCGCTGGAAGCCGGCGAGCTCGACTGGATGGCCACGCAAGCCATGCGCGATGAATTGGTACGCGTGCTGGCTTACCCCAAAATCGTCCCGCGCCTGGCTTTTTACCAGCTGAGCGCGCTGGACGTGCTGGCGGCCTTTGACCAGCACGCCCGGCTGACAGCGGTAGCCGCCAAAGCCAGCGTGACCTGCAGCGACCCGGACGACCAGAAATTCATCGACCTGGCAGTCGCCCGGCAAGCTTTGTTGCTCAGCAAGGACCGGGCCGTGATTTCAATGGAAAAAAGGCTCCTTGCTCAAGGAGTACGGGCGCAAATAGCTATTTAATTGATAGCGTATTGCTTGGGTTGAGGCGTTGGACCTGGCCGCTTGGCCAGCCGACCGTCGTGATCGGGTAAAAACCAAACCTGGCTGCGGCGTAGCAGATACACTTTGCATCATAAGAGCCTCACGGGAGGCTCAAGACTGTATTCTTATGAAGACCCCATCTCCATCCTCTCCCCCATCTTCCAACGCGCCTGTTCCCCCAACGCCTGATACGCCCTTGTTGGAGATCGAGGACTTTGACGAACTCGAGGCCATCCTTGACGACCTACGCACCCGCCATGACGAAACGCCGCAGTGGGAGTTTTGTGAAGGCTTCATGGCTGCCGTGATTTGTTCGCGCCGCCCCATCGCCGCCAATGAATATCTGCCCGTGCTGCTGGGCACGCCCGCCGAGGGCGAGGAGCCTGACGCTGAAAGCGGCTCATTCGCCAGCGAAGCGCAGCGCGAGCGCTTCCTCGCGCTCTGGAACCAGCGCTGGAACGAGGTCGTCACGGCGCTTGATGCCGAGGTGAACTCGCTGGAAGACGAGCACTGCTACCACCCTGAAGTGATGGACATTCGCGGTGCCGTCGCCGACATGCCACCCGACGAGCAAGCCGCTTTCAAGGGTGAAGACCTGCCCGCGTTTGCGCAGGTGTGGGCGCTGGGGTTCATGTATGCCGTGGAAAGCTGGCCCGAGGAATGGGCAGCACCCCGCGACAAGGACGCAGCCAAATGGCTGGACGGCGCCCTGCAGGCCGTGGTGGCCATGACCGAAGATGACGAAGCTGAGCCTGAACTGTCTCCCCTCAGCGAAGACGGCACCCCCAGCACCAGCATCGCCCGGCTCAATGCCTTTGGCGAGGCGATCTGGGCGGTGTATGACCTGCGCGAACTGTGGACAACGATGGGGCCACGCGTAGAAGCCGTGCGCAAGGAGGCCACGCCCGGCCGCAATGACCTGTGCCTCTGCGGCAGCGGCAAAAAATACAAGAAGTGCCACGGCGCGACGTGAGCGCATGCCACGCATGAAATCAAAGCGCTTCTATACCCGGGCTGACCTCGCCCGCATCGCAACAGATGCCATGACCGAACGGGGGCTGGAGCCTGAATTTTCAGCAGACGTCCAGCAGCAACTTGCGCAGATCACCGGCCCCGGTATCGAGGCTGGCGCAGACATACACGATCTCACGGCGCTGCTTTGGTGCTCGATTGACAACGACGACTCGCGCGATCTCGATCAACTCACGGCCTGCGAGCTGCTGCCCCGTGGCGCGGTCAAGATCCTGGTGGCCATTGCCGACGTTGATGTCCTCGTCAAGAAAGGCACAGCCATTGACGAGCATGCGCGAACCAACACGACATCGGTCTACACCGCGGCACGTCTGTTTCCGATGCTGCCCGAACAACTGTCGACCGATCTGACCTCGCTCAACCCGGACCAGGACCGGCTCGCCCTGGTGACCGAGATGATTGTCAATTCCGATGGCACGCTGGCCGGCTCGTCGGTGTACCGGGCCAGGGTACGCAACAAGGCCAAGCTTGCTTATGACGCTTTGTCGGACTGGATTGAGGGCCAGGCCGAACTGCCGGCTGCGGCCAGAGTAGTTCGTGGCATGGACGCGCAGTTGCGCACGCAGGACGCTGTCGCACAGACCTTGCGCACCCGACGGCATGCCCTGGGCGCGCTCGAATTCGAGACCTTCCAGCCCCAGGCGATTTTTGAAGGCGACAGGGTGGTGGACATTCGCCAGCAAGTGCAAAACCGGGCGCGCCAGCTGATCGAGGAATTGATGATCCTCACCAATGAGTGCACGGCCCGCTTTCTGGCGGCCAGGGGTGGTGCCTCGCTGCGGCGTGTCGTGCGCTCTCCCGAGCGCTGGCTGCGGATCGTCGAGGTGGCCACGAGCCTGGGCGAATCGCTGCCGACGGAGCCGGACTCGAAGGCGCTGGAGATTTTTCTGGCGAAACGGCGCAAGGCCGATCCATTGCGCTTCCCGGATCTCTCTCTGGTGATTGTGAAGCTGATGGGCTCCGGTGAGTATGTGGTCGAGCTGCCCGGTGGCGAGCCGGTGGGCCACTTCGGCCTGGCGGTGCGCGACTACACCCACTCCACAGCGCCGAATCGCCGCTTCCCCGACCTGATCACCTCGCGCATGCTCAAGGCGGTGCTGACGGCGGCGCCAGCGCCCTATACGAATGCCGAGCTGGGCAAACTGGCGGCGCACTGCACCACGCAGGAAGACGCCGCGCAAAAAGTCGAACGCAAGGTGCGTAAATCAGAAGCGGCATTGCTCCTCGATTCGCACATCGGCCAGCGCTTTGATGCGATCGTCACCGGCATCTCATCGGGCAACACCTGGGTTCGCATTTTCACGCCCCCGGCAGAGGGCAAGCTGGTGCATGGCGTTCCTGGGCTCAAAGTGGGTCAACAGCTTCGAGTCAAGCTCATCTCCACGGACGTGGAACGCGGGTTTATCGACTTCGTGCTGGCCGATTGACGCGGGTGCAAGCCAGCTTTCTGCAAGTGAGGCACGACACTGCGCCTATCGCCACAGAATAGGCATCACCTTGATTTTTCAAGCGCAGTCCAATAAAGCGCAATTGAACTTAGCACTTCCCCGGTAGTTCTGTTGCTTTGTCAGTTGACGGGCTTGAATACAGCTTGAATTGGCCGGATTCGACCAACAGCAGACGGCCAACCGTGAGCCAACCTATGCCTGCAAAAGACGGAGATGCTGTGTGAAAACGTCTTCGGCAATGTCGATTGCAAACGCGTAGCAAAAATCGACCTCGTAGAACGACCCACAAGCTACGATCGTATGGTCGGGAATGGTTTTGGCACACCCAATTTTTTGACCCTGATGCCTGTTTTTGAGTTTTCACACAGGCTCGACAGCGGACATTCAGAGTTGGCTGTCAATGGCAGCATCGAACCGGAAGCCCTAACTCGGTAGAGAATCGTGACTGGCAACACCTCCAAGCGAGGAAATACGTTTCTCTGGTGCAAGGCCCAATGACGCCTTTGGAGATTTTTAGCGAGGCGGCGATGCGCTCGTGGGATAGTTTGGACTCGAGTTTGAGACGCAGGACATCTTTGATCTTACGCATAGTGATTCTTCGGGTATCGGGCATGTCGGCTCCAGTAAAAAGCTGGGAAGACTACCCGTATCGGTTGAGGAGGAAATATGCGCAGCACCATACGCTGCAGTTTGATTCCGACAGATCGTGACCGCCAAGTCAGTTTTTCTCAGGCCGAGTACGAGAAGAAGAAAAAGCGTACGCGGCGCGAAGTCTTTCTGGAGAAGATGGAACAAGTGGTGGCCTCACACACAAAATTCCTGACAGGCTCCAAAACTTGGCGTAGCGTGAACAAAAAATACGCGCTACGCCACAGGGTGGTCAAAGCTGATTTGATCCGCGTTTCGTTAAGGCAATTCAGCGCTTCTCTCGCACTAATCGCCACATCTCGGTCACCACATTTCTAGCCAAGCGAGATGCTTGAAAGTTGCGCATCGGTCAACTCACGCGCCTGACCGTACGATGGTCTTGTTGGGCGCTGTTGTCGAGCTATGTGGCATGACGAACCACGATCAGGAGTTCCCGGCTGGCATCAATCTCATCGATCGCCGCTTGGTTGGCACCATTCTTACTATTGATGTTTCCGTAAAACA
>DFWY01000129.1 GCA_002381615.1 Polaromonas sp. UBA4122 | reverse complement strand
GACATGCGCGGCCATTTCCTCGGCGTTCTTCGACACCACAACCTCTTTCGCCCCAAGGCGCAGCGCGTCCACGCGCTTGTTAGCGGAGGTGGTGAAGAGCACCACGTGCGCGCCCATGGCGGCGGCAATCTTCACACCCATGTGCCCCAGTCCGCCCAGGCCCACAATGCCCACCTTATGCCCGGGGCCCACCTTCCATTGGCGCAGCGGTGAATAGGTGGTGATGCCCGCGCACAGCAGCGGCGCCACGGCAGCCAAGCCAGCCTCGTCGTGCGAAATGCGAAGCACGAAGGATTCGCGCACGACCATGTGGCTGGAGTAGCCGCCGTAAGTGTTGGCGCCGGTGCCCTGCTCGGGGCCGTTGTAGGTGCCGGTAAAGCCGTTGTCGCAGTATTGCTCCAGGCCGTCCGCGCAAGGCGCGCAATGCTGGCAACTGTCAACCATACAGCCCACGCCGACCATGTCGCCGACCTTGAACTTGGACACCAGATCGCCCACCGCAGTCACGCGGCCGACAATTTCGTGGCCTGGCACCGAGGGGTAGACGGTGTTTTTCCACTCATTGCGAGCCGTGTGCAGGTCGGAATGGCAAACGCCGCAGTAGAGGATATCCAGCGCGACATCCAGCGAGCCGGGCAAGCGGCGTTCAAAAGAAAAGGGGGCGAGCGGGGTGCTGGGGGATGTGGCGGCGTAGCCGAGAGCGTGAGACATGTCAAAACCTGGTGGTGGGGGTGCGGTAATTTTATTGCTTTCGTGTGTTCGCCGTGTGGCGGCGGTGCCTTGCATCCTTCCGCTGCTTTACATCATGGGGTCTGCCAGACAAATATTTCGCGAGTTCAAGTCTGAAGTGACTTTGTAATAAACCGGTCTCCTTTTCAAGGTACTGTGATTTATTCGGCCAGCGCGCGCATCTCGCGGTACAGGTCCGCCTTGCCTTCAAAGCCTATGCCCGCCAAATCCGGCAGCTTCACATGACCGTTCTCAACTTTCGCGCCATCAGGAAAGCCGCCGTATGGCTGAAACAGGTCAGGGTAGGACTCGTTGCCGCCCAAACCTAGGCCTGCCGCGATGTTCAGCGACATCTGGTGACCACCATGCGGGATGCAGCGGCTCGCCGACCAACCGTGCTCCTTTAGCATGTCAAGCGTTCGCAGGTATTCGACCAAGCCGTAGCTCAAGGCACAGTCGAACTGCAGCCAGTCACGGTCTGGACGCATGCCGCCGTAACGGATAAGGTTGCGGGCATCCTGCATGGAGAACAAGTTTTCGCCGTTCGCCATTGGGTTCTTATAGTAGTTGCGCAAAGTGGCCTGCAGTTCAAAGTCGAGCGGGTCGCCAGGCTCCTCGTACCAAAACAGGTCGTACTGCGACAGCGCCTTGGCGTATGCGATCGCGGTGTCCAGATCAAAGCGGCCGTTGGCATCCACGCAAAGCTTTTGGCCGTCTTGCAGAACGCTGAGGATCGAATCGATGCGGCGAAGATCCTCGTCGAGCGAGGCGCCACCGATCTTCTTCTTCACTACCGTGTAGCCGCGGTCTATATAGCTGCGCATTTCGTCCTTCAGCTTGCCGTGGTCCTGGCCGGGGTAGTAATAGCCGCCGGCCGCATAGACGAAGATCTTGCGGTTAGGATGGCCGTCGCCGTAGCGATCAGCCAGCAACTGGAACAGCGGCTTGCCTTCAATTTTTGCGACCGCATCCCATATGGCCATATCAATGGTGCCGATCGCTACCGAGCGTTCGCCATGGCCGCCCGGCTTTTCATTGCGGAACATTGCATCCCAAATCTTGTGGGGATCGAGGTTGTTGCCAGTCGCGTCGACCAGCGATGCCGGATCGGCCTCCATCACACGCGGGATGAATCGCTCGCGCATCAACTTGCCTTGGCCGTAGCGACCGTTGGAGTTGAAGCCATAGCCGACCACGGGCCGACCATTCCGCACGACATCGGTGATAACGGCCACCAGGCTCAGTGTCATCTTGCTAAAGTCGATGTAAGCGTTACGGATGGGCGAGCCGATAGGGACAGTCTTTTCGCGGATCTCAACAATTTTCATTCTTCATCTGCTCCGAAATAGGTGAGTTGCTATGATCGGCGCGGTAGCCTTCGTTTACCAATGCTTTTTTTCTCTGCTTCGATGCTTTAGAAGTACCGCCGATGAACCTGTCCTGGCTCGATGACTTTCTGGCCTTGGCGGCCACCGGCAACTTCTCGCGGGCGGCGGACGAGCGACACATGTCACAGCCGGCGTTTAGCCGGCGCATTCGTGCGTTGGAAGAGTGGCTTGGCGTCGAGTTGTTCGACCGCAGCACTCAGCCAGCCAAGCTGACCGAAACCGGCCAGTGGTTCCGCAGCGTGGCGCAGGACATGTTGGCGCGCGTGGCTCGCGTTCCAGGCGAGGCATGCGCCGTGGCCGATGCCAATTCAGCGACCTTGCGCCTCGCCGCGACGCATGCGCTCTCTTTCACTTTCCTGCCACCTTGGTTGCGCAGTCTGGAATCGCGCACGACGGTAGGGCCAATTCGCTTGGTGTCGGACGTTCTGCCGCAGTGTGAAGCGCTCATGCTGCAGAGCCGCGTTCAGTTCGTGCTGTGCCACGCCTACGGTCAAGCGCAGGGGCGGCTCGAGACAGCCGGCTATCCGTCGATTAAGGTTGGCCACGATGTCTTGATTCCAGTGACCGGAGCCGATAATGCCGGCCGGCCATGCCACCGGCTGGACGATGCCGAACCGAACGGCATACCGATGCTTGACTACAGCACCGAGTCGGGCATCGGGCGCATCGTGCGCGCAGTGCATGGCCCCGAACTGGAGCGCCGGTCAGTTCAACCGGTCTTTACCGCCCATCTGGCCACGGTGCTGAAGACCATGGCGATTGATGGCCGCGGCATAGCGTGGCTGCCGAACACACTGATGCAGGACGAACTGGCCAGTGGGCGTCTGGTTGTGGCCGGGCCTGACCACTGGCGCATTGATCTCGATATTCGGCTTTACCGAGACCCGGCAAATGTTAGCTCGACAGCTGACGCGTTCTGGCAAGCGGCTTGTCAAGGTGAGTGCGACGCATCCTAATCTGTTTGCGACAAGTCGCGCCTCTGGCAGAGAAATGCGCGCCACTATTACCCCTATTGGCTGGCGCGCGTTCAGTTCGGAGAGATGCGCAAAGCTCTGTCATTGCTCCGGGGCAACGGCCTGGAACCGGGTTAGACGGATAGGAAATCAATCATCTCAAGCCAAGTATCTCGCCATGGGCTGGTTTGGCAAGCACCGTTTTGCCTATTCTGGAGCCGGGTTTGGCAGGTCCGCGCTCAGGATACGCCGCCCGGGCAGCGGGATTGGGATGATGAATCGGGTCGGCCGGATCTTCCTGCGCTGGCGTAAAAACGCCGCACGGGCGGGACTATTCCAGATCCTGCGCACTCTCCACGTACACCAACCCGGCCTGGCGCAGCTTGTCGCGCATGCCATAGATGTCGAGGCCTAACTCGCCGCCCGCCAGCCGCTTGCGGTTGACTTCCTCAAGCTCGAGCCGGGCGTGACAGGCGGCGACCACCGTGGGCACCGTGCGCAGCGGAACTACCGCGATGCCGTCGTCGTCGGCCACGATTACGTCGCCCGGGTTCACCAGCACGCCTGCGCACACCACCGGTATGTTGACCGACCCCGGCGTCGCCTTCACCGTGCCCTTGGCGGAAATCGCCTTGGCCCACACCGGAAATTGCATCGCCTTGAGCGCACGCACGTCGCGGCAGCCGGCATCGATCACCAGGCCCGTGATGCCACGGGCCCGCATCGAGGTTGCCAGCAGCTCGCCGAACATGCCGTCATGATTTCCGGCGCTGCAAGCGACCACCATGACGTCGCCCGGCTGGCACAACTCGATGGCCACATGCAGCATCCAGTTGTCGCCTGGATGTGCCAGCACCGTCACCGCGTTGCCGGCGATCGCTGCGCCTTCATACACCGGTCGCATATACGGCTGCATCAGGCCGCTGCGCCCCTGCGCCTCATGCACGGTGGCTGCGCCTGCCAGTGCGAGCTTCTCGATATCGTGCGCGCCGGTGCGCGCGATATGGCGTACTGCGACGCTCATGCCAGTTCTCCGGTGACTTGCGGAAATACGCGCTGAAAAGCTTCCGCATAGGTGATCTTCTGATCCGAATTGCGCGAGGCTTGTGCGCCGCGCTGCAGCGACACCCGGGTGTAGTACTCCCACAGGTGTTCTTGTGCCGCCATCAGCTCGAAGGCGCGCTGCTTTTGCGCCCACACTTCCGTGATGTCGAGCAGCACTTGCGGCTTCCACTCGCATTGCTCAGGCTGATGCGGCTCGAACAGGAAAACGGGCGGCGCGCCCAGCACTTCTTCGCCGGGATTGTGGCCATGCGCCTGCGCAATGACACGCGCCTCCTGGGCAACATGGGTGGCCAGCGGATGATCGAAGTTATAGGGATCGCGCAGCGAATGCGTCAGCACGAATTGCGGCCTGCGCTTGCGATAGATGTCTACCAGCCTGAACAAGGCATCGTCGGATATGCGCAGCGGATAATCGCCGCAATCCATGAATTCAATGCTGGCACCGAGAATTTCTGCGGCCCGCATTGCTTCATCGCGGCGATCGTCCTTCACCTTCTGCAAGGTCATGCCGGGCTGTCGCCACAGCTTGGCCGACTCGCCGCGCTCGCCGAACGACAGGCAGACGATTGATACGTCCCAGCCGCGCCTGGCATACAAGGCGATGGCGCCGCCCGCTCGCCACACAAAGTCGGCGGAATGGGCGCTGACCACCAACACGCTTTTTCTGGTCGTGCTCACTGGCTTCTCCTGTTCGTCGGGCCTAATCGGCTTCGATTTTGGCGGTCTTGATGACCTTGGTCCATTTGATCGTCTCGGCCTTGACGAAATGTCCGAACTCGGCCGCGCTGCCCGGCAGGCGCAAGCTGCTCGCAGTCGGCACATCCGGCAGCAGGGCGGTCGGCTTGTTGTCGAGCACGGCGAGTGCTCGAAGTTTGCCGGATTGGATATGCGCAATCACTTCCAGCGGATTGATCGACATGAAGGAAATACGGCCGCCCAGCAGGTCGGTAATGGCCGGCGCACCGCCCTTGTACGGCACATGCAGCGCATTGAAGCCGGCTTCATCCTTCAGCAATTCGCTGGCCAAATGGCCGGAGCTGCCATTGCCGGCCGAGGCATAGCTCAGCTTGTCGGGATTGGCCTTGGCATAGGCGATCAACTCGGGCAGCGTTTTGAATGGCGAGGACTGGTGCACGACCACGACCAGCGGCGCAGAACCGATTGCGCCGACCGGCGCCAAGTCGCGTGCCGGATCGAAAGTCAGCTTGGGGAAAAGCGCACCGTTGCTGGCCAGCGTATTGGAGGCCGTCAGCAAGGTATAGCCATCCGGATCCGCATGGGCCACATAGTCCATGCCGATATTGGTCGCGGCGCCCGGACGGTTGTCGACGATGATGGTTTGCTTCAGGATCTCAGCCATTTTTTGCGTGACCACGCGGGTGACGATATCGACTCCACCGCCCGCTGCGTAGGGCACGACGACACGAATCGGCTTCGCGGGAAAGGGCCCTTGCGCCTGAGCGGCGGGCAGCAGGGCGAAGGTGACGAGAATAGCGGCTGCGAGATTCTTTAGTAGGCACCCAGGGCGGGAAAGCAAGGACATGAGATCTCCTTCAATTTTGAACTTGTAAGACTGCATGTGAGATGATGCACGGCGATCATTAATCTCGTCCAATACTTTTTCAAGACCCCACTTTCTGGTTTTGCAATAAATGGATTTTCGACAACTGCGCTATTTCGTGACTGTGGCCGAGGAGTTGAGCTTCAGCGCGGCCGCGCGCCGCCTGCATGTGAGCCAGCCGCCGCTCTCTACCCAGATCAAGGCGATGGAAGAAGAATTGGGCACCAAGCTCCTGAACCGCAACAATCGCAATGTCGAACTGACCGCGGCCGGTAGCCTGTTCCTCGAAGAGGCGCGCCGCGCGCTCGCACATCTGGACCGGGCCGGTGAAGTGGTCAGGCTGGCGTCGCAGGGAGAGACCGGGGAGATCCATATTGCCTTCACTGCCTCGGTGCCGATGTTTGAGGCGTTTCCCGGTATCGTCCAACGTTTTTGCGCCCGTCATCCCGGCGCGCGTGCCGATCTGATCCACATGTCGACCGGGCAGCAATTGCGCGCGCTGGCAGACAAGAGCATTGATGTCGGCTTCCTGCGCCCGTCCATACTGTTCTGCCCGCCGCCCGACATCAGGACCATCGAGCTGTGGAACGACCGCCTGATGGCCGTGCTGTCGGCTGCGCATCCGCTGGCCGCGGAGGCCGGACCGCTGGCAGTGGCGCAATTGGCGCAAGAGGCTTTCATCCTGTTTCCGCGTGGGCTGGGTTGCGGCTTGTTCGAGCATGTCTCGGTGCTGGCCAGCCGTGCCGGCTTTGCTCCGCACCTCAGACAGGAGGCGCGCGAAGGCGCCACCATCCTCGGCCTAGTTGCGGCCGGCATGGGCGTGTCCATCCTGCCCGAAACCTATGCCAAGACCGGCATCCCGGGCGTGGCTTATCGTCCGATCAACACCCCCGACGCCGCCAGCCGCGTGCTGCTGGCATGCCGCCTCGACGAGCCGTCGCCAGTGGTGGCGCGCTTTTTATGAGCCTGAGTGATTTCATAGACCTAGATCAGGATTACAAGTTGTTCTTAGTATATTAATCGTTGAAAAACAATGACTTACGTCGTTCGCTGATATCATCTATTCAGGATAGAAAACCAAACTACCACTGAATTGCCCTTATGACCCCGCGATTCCAGACCGAGGGTAGAACAGGTTCTGCGACCATTGGGCAGCAATCTGGACCAATGAGCCAGCTTCGTGGGATCGCGCAATCCGTTACCGCAGGTCCTTCTTTACGGCGACTGGAACGCCTGTGCAGTTCATCGACTGAACTGAGATTCGTTGGCGCCATCATCGCATTCCTTTCCAACAAAGAGTGCACTGACATCCTCTCAGAATGGTCCCCGGATTGCCCACATGCCCCAGGACTTGACCGCCTTGCCCGCTCCTACTGGCTTGACACCGACCTGCTCAACGCCATACGGCCATTTCAAGCCGATCAACGTGTCGAGGACAGGTTCCGCCTAAAACTCGAAGACCAATACTTGGCAAGCTTGGCCGCAGCGCGTCGTGCACTACCAGCAGATGAAACCTCTGCCTGGATGCAACGTCTGCGTCTTTACATCCTGATCCGAGCACTGGACGCCCTGGATGAGTCGGTAGCCAGGGAACGCCACTTGCTAGTCGTCTGTCGGACGCTGCGAACGGTCTGTGAAACGACCGGTCACCCCCACCACAAATGGATCGAGAATCTGGTTGGCAGTGCCCGCGGATACTTTGAATTCCAGGCCGAAACAACAATGAAGTGCCGCGCTGCGCTGGCCCAAAGCGATGAACCGTCTGGTCGCGCCTTCTTTCAGGCCTTGTTATCGATCCTCGAAGGAAGGAAGTGGATAGCACTGCCAGTCAAAAATCAAGCCCCAGCCAAGTCTTCCCTAGAGCCCTACTTATACGATCCCGACTCACAAAACTGGCTCGCCTTGCTCGCGTCACTTGATAAAGAGCCCTCAGGTAAAGCAGCCAGTTTCGGCGACATCGACGGTAACGGAACTGGTATCGCAACGCAGAGGACGAATGAGGAGCACTCCGAAGCCAAGCGCAGACGACTTGGCGACGGGCTGCGACTCGAGGGCGTCGAACACGCCCTATTCCTTCGGCACTCGTGGCACCAACTCACCACCGTTGAAGAAAATCTTCTCTTCGAGCGGATCAAAGAACTCCTCAAGGCGGACGCCCTGGACGATCGCTTCGGCGCTGCGGTCACACTGATTGCTGTTCTATCCACGCAAACCATGCACGACGTCGGAAAACTGTCGCTCGCGTCGGAGCCAACTTCCGGCTGGCGCCTTGATCTGAAAGCCAGCCGTCTGATCCGCGAGCCCCCCCGGTTCGCACGGCGCTGGCGATCCGAAACCTCGGATTCTGACGCTCGACCTTGGATCCATCCACTCGCTCGCCAATGGATTTACGAGATTGAATCGGCAGTTCTGAAACCTATACGCGCTGCCCAGACCAAAGTTCCTGCTGCGTTAACCTTTGGCGACCTGTGGATCAAGATCAGCTCCGTTCGGACACTGGCAACCTGGTTTAACACCCGCTTCACGAACCACGAGGGCCTGTCCAGACTTTCTGGCCCGAGCGTTGCCAACCCTCTCGCGATGCGGGTGTTTGAGAACTCTCTTGACCAGTCGCTGGCACAACTTGTTGCCTCCGACAGACGCACCGCTCTGCCCGCAGCCTGTGCGTGTGGCTCATATCGCGCGCCACAGGTCCTCGATGCGCTCGGCAGCTACGTGAGACCTGGACTTGCCAGCCTCATAGCGCCGATCGTCGATGTCGACCTCAATTGCTGCGGCAGCGAACTCGATTTGCGCCTGCCGCTGCTGCGCGCGGCAATCGGCGGCCTCGTCAAGCGGGTGGATGCCGCCGCCTAGACTTCATCCTGGGTGGAACATCACAACCTGCTCACCGCCCTGACGGTAATGGCACTGCTGGCCAGCACCGGATCACGCCCAGTTAACTCACCGTTCCAATCGTCGGCCTGGATCGACTTCGACCAGGCGCTGCTCTATGTCGAGGACAAATCTGCTGGGCCGACGCAAGGCTCGCGCATCTGCGTGCTCAGCAGCTACGCGCGAGACTTGCTGCAAGTTCACTATCTCCCGCACTTGAGCCGGCTTGCCGAATCGCTGCGCAACATCGCTCCAAAATTCGCCGCCGAGCTTGGCAAAGTGCTGGGCGCCGATCCAGAGGCCGCGCTGCCGTTGTTATTCTTCGTCAGGGCAGAGCCAGTTTTCGACTGGATCGAGGTCTCGGAAACGCAGCTTGACGTCGTTTGCCGGTTCGGCTGGCCCTTGCCATGGAATTTGTTTCGCCATCTCAACTCCACGCTCCTGCGGCGATGGGGCCTACATCCGGAAATTCGTGACGCCCTCCTCGGCCACGCTGACCGTGATGCTGAAAGCCACGGTGACTTCTCGGTCCGGGTGCCGGCGGACGATCTGGAGCTCGCGCGCCCGCTGGTCAACCGGCTCCAGGTAGAGCTTGGCTTCTCACTTCCGGCGCAAGATGTAGGTCCGCAGATTGCCAGCACTCTGGTGGTCGACAAGACAATCGACCAACTTGGGCGTCGATTCGGGCGACAAGCTCGGGCCGAGCGCCGCGAAGTGACACTGAAATCGGCCCGTCAACTGGCAGAGCAGGAAATCCAGATCGAGCTCAAAGGACGTGGTGTCGATCAACTGTCCTCTAACGATCTCGACGTCATCGCGCGCCGAATGTTGCTTCGCCCCGATGGTCTTCCACACATCATGGGGTCAATACGCTACGACGTCTTCGAAGAATTACTTACCACGCAGTGGCATACCCGGGGCAAGCATGCGAGGCTGCGTAGGCGTTACGTGCTGACGCCGGAAGGCCGTCAGCTTTTCACTGAGGATGTCGTCGTTGCGGGCAAGCGTCTTGGTCAGTTCAGCGCCATTTTTGAATCACTTATCTCAGGAAAGCATAAAAATGCCGAACGCCCGGTCATGGCGGCGGCTCTGGCGGCCATCGACCTTGTCGTGAACTCGAATGTCGCCCACTTCCAGGCGCTGTGCTCGCTGCTTTGCAACCACCACAGTATTCAACTGGTCCGCTTCGGCGGCAGGTTCTGGTTCGAATGGTCCTACGGTGCCAAGTGGCAGGACGGCAAACCCGTGTTCCGGGTAGAAGTCACAACCAGGGCCGCCAACTGGATTTCCCTGGCCCGCGCCGGCAAGTCGTCGTCAAAGGTTCCGGCACTGCCGCTTGCACTCGCGTCGCTGCCAGGCGCACTTGATGACGACACGCTGGATCTCGCAGGACTGATCAAGAAGTTAGTGAAACTGCGCAGCCAGACCAATGCCTTGCGTCTGCCCGGCGTGTACGCCTCCTACCTGAGCGCACGCAGACCATCGGCGGCGCTTCCCCACGCCGACTGGATTCGAGTCACCACCGAATCAGCACCCTTACGACTGCAGGGGGAGTCGCCGGAGTCGCTGCAGACCGGGTCGGACGCCGACAAT
Source organism: Polaromonas sp. UBA4122 (assembly GCA_002381615.1). Taxonomy (GTDB): domain Bacteria; phylum Pseudomonadota; class Gammaproteobacteria; order Burkholderiales; family Burkholderiaceae_C; genus Polaromonas. The sequence continues at coordinate 5,014 of DFWY01000129.1, read as the reverse complement.
GAGGCGGAGCACTTCTTTCGCTCTCACCATCAGCCAGCGACAAAAGTCAAAGGTACGGTGCTAGAGCGATGCAAATTACTGTTTGATGCGATAGAAAAATCGCTGCGTTCGACGAATTCGAATCGGCAGATTGCGGCGCAAATTGCGCGCGAGGTGAAAGAGTCAGGGTTTGATCGTGGCGATGCGCCTTTTCTTCTGGCTCACTTCGCCACCCACCTTTTGACACGCAAACCCAAGCGGGGCAACCGGGACCGGCTTCGGGCCTCCACAGCGCAAAGGTACTGGTATTCGCTTGCACCGCCATTCTCCGACGCGATTGCAGACGCCAATCTCATCGACATGGAAGAGGACGAACTGACTGATCTGTACACGGAGGTTGTAGCGTCTTGGGTTTCCAGCGCAACTGATGGTCCTGGCAGCGAAGCCGACGGCCGGCTCGCGGGTATCAGCGACGCACCACTACGCACGCTGCAACAGCTTCGAGAATTCCACGACTTCATCCGTTCCACCTACGGACTTCTGGATCCGAATTGGGCGGAAATTTCGCCAGCCATTACAGTGGGAGTCGGCCGCCCTGGACTCTTGCTTCTAAACGAATACATTGCTGTACTCGCGATGCAGCTGGGCGGCACGGCAGTCAATGAGGTTGATGAAAATGTGCTCTCAAAAGCGTTCGTACTGATTGCCTGCTCCCGCTTTGGGCTTCGCATTGGCGAAGCCGTTGGTCTGAATCGAAGCGATTGGCTTGACAGTGCCGGCTCCCTGACCGTGCTGGTGCGCAGCAACTGGACTCGGGCGCTGAAAACGGCATCGTCACGACGGCAAGTGCCCCTGATTGAAACGCTCACCGTTACTGAACAAGAGGTCATTGAAAAAGTCCTCCTGAATTGGGTGCACCGTGAAGGCGTGCAGTCAGACACGCCGCTGCTGGCGGGCGTCTCGCGTGAGTCATTCATCGGCATCAAGAATCTGATCGGCGCCAGCCTGATTGCCGACATCAAGTGGGTGACCCGGCATGACGGCAGCACAGTGCACATGCTGCGCCACGGGTTTTCGATGCGTGTGCTATCGATCCTGCTGGGCGTCAAGCTCGACCCAAGCGTCATTCTCACGCCGCAACTGGTGGAGGCAACCAGACGCCTGCTGCTTGGCAGCACTGAAACGGATCGTCGAACGCTGTGGGCTGTGGCGCGCCTGCTGGGCCACGCGAGCCCGGCGATGACCTTGAGGAGCTATATCAACTGCCTCTATTTGTGGATGCCGCAGGTCGCCGCCAGCTCATCGACGGACTCACATTTACCCCCACTCCGCGCGTTGAATCTCGACGCCATCCAACTCGACCCTGGTTATCTGATCGGACAACGCCAGGCAGAAGTGACGCAAGCAGCTTCCATCGAGCCGCTTTTGCTGCGCTACCTGCGATTCCTTCGCCTGCTGGTCATTGGTCAGACCGAGATGAAGGCGGCAGAACATGCCAAAGTCTCGGCGCACGAGGCGCAGGCTCTGGGAGCTCAGATGGCCAAAGCAGCAGCACGGCTCGCGGCAGATGAAAAGCGCTTTGGCGCCTACAAATTATTGGGCGGGGTGAGCACCACAAGGATGAGCAATTTGGTGCAAATAGCGCAGGCAGCCGCCAGCATCCCAACCAACCTGGCTGGACTTGAGGACTGGGTTCACACCGTCGGACCGTCGCGACAGATTTTGTTATTTGACCAAGCGCAGCTCGATTTTTTCAAGGCTTTCTCGCTTGCGATGAATTTCACTGGCGATGACCTTTGGCTGGTATCTGGCTCAACGCTGCACCCCGGTCTGTCAAAAATGATTCAGACAGCAGGTCTGAAAGACTATCTTCATGCCAAGCAGGACGTCGGGCGAACCTTTCAACTCGACGTAGCTCGCTTTGACCGCCCGCCCTGGGGGGCGCCGGAGCGTGTCGTTGCGATTGTTCGCGAGAGCGGAGAACTGCGCGGAAGTTTCGAATTGCTGCTTCTTTGGGCGGTCTGGAACACCATCGCCGCCTGTGCAAAAATTGGCGCCGATTAACCCGTCTATTTGACACCCCAATGAGCCAGCCTGTGGCTCTTCAGCACAATACATCCATAACGATCTTGATCCCTTTGAGGGTGCGCGAGATGACCGCCTTGTCTTCAAATTTTTCTTCCCAGTGGACTTCGATCAGAGGGCATGCCTTGCCGGAAACCGCCAGAATGTTATCGAAAAACTCATCTTCATCGAAACTGATATTTTCCAAGGTATTGCTTTGTAAAATCTTGAAGTGAAAGAGGCGCCGTTCCGAGCAATAGCCGGTTGATTTACCCGTTTCACAACGGTTTTTTGTGCTGGCTTCCGGCGGCCTCCTGGTAGCGAGCCCCTTCGGAATCCCAAAGGGCTGGACCCAGAGGTCGCTCTCAAACAGGCAGTTGAATGGCAGTTCCTTGGTGCTAATTTCTTGCCGGGCATTTTGGACTGCTACGATCAAATCGAAGTCTTCTGGATCAGCATGGTTTTTTTTCAATTCCGCGTCGTTCCACAGATGTGAGTTGCTTAGCAGGGCAGTGCAGGTCGATATGCGGCGCTGGGTTACCGCACTGCACAGGGCGTCGGCATTGCGCGGGTCAAGTTCGAATTTGGCCGCCAGGCAAAATTTGGTGTCAGAAATCAGAATTCCGTGTGAAAAGCTGATCTCATCGAGGTCGATTTTGAGGGCGGTGACCAGCATGTGCCAGGCCCCCCGGGCGAAGGCTTCGAAGCTTGCCCAGGCCAGGGTCGATATTTCCCCAGCAACATACATGCTGCCCTCTGCTGGCGAGGTGGAGATCGAAATCTCCTTGTCACCCCGCACAAAAATGCACACAGGTGCCTCGTCCTTATGACCCGCCACAGAACTCGTGTCATCCAGTCGTTGCTGGCCTGACTTCACTTCATCCAGCGTTTTGTTGACGAAGCGCGATAGACTGCTTTTGCCTTCTATGTCTTTCGAGCCGAGTTGTTCGCGCAACCTGTTCTTGAAGACATTGAAGGCCTCAGTGTCAACACCTGAGGAAGCAAGCGGCAAACTGGTCGGGGGTGCTTTGACAGCTTGCGTTTTCCTTTTGAGCTTTTTGTCAGATTTTTCGTCGACGCCAACTCGCTCGTTGCTGGATAGAAATTCATTTAATGAAATCAATCCGTTACAGCGATAGCGAAGTAAATATGTTACTTTGTGTTATAAAAATCCCAGTGCTGGTGACCCGGGGTCGAACGCAGGGGCAGTTAACCAACACGCTCGAGGCGGTACGAGATAGGGGTGCAGGAGATGGCGGCAGTGATTCCCCGTGTGAGTTACCACGCCATCCCACGCCTGCCAGGTCAACCGCAGATCCTGCTCAAATCGCTGGCTGAGGTTCAGAAATGTGGCACCTTGTGGTCGGGGAGGTTTCGGCAGGAGTGAGTAGCACGCCCACTCGGCAATCCCGAAAGGTGGGCATATGAATGACGTCTCAGACTCGCATGGTCGCGACAGCGCACCCTCCCAACTTCTTCGCCACCAGTGCGTTGCCTGGCGTTGGTGAGGCAGAGTCAAAGCCTGCAGCCGCGCGGCAAAGTGAGAGTACCTCCGGTACAGACTCAAAAAGCTACGCGTATGGAAACGGGGCCAGAGTGCGCGCGAAAAATCTGGCTCGCCAGTGGCCCTGTCAGGCAGGATGTGCAACGTCGCATTCGGCAGGAGTTCAGTGCTCATCGGCAGCCTCAATGTCGGCAGCGGCGGCGGATCATTCATCAGGTCTTGGAGCCCGCCAACAAATTCGAGACGCTTGGCTGAGCGCGGATTCGTTAATTGTTCCTCAGTGCGTGGATGGGGCGGGCGAGTGTCACGCCAGGCATGCTGGTCGGCATACCAATAGGCATAGGTCGCCAGAAATCGTTGCCAGTTCGTGATGACGTGGTGTGCCGCGGTGGTGTGATGCTGACGTGCAAGCGCCGTCGGGTCGGCCAGCAACGGGTGCGCGCAAAGGGGACAGGAAAACGGGCGTGATGCGGACGATGCGTCGAGTCGATAGGGGATTTTGGAGCGACAGTTTGGGCACGACTCATTGAGACGCCGACGATGAATCGGGCAGATCCGAATCGGCAGGAACTGAAACAACACCGCATGGAATCCCTCTTGCATACACACCACGCAAAACCGAAGATACGGGCTGACGTCGGATGGTTTCTGAATCAGCACCTGAACAGCATGCGGCACTGGCAAGCATGCTGTGCGACAGTCCGCTGTGTTCACCGAGACGCTCCACTCTGAAGGCGCCAAGCAGCCGTAGATCTATGCCTTGATCTGATATTGTGGGTATTCCGGTCCATCATATTGCGGCCGATCGAGTCAGAAGCGAAGTGGCAATGCTCGCGTAGGGCAGTCGGTTGACGAATTGCCACTTGGCCAGAATTCCCCACAGGGACTCAAGTGGTCGAACCCATAGCGGTCGGCGGGTGAAGGTGTGCCTTTCACCTGGTTCGCAGCGCAGTTGGAGGGCTGGCAGCACTTGACTGACCGCTAATGATGCTCGTCCGGAGCAATCTCACTCAATGTTGCCTCCACGTAACCACTGGCCTTGACTGCCTGAGTCCACAGTTCTATGGAAGGCCGAAACTCGGAACAGTCGTGAACGGCATTGGTCAGCATCAAGTGCTCAACCGCAACACCCGTGTTCTTCAGGTTCCATCCATTGAGTTCCCGCCGTGAATGACTTCCCGGCAAGAACCTAGTTAGCAGAGGTTGACAGTTCCGCACGAATCCGTTTCCTTGTCGAATTCATGCGGAGTGGATATGCTGTAACTACGTCCAATCTGTGAACACTTAACGAAAAACTGAAGGGCTTATTTCATGAATAACGTATTAGAAAATGTATTTCCGCCATCAATTCGAATCACCAATGCGGGTCGCCCTCAAAACACAGCGTTTTCCGCAAAGTAACACTTTTATTTTGTGAAAAGTAACAAATTTACTTTCGCGGACAAATGCGCAAGGTTCTCAAACGGA
>DFWY01000122.1 GCA_002381615.1 Polaromonas sp. UBA4122 | reverse complement strand
ATTGAACGCTAAATGGTATTAAAGGCGGTGCCGTTGGATATGAGCTGCACTACGGTCCCTTGTGAATTTCTGCAATCATAAAGGGCAGTTCAGATTAGGATGGACTTCTCCTGAAGCAGTCATTGAGCAACGACAGATTCTGGCCGACTGCAGTCGGTAACTCATGAAATCTGAACGACCGCTTCCGCTGCCTAGCAGACGATCGAGAGACCCGAATTCCCATTACTACTGATCCTGTCAACTGTGCAAGCCTTAAGCAGTGCCAGGGCCAATCAAGGTTGCGGATTGCGCCCAAAGACAGCGGCGCCGGCAAAATGGGCGCTTGCGTCCAGCCGCTCTTCGATGCGCAGGGCTTCGTTCCACTTGGCCATGCGCTCACTGCGCGCAAACGATCCCACCTTCAACTGCCCCACGTTCCAGCCGATGGCCAGATCGACGATGGTGGTGTCTTCGGTTTCACCCGAGCGGGCTGACACGATGCCGGCGTAGCCTAGCGCGCGAGCTGTTTGCCATGCTTGCAGCGTTTCAGTCAACGTGCCGCGCTGGTTGGGCTTGAGCAGCACCGTGTTGGCGGCGCCGAGTGCGGCGGCTTCGCGCACCAGCTTCGCATGCGACACCAAAAAGTCATCGCCCACAATTTGCAACTGGTGGCCGATAGCCTGGGTGAAGCGGCTGAAACCAGCCGGGTCGTCCTCGGCCAGTGGGTCCTCGATCGACACGATGGGATATTTTTTGATCCAGCCTAACAACAGCTCGATCAAGCCGTCGGAGTCGAGTTCGCGCGATTCCAGTCCCAGCCGGTAGCGGCCGTTGCGGCCAAATTCGGAAGCGGCCACATCCAGGGCGATCGCCACCTGTTCGCCAGGGATGAAGCCGGCGCGCTCAATCGCCGATACCAGCGTTTCCAGCGCCTGCTCATTGGTCGCGAAATCGGGCCACCAGCCGCCTTCGTCAGCCACGCCGGACAAAGCACCGCGTTGCGCCATGATCAAACCGGCGCTGCGATAGACCTCGGCCGTCCACTCCAGGGCCTGAGCGAAGCTACAGGCTCCTGGGCAAACGACCATGAAGTCCTGGATGTCCACCCGTCGACCGGCGTGCGCACCGCCGCCGAAAATCTGGATCTGTGGCATCGGCAGCAGCGTCGCATTCGGTCCGCCCAAGTAGCGGTACAGAGGCATGCCGGAGGCCGCAGCCATGGCATGGGCAGCGGCCATCGAGACGGCCAAGGTGGCATTGGCGCCGAGCCGGGTCTTGTCAGCGGTGGCGTCGAGTTCAATCAATCTTTGGTCGAGGTCAGCTTGCTTGTCGGCCGGTGTTCCCCGCAGCGCCTGCGCGATCTCACCGTTGACGTGGCCGACTGCACGCTGCACGTCGAGCCCACCGAAGCGCTCACCACCGTCACGCAGTTCCAGCGCCTCGCGCTGACCTTTGGACGCGCCAGCCGGGGCGATGGCGCGACCGACCGAGCCGTCGTGCAATGCGACTTCGGCCTCGACGGTCGGGCGACCCCGGCTGTCCCAGACCCGACGGCCATGGATGGAACGGATATCGAAAGACTTCAAGATCTCAACTCCTTAACTCTAGTCGCCACGCCTGGGCAACCTGGTTTAAACGTGCAACGGGTTGGGTCAACAATGAGCGCGCCACCCGCCGGACCAGCTTGCGCTGTTCGTCGCTTTGGATGTACTCAACCGGCGATTTTCCATCGACGCGGGCCAGCAACAAGCCCGGCAGCAGTTGCGCCGTACGGCGCTCCAGGTCGTCCCGGGGTTCCCAATCGACGGCCTGCAAATAGCTCGACGCCAAGCGTTCGAAACAGGCCAGAAATCCCTTGGTCGTGGGCGGGTTCCACAAACACTTCAGCAGCAAGTGATTCAGGCAAAACGCGAGGTCAAAGGCCGGGTCGCCCCACCAAGCACATTCAGCGTCCAGCAGCACCGGTCCTTGGGGGCCGAGCAGAATATTCTTGGGGCTGACGTCGCCGTGCACCAGGGCCTTGGCATGGCACTGGGTTTGTGCCACCAGCGCTTGCAGTGCCGGCGCCAGGTCGGGGTGCCGCAGCGCGGTGGCCAGCAGGTAGGGCTCGAGCCGGATATCAAAAAAAATCGCATCGGTCGCGAACTGTGCGGCGAGTTCGGGCCGGGCCGCGGTATGGCTGTGAACCCGCGAGAGCAAATTCGCCACGCCCTGGGCCGTGGCCAGATCGGCCTGACCGTCACGCAAGACCTGTTTCCACAAGTGGTAGTCTGAGGGCGGTAAATAGCGCATCACCAGCACTCCCAGCGCCGGATGCTGGCCCAGCACCTCAGGCGCGCAAGCTGGCAGCGCTTGGTTGGCCAGTTGCAGCCAGCGCGCTTCGAAGTCGTTGCGCTCTATCGGGGCGAACCAGGGAGCTGCCACGCGCAGGCGGGGCAAGGCCCGCTTGGCGCAGACCGGTCCCTGTTCGGTATCAATGCGCCAGATGTCTGAGGACACACCACCCATCAGTGGTTCGCCAGTCAAGGGCTGCGATCCCGCCAGCCCCAGCTCCTGCAGTGCCTGCACGAACTCGGCAGGAACGTTGTTGCTGGTCTCGGCGGTCGGGTTCAGCATGGCCCCGGGCCCGTCGCGTAGCCGGACTCCACCAGTTTGACCAGTGCGTGGAGGGTCTGGTTGACCGGCGTGGGGACCCCCAGTTCCAGGCCACGCCGGGCGATGAAGCCGTTCAGGTGATCGATCTCGGTCGGTTTGTGGCGTGCCATGTCCTGCGCCGTAGAGGACTTTTGGCCCGCCATAGCCACGGCAATGTGATCCACCGCCTCCATTGACTGCTGCTCTGACAGTTGCACGCCGTCAGCGGCAGCGACCGCAATCACCTCGCGTACGGCGGCACGTTGGGTGTCACGAATCGATGATAGCTCGGCGAGCTTGGCGTAGTGCATCTGCGAAAGCCCGGAGATGGCGTTGTAAGCGCAGTTCACCAGCAGCTTTGACCACAGCTCGGCCATCACATCGGGCGAGATGCGCACCGGCACCTGGGCCGTGGCGAAGAAGTCCACCAGCGCCTGTAGCGTTTGTTCGATGTCGGGCTCCGCAGTCGCGGCTCCTATCACCAAATCGCCTCGGCCATTGTGCGTCACGCAACCCGGCGCCGGCATGGCGGTGGCCACGTAGACCACGGCAGGAATCACTGTTTGATGCAGTTGACGCGAGATGACCACAGTGTTGTCCACGCCGTTTTGCAGACTGAGCAGTAGCGCATCCTGGGCCAAGTGGGGGGCTATTTGCTGCGCCACCGTCTCAGTGTCGGTCGATTTGACGCAGAACAAAACCAAGTCGGCGCCGCGCACGGCGGCCAGTTCGCTGCTGGCTGCCATGTGAATTTGTTCGACGCGACCGGCCATCTCGAGTTGCAGGCCATCGCGTTGAATGGCCTGGACATGGGCTGACCTACCGATCAGCGTGACCGCATGACCCGCGCGCGCCAGCATGGCACCGAAATAGCTGCCCACGGCACCTGCGCCAACCACCGCCACGGTTTGAAAGTGCGTTTTCACATCAATTCCGTGTTGTTTCAAAAATGGGACATTGGATCATCTGAGTAACTGGTTACCGGAGCATAAGACATCCTTGATGAGCATTTTTCGAAATGCCTCATCGTTGAATCCGAGTTGCGGCCCTATTCGATCCATAAACACTTCGCGCGTAGCCCCATTTGCCGAAACATTCTTGCGGGCAGTGCCAGATTCAACGCTGGCGTTTTGCTCAGCCGCCATGGGCCATGCGCGCTCTTGCTTGTATTCCAAGCCTCGCGCACCGTGACCCCACGCTTTCTGAGTTCGCGGTAGCCCGCGCTGCCCCATTGTTTCCCTGCGTAGCATCGTAACCGCCGTCGCACCCATTTGTCGATCTCGCGCAGAGGGCTCAATACTTCGGCAATACCGAAGTAGGCTTACCAAGGAATCGAAAAGCGCCCTCAATGCTCAAATTGCGCAGCTTGGAGTCGCGGCCTTCTTCGTTGTGCACAAAGCCGACACTGACCACAAAGGGCTCGATGATGTGCTTGACCTGCAAGAACTTGACCTCTGAAATTGGTGCGAACAAACAGAACTTTCAACGCTGAAGCGGAGCCATCAGCATTTCCCAGTAATACTCGGCAGCCCCATCGAACGTCAGCTGACTCTTTTCCCCACCACCCCAGCCGCCGCCCATGCCCAGCCGCCGCAAGAACAAGGCTTGCTCAGTGGCTTCGATGCTCAGGCTCTCGTTGTAGCTGTTGGCCGAAGCACTATCATCATGCGAGAAGGTGATGCCGCCACCGAAGCCGCGCGTGCCACCAAATCTGATCCCGCAGCGCGCCACCGCCTTGCCGTTCTGATAGATAGCAGCGGTAAACGTTCTTGCGTCGATTTGCTTGAACTTGGTTTGAAGATCACCGTGGCGCTTCTCCAGTTCTTCCAGCGAGCTTTCAAAGAACCGGGCCATGTACTCAAAGGCATCCTCAAGAAAGCCATCCCTGTCGGCATCGGAAAATTCTTTGCGAATTCTCAAGTTACTGGACCGTGGACCTTCACTGCGCGTCGGCTGCAGCAGCGCCATTGGAATCTGAATGGCCCTGGCTTCAACAGGTTTAGGCAACGCAGCTCGCAACTGCTGCACAACATTGAGCCAGGCTTCGTCTCGATCAGGCCATTTGGTGATCGGCTTGCCGTCCGTGGGCACAGCAAGCAGCTTGGCAAACGGCGTGGATGCTTGCCAATCGGACGGGCGAAGAATAATGGGAATGACCCGTGCCCTGCCCCCCCCATGCAATTCCATGGCTCGCGTCATTTCTACGTCAAAGCAATAGGCAGAAGCCAAAAAATCTGGGCTGACAAGTAAAAGAATCACCTGCGCATCGCTCAGCCGCGCATGAATCTGGCCATTCAACTCATCGCCAGCCAGAATTTTGCGGTCATGCCACGCCGAAATGGCGCCTTCCCGCTTGAGCATGGCCAAGTGCACTTCCAGCTCGTCGCGCAAAGCCTCATCTTTGTGGGAATAAGAAAAGAATACGTTTGCCATTTCAGGATGCTTTCATCAGGTCGTCAAGAAACTCGGACGCAGGCTCGGTAGCCGTGACTAGCAGCCGGTCTCTTGCGCGGGTACAGGCGACATAGAGCAAGTGCCGCTCGGTGTTATAGACCTCCTTCAAATCGGCACCATCAATGTGTTGAATCCGACTCTGTAATGGCACGACTTCGTCATCGCAAGCCATAACAACCACCGAGCGAAATTCCAGTCCTTTTGCCAAATGCATGGTGCAGATCGACACCTTCGTCTCCTCGGGTCTGACCTTGTCGTCCAGCACGCAAGAATCCAGACCCGCGGCTTTAACAGCCTGGCGGGCACGATCAAGCTGCTCCTCGGACCGTACCAAGACGGCGATCTCGGCGGGCCGCACATCTTCGCCGCAGCACGCTTTCAGCCACGCGCCAACACCGGCAATTTCTTTTTCTTCGCTGGAAAATGTACGAACCGATGGCTGTTGTCCGTTAAAGACGGACACCGTGCCCTTGCGTGTCTCCGCGTTGCCGTCTACATCAGCGACCTTGCCATTTACACGAAGGCCTGCATTCGCCCGAATCACCGCATTCACGCTATCCAACAGTCGATCAAGTTTGATATCCATATCAATTCCTTTTTCTAAAACGCACCTATCCACCATACGGCTACAGCCGACATTTAAACCAACCACCCAACACCAACCTCGACACTGTTTTTGCTTAAAGAATTACTTTTTTAACTACCTCGCAGGTGTCTTCTGCTCAGCAGCCCGTGGTCCTCGCGGATACACGTAAGTTGATAGTGGCGAACCACCAATCAACCGTTGGGCCTAACGCGTCCCGCACGACCAGCAGCCCTCCCGTGGGAGGTGGGGTTGCTGGTAACCCCCATATCTTCACAACTGACCGGTACCGGACCGGGTACCACTCTTGGCATCCAAACTATCCCGCTATATGGCGGTCCTCGTTTGAATCTGCGTGCTCTACGCAGGTAAGGTGGGCATTTCAAAGCTGTTTTGTTCTCAGTCGTCCACGTTGAGACCCTAAGGAATCTTGTTGGCATGACTGTTGATGTTGTGGTCGTCTTTCGTCATGTTGACGCGGCTGTGACCATGCTCGTTTTAGAGCGTTTTGACTGTCTTCGAACTCGTAAGTGCGGCATTCTGTATGCCCTCTGTTACTTACTTTTTCGACTACGCTGTTGATTCCATTGAAGAATAAATCGCGAAATTGATACTCTGTATGTGTCTGTCGCAGCTTCAACGGCAAAAAAAGAACGACACGATGCTGTCTGGGTATTCAAAAAATCAGCCCGATGGCCGACTTCTGAAAAGCAATTCGTTCCGCAACAGCGGCATTGGAAAAGGAGGCCCACTTGCGTGAGCATGGGAAAGACTGTACCTAAGAAACACTGCCAGATGTTGAACGAATGAGTCGTTTCTGATCGACGCATTTGCTTTAAAACTGGCAATGACACCAATCAGAATCACTTTGTCAAACTAAACGGTCAAATCGACAATGAACACGGACAATTTAACAATAATTGGTGACGATTCGTCCAACTCAGTGGTCGTATTGTCAGTGAACGGTGCACCATCATTGTCAGCATCAGAATTGAGGACCGATCTCAATCGGATTAACACTGGCGCTCAATTAAAACGATCAATCGACACGTGCCCGCTGCGAATCGCCTTCTCCATCCAATATACCGATTTTGGCGTGGAAACGCTCTATAGCGAACTCGAATCGCTACAAAGCGACTTGGAAAGGTCGCGCCACATCAAACGTGTGCTGATGGATATTTATCAAGGCAGCTTCAACCGTCCTGCCGCCAGGGACTCGGCGACTACGGCCGCGAAACTTTCAAGATCCATCTCCGGCTGTCTTCGCGGGACATGGGCCTGGAGTCTTTGCACAAAGAACTCACGCCGTACAAAACCAGCTTCGCCCGCAACAACTTCGTGCGCCGAAAGCTTTTTGATGCCTATAACGCCGTGGGATCAGTACTCACCGCAGCACAACCGCCAGGCGCACCGGCCTACCAAACGCCTCAGCCAACTTTCGTAAAGCAAGAAGTTGCTCCGCAGCAGACAGCACCCGTCTCGGTTTCAGACAGCTCGGAAAAAGTCACCGCTCTGCGGTCCAAAAACGTCAGTATGTTCAATAGTTAACCCATCACCAAAAGGCAAAAAATGACAAAGGTTTTAGCAGTAGACGTCGGATTCGGCAACCTCAAGGCAGTTTGGGACCGCCCTGACGCGGCCCAGCCAAAAGCTTTCCAGTCGTGGAAAGATATCTGCTTCAAGTCGGTTGCGCATCCAGTCGTGGTCAATGAAGTTGGCAGCGGCATGGAGGGGACTGATCGGGTCGTGGTCACGGTTGGCAACCAGTCGTACTATGTCGGCCCCCAGGCCACTGTCGGCGCGGGCGTCCGGGCGCTGCACGAGGACTACATTGCCACTGGAGATTACGAGGCACTTTTAACCGGTGCCTGGTCGTACATGTTCAAGGAAACACAACTCCTGACCCAGAGCGTAGACGTACTGGTGCTCGGCTTACCGGTATCTCGGTATCAGGCTACGCGCAAGCGGCTCAAGGAGATCGGCTCGAAGATTCGCCGGGTGCCGGTTCCATACAACATGCGCGAGCGCTCGCAAAAAGAGTATGTTGACGTGGTTGCACGACAAGTCATCGTTTTGCCTCAACCATATGGCGGTTTGCGTCTGGCTTCGGAAGAAAAGAAGAACTACGACCTGTTTGACGATGGCGTGGTGAGTCTGGTCATCGACCCCGGCTACAACACTTTCGATTGGTTCGTTGCCAACGGCATGAAGCCGCAGCTTGACCTGTGCGGCTCGTTTGGTGGTGGTGTTTCCCAGATTCTGCGAAAGGTCGCGGCGATGATCTCATCTGACCATGGCGTGGAAACACCGAATTTTTCAACGGTGGAAACCGCCCTGGTCGCCGGGTCGATGAATCTTGGCTTCAAGCGGATCGATATGGAACCCTATCGGGCGACGGCTACAAACGAGGCGCGTTCGTCAGTTGCGGAGTTCCTACAGTTGTTCAACCCGACGAAGAATCACGTGGCCAAGATCTACATATGCGGAGGGGGTGCTCATTTTTATGCCTGTCTCTTATACACATCT
>DFWY01000045.1:4283-19278 GCA_002381615.1 Polaromonas sp. UBA4122 | reverse complement strand
GCCACCGCCACCGCCACCGCCGCTCGCGACGCCACCGCCACCGCCACCGCCACCGCCGTTACCACCGGCATTGCCGCTACCGCCACCGCTACCGCCACCGCCGTTACCTCCGGCGTTGCCACTACCGCTACTGGCGTTGCCGCTTTTCCCACTACTGCTCGCTTCTTTGCCAGAGGCTTGTGCTTTGCTGGTGCGATCTGCTTTTGCAGCGTTTTCAGCTCTTGCCATGCGATCGGCCTTCTTGCCGCCCTTGTCGGTTTTAGAAGCGCTCACGATGTTACCCAGCTTGACGCCCATACTTTGAGCGATTTGTCCCCAACCCATACCCTGGGCTCTTTGCCCCAGTACGCCGTTCAGGGCGCTTGCAAGTTGCGAGGGAGTGGGGCTGGTGATGCCTTGTTGGGTAAGTGCGGTTTGGGAAAGCGCGAGCGCTACATTGATGTTGCCGTAACCCATCTTGCCGGTCGCCGGTGAAACGGTCGCAGAGGGTGCGTTCGGGTTGGGGCTGGTTGGGCTGGCGCTCAGCGTGATGGTGGAACTTGTGTGAAGCCCGCTGACCAGCGCCTGGGCATTGGTTGGCGAACCCGCAAAGGAACTGTAAGTGGACGCCAGCTTGTCGCCCGCCGTATTGGTGGTGGTCGTGCTGGTGGCAGTCTGCGCCCAGAGGGGTGCGCCACTAAGCAAGACAACACTGGCAACGCCCAAGGCGACGATGGTCTTTTTGATCAACATGTTAATGACCTCACTCTGTTGAATGGATAAGACTGCGAATTGCAGTTTTGAATTTTTATTCTAGGGTGCAATGCATGCGGATAATGCCGCTTGAGGCCGCATCCTACATAGGCTCAGCGTTTGGCGGAGGCAATGCCTGCCCGATGCGAAAAGTTACAAACGGCATTCAAACAACCGGCTTCAGCTTGCATCAGGCCTTGCGAGCGTCCAGCAAGGCCGCCACGACCTCGGCAAAACCCGCGCCGCGTTCGCTTTCGGTGATGTAGCCCGGCTTGTGGGTCAGCTGTGCTTCAAAGCGGCGTATGTTGGCTACGCCCACCGAATGCGGGAAGGCCTCGAACATCAGCTGGTCGTTGGTCGAATCACCCACATACACCCAGTGCGCCATCTCGGCGTCGAGGTCGCGGCCGAACAGCTCGCGGGCTATCCAGCGCGCGCCTTCAAGCTTGTTATGCGCGCCAAACCAGCCATTGATATGGATGCTGCTGGTGCTCGCGTTCATGCCCTCGCTTTGCATGATTTTTACCACCTGGGCGATGCGCTCGGGTGGCAGATGCACAAATTCGCTGTGGTCAATCGCCATGTCAGTCTCGCGCCCCGGGCTGTCTTGCGCCAGCACCGCGCCTGGCACTTCCCTGGTCACGCGGTAGGCCACCTGCTGCATGCGGGCATGGTTGGCCAGGCGGGTGGCGTCGTCTTGTTGATATAGTTTTGATAGCTGTTCATGCCCGTCTTTATTGGGCTGCAGGCCTTTTTTATGCAAATAAATGGCAACGGCGCCATTCTCGGCCACGATGGCATCCACCGGCCAGTCCCGTGCAAAGGGCTCGCTCCAGCCGACCGGACGGCCGGTGATGGCAATGACCTGCAGACCGGCCGCTTTCAGGGCCGCCAGTGCGGCCAGCGCATCGGCGGTGATGGCGCCGTGGGTGGTCAGGGTGTCGTCGATATCTGTAAAAACGCCGGTGATGCCGCGGCGGACTTCGAGGGGCCAGTTCTTCAGTGCTTGCATGGTGAAATTTTCGCACGCACCTTGTGACCGGAACGGGGTTTAGACGGGTTCTGTACAATGCTGGCTTCCTGAGGAGCGTTGCAAACCACCGCATGTGGTCTAGGCTCAGGACTTCCATTTGCAACCACGCTCACCCGCATGTGCTCTTAAGCCGGGTGAGTGAGATCCTCACATTCCCCCCGATTGAAAGCCCGCGTACGTGGCTATTTTGCCAAGTTTGACTCTTGATTTTGGAGATGCCCAAATGAACGCCGTATTGAAAACCGCACAGAACCCAGACTACGTGATTGCCGACCTGTCGCTTGCCGGCTGGGGTCGCAAGGAACTGAAAATTGCCGAAACCGAAATGCCAGGCCTGATGGCCATCCGCGAAGAATTCGCGAAAGGCCAACCGCTGAAGGGCGCGCGCATCACCGGTTCGCTGCACATGACCATCCAGACCGGCGTGCTGATCGAGACCCTGCAAGCGCTGGGCGCCGAGGTGCGCTGGGCCTCGTGCAATATCTTCTCGACGCAAGACCACGCCGCCGCCGCGATTGCCGCCAAGGGCACGCCGGTGTTTGCGATCAAGGGTGAAACCCTGGCCGACTACTGGGATTACACCCACCGCATTTTCGAATTTGCAGGCGCCAAGGGCACGCCCGAAGAAGGCCCCAACATGATTCTGGACGACGGCGGTGACGCGACGCTGCTGATGCATCTGGGCACCAGGGCCGAGCAAGACGCCAGCCTGCTGGCCAAGCCCGGGAGCGAAGAAGAAATCTGCCTGTTCAACGCTATCAAGGCCAAGCTGGCGCAAGACGGCAGCTGGTACAGCCGTCGCCTGAAAAACATCATTGGCGTGACCGAGGAAACCACCACCGGCGTGCTGCGCCTGAACGAGATGTCGGCCAAGGGCACGCTGGCCCTGCGCGCCATCAACGTGAACGACTCGGTCACCAAGAGCAAGTTTGACAACCTTTATGGTTGCCGCGAATCCTTGGTGGATGGCATCAAACGCGCCACCGATGTGATGATCGCCGGCAAGGTGGCCTGCGTGGCCGGCTATGGCGACGTGGGCAAGGGCTGCGCCCAGGCGCTACGCGCCCTGAGCGCCCAGGTGTGGGTGACCGAGATCGACCCGATCAACGCCCTACAGGCGGCGATGGAAGGTTTCAAGGTCGTCACCATGGAATACGCCGCCGACAAATGTGACATCTTCGTTTCAGCCACCGGCAACAAAAACGTCATCGGTTATGCGCACATGGCCCAGATGAAAGACCAGGCTATCGTCTGCAACATTGGTCACTTCGACAATGAAATCGATGTCGCCTCGCTGCAAAAATGCACCTGGGAAGAGATCAAGCCGCAAGTCGATCACGTGATTTTCCCGGACGGCAAGCGCATCATCCTGTTGGCCAAAGGGCGCCTGGTGAACCTGGGTTGCGGCACCGGCCACCCCAGCTTCGTGATGTCGTCCAGTTTTGCCAACCAGACCATTGCGCAGATCGAGCTCTTCACCAAGCAGGCCGATTACGAAGTGGGCAAGGTCTATGTGCTGCCCAAGCACCTCGACGAAAAAGTGGCGCGTTTGCACCTCAAGAAGGTGGGCGCGATGCTGTCCGAGCTGAGCGATGAGCAGGCCGCTTACATCGGGGTGAGCAAAGCGGGTCCGTACAAAGCCAACAGCTACCGCTATTGAGTTTGCGCTACTGCGCGGCCGTGATGCGTCGTTGCGGGTCCTTCCATGAATCCCCCGGCGCCTAGCCTGACGGCCGCTCGCTACGCGCCAAGTAACCTGGTAACCATTCATGCGCGCTGATTTATTTCTTGTCGAACACGGCTTTGCCACCACCCGCTCTCAGGCGCAGCGCCTGATTGCCTCGGGCGTGCAGTGGCGCGTGGAAGCCGGGGGCGCCTGGAAGAAGGTCGCCAAAAACGGCGATGAACTGCCGGCCGACGCTGCGCTTCAGGTGTTGGACAACACCGAGGCGAAATACATTTCGCGCGGTGGCTTGAAGCTCGAAGGTGCTTTGACAAGTACCGGCCTGGACGTCAAGGATCTGCGTTGTCTCGATATCGGTCAGTCGACCGGGGGCTTTACCGACTGCCTGTTGCAGCACGGCGCGGCGCAGGTTGTGGGTGTGGACGTGGGCCATGGCCAGCTGCACGCCACCCTGCGCGACGACCCGCGCGTGGTGTGCATTGAAGGGGTCAATGCGCGCTCGCTCACCGCGGACGATCTGATCGAGCATTACCGCCGTGCGCTGCATGCCGGGGACGACACCGAAGACGGTGATGACTATGAATTCGATGAGGGCGACGACGCCGACAGTACCGACTTTGACCCGGTGTTTGATTTCCTGACGGGCGATCTGTCTTTTATTTCTCTGACGCTGGTGTTGCCCGCCGTGGTGCGCCTGCTCAAACCCGATGGCCATCTGCTGATGCTGGTCAAGCCGCAGTTTGAGCTGCAGCCGGGGCAGGTGGGAAAAGGCGGCATTGTGCGCGATGCGTCGCTGTTCGAGTTCGTTGAAAAGCGCCTGCGTGAATCTTGTGCCGGCTTGGGGCTGGAGGTGATGGCGTGGCTGGAGTCACCGATTGTTGGCGGTGACGGCAACCGTGAGTTTTTCATCCATGCGAAGAAAGGCCACGAGCGCACCGGTGAAGACCAGCCGCTGGCCGCCGTGCCGCAGAGAAAAGCCCCCAAGCGGCTTCCCCGTAGCGCGCAGCGCGAGCCGCGGGAGTCACATGAGCCGCACGAAGACCCGGAAGCCGCGCATGCGGGCAAGCCCGGGCCGGCGCGGGGCAAGCGGCGTGACAAAAAAGCCGAAGAAAACCCGACGAACGATTGAGGCTTGCGATGAATGTTCCAGTCAGTTTCGAATTCTTCCCGCCGAAAACGCCCGAAGGCGCCGACAAGCTGCGTNNGCCATCTTTCATGCGTCGGCGCGACCAAAGCTGCGATGCGCCAACATCTGGCAACCTTGCAGGCCATGGGCGTCAAGCGGCTGGTGGCGCTGCGCGGCGATTTGCCCAGCGGCTACGGCATGGGCGGCGAGTTTCATTACGCCAGCGATCTGGTGGCCTTTATCCGCGCGGAAACGGGCGATGCCTTTCACATTGAAGTGGCCGCCTACCCTGAAATCCACCCGCAGGCCAAATCGGCCGAAGCCGACCTGAGGGCCTTTGCCGCCAAGGTCAAGGCCGGAGCCAACTCGGCCATCACCCAGTATTTTTTCAACGCGGACGCCTATTTCCGCTTTGTGGACGACGTGCGGCGACTGGGTGTCAATGTGCCGGTGGTCCCCGGCATCATGCCCATTACCAGTTCGACGCAGCTCATGCGGTTTAGCGATGCCAGCGGCGCAGAAATTCCCCGCTGGATTCGCTTGCGACTGCAAGGCTATGGTGATGACACGGCATCCATCAAGCGCTTTGGACTGGACGTGATCACTGACCTGTGCGACCGGCTTTGCACGGCCAGCGTGCCCGGCCTTCATTTTTATACGATGAACCAGGCTGCGGCGACGACCGAGATTATTCGCCGCCTGAAACCGGCTTGAGGCCTGGCCCTGACCCCATGTACAAGGGCGTCATCAAGTTCTGGCTTGTCGCAAGCCTGCTGGCTGTGCTGGCGGCCTGCACGACCGTACCTTCACCTCCTTCACCCCCGTCGTCCAGCCCCTCCCGGCCGACCGCCAAGAAACTGGTGAGGCCGGAAACCGCAGGCCTGGCAGCCGATGCTGTGCCGGTTCCAGGGGCGGTTGTGGACGATAAATATCTGCTGACCGGTGAAGCTGCCAAGGAGTTGCAGCGCGGCCAGGCCTCCTGGTACAGCCCAAGCCTTCAGGGCCGGCGCACAGCCAGCGGCGAGCGCTACGACATGTATGCGCTGACGGCGGCCCATAAGACGCTGCCTTTTGGTACGGTGGTGCGGGTGCGCAGTCTCCAGGTTCCCGGGCGGGAAGTTGACGTCCGCATCAACGACCGTGGTCCGTTTGCCCCCGGGCGTGTGATCGACCTGAGCCAGGCTGCGGCAGAGGCACTGGGCCTGCTGGCGCTCGGTGTCACCGAGGTGTCGCTGAATGTGCCCGAATCCACGGCCCTGCGGATGGAGCCGCCTGAGCCTGTCCAGAAAGTCCGGCGCACCAAGCGGCGATCCCCACCCGTCAAGCACCGTTAATTTTTCGGGTTAGCCGCCGTGCTCCAGCGTGAAGCCCGCGTTGCGGTCTTGCCCGAGCAGGGCAACCATTTGCGGCAAAGCGGCTTGCAGGTCCGCTTTGAGCGTGTGGGGCGGATTGATGATGAACATACCGCTGGAGGGTAAGCCCGGGCGTATGACTTCCCCGGAAACATCGGTGGTTAATTTGCTGGACTTCACCGTTAACGTTGCGTTTAGCCAGCTTCGCCCGGCCTTGACCGCAAGTGTTTTGAGTTTTCGCGGCAAATCGTGCGCTTCAGGCCGCGGGATGATGGGGTACCAGATCACGTAAGTGCCTGTGGCAAAGCGCTTGACGGCGTCGCTCATGCAGGCGGCGACGCGGGCGTAGTCGCTCTTCACTTCATAGCTGGGATCGCATAGCACCATGGCCCGCCGGGCGGGGGGTGGCAAGAAGGTTTTGAGGGCCTCAAACCCATCCTCACGGGCCACCGTCACTTGGCGGCCGACGCCCAGCTGCTCAATGTTGCCTGAAAGCGACTTGAAGTCGGTGGGGTGCAGTTCAAACAGTTTGAGCTTGTCGCGGCCGCTCAGGAATTGCTGCTCGATAAACGGGGAGCCGGGGTAAATTTTCAGGTGGGCCGCATCGCCGGTCTCGGCGAATTGGGGGTTCAGGCCGCGCAACAGGTCCACATAGTCCTGCAGGGCTGGCGCCCAAGTCCCGGTGGGTGTCGAATTTGCTACCTTTTTTATAGCTGCTTGTGCCCGTGTTTCTTGGGCTGGAGGGGTTTTTTTACCTGAAATAAGCTTGAAAACACCTTCCACCGCTTCGCCGCTGGTCTCGGTGTAATCGCTATCGAGTCGGTATAAGCCGGCACCCGCGTGGGTGTCGATCACGGTCAGCGCCGTGTCTTTCTGGGTTAAATACTTCATCAACGCGATCAGCGTGGTGTGCTTGAGGACGTCGGCATGGTTGCCTGCATGGAAGGCGTGGCGGTAGGAAAACATGCGTCTATCGTACCTTCTTGCTGCGGAAAATTGGCGCAAGCCCTTGATTTTTCATATAATCCAACGCTCTGCAGCGCACACGTGGTTCCGCGGCAGAGTTGCTTGCCAAACTCTTGACGGGTTCGCCTTTCACTGTTTAGCGCGCAAATTACCACCTAAGAGGTTCTCATCAGAAGAACGCCGACCGTGGAAAAGAACCCAACAAACCATTTCGAAAGAAACTCATGAAAACGTTCAGCGCCAAACCCGCTGACGTGACGCACGAGTGGTTTGTGATTGACGCGACCGACAAGGTCCTCGGACGAGTAGCCAGCGAAGTTGCTCTCCGTTTGCGCGGCAAACACAAGGCCATTTATACGCCTCACGTCGATACCGGTGACTTCATCGTCATCATCAACGCAGCCCAGCTGCGCGTCACTGGTGCCAAAAGCACTGACAAAATCTACTACCGTCATTCGGGCTACCCCGGCGGTATTACTGCCACCAATTTCCGTGACATGCAAGCTAAGCATCCTGGCCGCGCTCTGGAAAAAGCCGTCAAAGGCATGCTGCCCAAGGGCCCGCTCGGCTACGCCATGATCAAGAAACTCAAGGTGTACGGTGGTGCAGAGCATCCGCATACCGCCCAACAGCCTAAAGTGCTGGACATCTAAGGAGCTATTGATGATTGGTGATTGGAATAATGGCACCGGCCGTCGCAAATCAAGCGTCGCCCGCGTGTTTCTGAAAAAAGGCACTGGCAAGATCACGGTGAACGACAAGGACATTCAGGTGTTCTTCGGTCGTCAGACCTCGATCATGATCTGCCGCCAGCCCCTGTTTCTGACGAATCACGTCGAGACGTTTGACATCATGATCAACGTCCACGGCGGCGGCGAGTCCGGCCAGGCTGGCGCGGTGCGCCACGGCATTACCCGTGCGCTGATTGACTATGACGCAACCCTCAAGCCGGCGTTGAGCCAGGCCGGTTTTGTAACGCGTGATGCACGTGAAGTCGAACGTAAAAAAGTCGGTTTCCGGTCAGCACGCCGTCGCAAGCAGTTCAGCAAGCGTTAATCCGCTTTTTGAACCAAGAAAAGCCGCCATGGTTTGCGCCTGGCGGCTTTTTTCATGGTTTTTCCCAAACCGGGCAGCATGCGCCTGATGCAATCCCTTACTTGCCCTTTACCCAGCCATAGCCGGCTGCCGCCGCGTCCGCAGGCACAATGCAACTCCCGAACCGAAAAACTGCAGGATATGTCTTGAAATTCCGCCTGTTTCGCCGTCGTCTGACCATCAGTTCTCCGCGCATGGCTGTGCGTAGCGCTTTGCCATGGCCTTTGCGCTGGATTGTCGGCGCCTTGATGCTGGGGTTTTCCGCTGCCATCGCCTTGTGGGCTTTTGAATTTGGCAAAGGTATTGCGGGCCTGGACAGCCATGCCAAGGAAGAGCTGACCCTGCTCCGGCAAGAGGTCGTCAGCCTGCACTCGGACCGCGACAAGGCGCAGTCGATTTCCAATACTTCTGACAGCCTGTTGACTACCGAAAAGGCGCTTCAGGAAAAAATGATGAGCCAGATCAGGCAACTGGAATCCGACAACCACAGCCTGCGCGACGACCTCGGTTTTTTTGAGAAGCTGTTGCCGGCGGGCAGCACTGAAGTTGCATCCATACGCAGCCTGCAGGCCGAAGTGTTGTCGGAGACCCAGCTAAAGTGGCAGGTGCTGGTCATTCAGCCCGTCAAAAACGCCGCGACCTTCAACGGCAAGCTGGATCTGACGCTCTATGGCGCGCAGGCCGGAAAGCCCTGGTCCATGACCCTGACCGGTGGTCCGCAGGCTTTGCAGTTCAAACAATACCGTCGCATGGAAGGTATCCTCGACTTGCCGCCTCAAGCCGTGGTAAAAACAGTGACTGCCAAAGTCATTGAAGGAACGACCGTTCGTTCCATTCAAACCTTCAAGCTCTAACTTCCAAGCGCTCATCCCAACGTCCCCGCCCACAGGAATCGGTTTATGTTCGGTAAAAAGAAGCAACCCCCCATCAAAAGCCTGATTGCCCAGGGCAGCTGCATTGAAGGCAACCTTAAATTCACCGACGGCCTGCGGGTCGACGGCGAAGTGATGGGTGACATCCGCGCCAATGAAGGCAGTCCCAGCATTCTGGTGATCAGCGAATCCGCCAGTGTGACCGGCCTCATCCATGCCGACCATGTGATCATCAACGGACGTGTGATCGGACCGGTCCATGCCTCTGAATTGCTGGAACTCCAGCCGAAAGCCAATATTGAAGGAGAGGTGTCTTACAAGGCGCTTGAAATGCACCAGGGTGCCGTCATCTTTGGACAATTGCGCCCCATAGCGCACCAGCAACTGGAAGAAAAGCCCATCCTGAAGCTGGCAGCCACCAATAAATGACGGAATTCAGGTAGTGAGCGCTCGCAATCGACCCTGATTTTTAATACGCGTGGGCGTAATGGTTGATTGATTTGCTGTAGTATTTGATTATTGAGCTTTGAATAACGGAGTCCCCATGAGCACAGTTGCCGAAAATATCCCAACCGAAATGCCTGCCCCCTTTGTCTTTACCGACAGTGCTGCGTCCAAAGTGGCTGAGCTGATCGCCGAAGAAGGCAATCCGGACCTGAAGCTGCGTGTTTTTGTGCAGGGCGGCGGCTGCTCGGGCTTCCAATATGGTTTCACCTTTGACGAAATCACCAATGAAGACGACACCACCATGACCAAAAACGGTGTGTCCTTGCTGATCGATGCGATGAGCTACCAGTACCTGGTTGGGGCCGAGATTGACTACAAAGACGATCTCGAAGGTGCGCAATTCGTCATCAAAAACCCCAACGCCACCACCAGCTGTGGTTGCGGCTCCAGCTTCTCGGCCTGAACCCTTGCCCCTCATCAAAAAGCCGCCTTTCAGGGCGGTTTTTTTGTTTCGAGAGGGGCATCAAGCGGGGTAGATAGCCCCCAGCACACGTAGCCCTGCCGCGCCCGTGACACTCGGCAGATTGCCGGGCTGCCGTCTGACCGCTTGGCGTGCCAGCCAGGCAAAAGCAGCCGCTTCGACCTGCAGGGGTGGCAAACCGTGCAGGTCTGAAGCGCTGACGCGAAGGGATGAGAAGCCCGCTTGCAGGCGCTGCATGAGGTGCCGGTTGAAAGCGCCGCCACCACATACGATCAACTCTTCGCTATCTTTTCCATAGCTGCTTACGCCCGTTATACAAGCGCTAGCGGTGAATTCTGTTAATGTATTTTGAATATCTTCGGGACGTTCTGCGGCGAAGGGCACCAGTTTTTCAGCCAGCCACGCCAGGCTGAAAAGATCCCTGCCCGTGCTTTTAGGAATTGCTTGGGAAAAATAAGGTTCGTCCAGCAGGCTGGCCAGCAGTTTTGGCAACAGCCTGCCGCTGGCCGCCCAGGCGCCGCCTGCGTCAAACGGCTGGCCGGTGTGCTGTTGGCACCAGGCATCCATCAGCGCATTGCCCGGCCCGCAGTCGAAACCCAACACGGGTGATTCGGGGTGATGGGGCAGTACACTGAGGTTGGACATGCCGCCCAGGTTCAGTACCGCCACGGTGGCATCGGTGCGGCCAAAAAAACTCTGGTGAAAGGCTGGTACCAGCGGTGCGCCCTGGCCGCCTGCGGCGACATCGCGGCTGCGGAAATCTGCCACTACATCAAGACCGGTGAGCTCGGCCAGCAAGGCCGGGTTGTTGAGCTGGAGCGTGTAGCCCACGCCTGCGGCTTCTGCGGAAGTTCTCTGGGGCTGGTGCCGAACCGTCTGCCCATGCGCACCAATGGCCTGAATGTTCGCTGCGGATATGCCCTGCGCGGCGGCGTTGTCCAGAAGGGTGCCGATCACCCTGGCATACACCGCAGCCAGCTGGTTTCCCGCCAGTGCAGCACGGTGCAGTTCGTTGTCCGTGGGCGAATTCAGTGCCAGCAACTCTGCCCGGAAAATTTCAGAAAACGGCTCGGTGGCGCTTGCTACCACCCGTGGTTTTTTACCTGAAAAATCCACCAGCACGCCATCCGCACCGTCGAGTGAGGTGCCTGACATCAGGCCAATGGTGCAGTCCAGCATGCGGCTATTTTTCCGCAGAGCCGTGGAGTCGTTGCAGTTATTCAGCTCGGGTCTGGCTGATGGTGGCTGCGGCCAGCAGCTGATTTTTGACACCGGCTGCGAGTTGGTTGAACAGCGGCAGGGCGGCCTTCGAAACTGGAATGGTTTCGCTCTGCTGGGCCATTGCCATCGGGTCCTTCTGCACGCCGTTGACGCGGACCTCAAAATGCAGGTGCGGTCCGGTCGCCCAGCCGGTCATGCCGACCAAGCCGATGGTCTGGCCCTGACTCACACTCTGGCCGCGCTGCACCAGGATTTTGCTCAGGTGGGCATAAACCGTTTCGTGGTTTTCGCGGTGCTTGATGAAGATCACGTTGCCATAGCCGTTTTGCACACCGGCAAACTCCACCACACCGTCGCCCACCGTTCGCGCGGGCGTGCCGGTGCTGGCCGCAAAGTCGGTACCCAGGTGGGCCTTCCACTGTTGCAGAATGGGGTGAAAGCGCATGGCAAAGCCGCTGCTGATCCGTGAGAACTCCACCGGTGAGCTGAGGTAAGCCCGGTGCAAGCTCCGGCCGTCCAGCGTGTAATAACTGCCCTTGTTGGCTGCGCCCGCGGCATCTTGGCCCGGTGGCTGGAACCACATGGCCTGAAAGGTCTTGCCGGCGTTGACGAATTCGGCCGACAGCACGCGGCCGGTGCGCATCGCTTCGCCATCGGCTTCCAGGGTTTCGTACACCACATTGAAGCGGTCGCCCTTGCGCAGGGCACGGCGGAAATCGATGTCGCCCGAGAAAATCTCCGCGATCTGCACGGCCACGCCATCAGGAATGCGGGCTTCGTCAGTGGCTGCAAAGAGCGTCGTCTGAATGCCGCCGCTGGCCAGCCGGGCCGAGCTGGTGTAGGGCGCCGTCTCAACGCGTGAACTGAATCCGTTAGCGGTGCGTTCAATCACGAGACGTTTGAACAGCGCTTCGTCGTCGCTGGGCCAGCGCATGCTGAGTTTGAGCAGCTTCTGGCTGTCGTTGGCTTCCACTGTCACGGTTTTACCCGGGCGGCCCGCCAATATCATCCGCGCGTTGGGGTCGGCCCGCAAAAAGGCCGCGGCCGCCGTGTCGTCAAGGTTCAGGCGTTTGAGCAGGGCGTCGGCGGTGTCGCTGCTGCGCGTGCTTTCGGTCCGGAATAGATTGAAGCGGAAATCGGTGAGTGCGTCGGTCTGGGCCTGCGTGGGCAGAGGCTGCACGACCTCCAGCACCTGCTGGACCGGCAAATCGGCGGCATCGGGCGCCAGCGGCACTACGCCGAACGCAGTGACCCCGGTACCCAGCAGCAGCACTGCAAGGCTGGCGGCGACCCGTTTGGGGTGGTGGCGGAGGCTGTTGGCGAGGCCAAGCAGGATGCGGGAGGAGATAGGCAGGATGTGGGAGGGGACGGGCAGGCGCAAAACGGAATTCCCAACTAAAGTGCATCGGGCCACGAAGACGTGCCGGACTGCGATATAAGGAAATCGGTGACCGGCCTGTACGGGTCTTGAGGTCATCGGACTAAAAAAAGTTCGGTTCCTGATCAGCAAGTGGCGGGCCAACTAAAATGCCAAGCTGATGTAGGAAAGCACCCATTATATCTGTCGGACAACCCCCCGACCTGCGAAAAACCCTTATGAATCAAGACCTTGTTACAAATTATCTAGTAACTGAACGTGTGCAGATCGCCTTGGCCGTGTCGCTGCGAGGCTGCGAAGAGTTGATTCCCCAGGATGAATGGGTCAAGAAACTGGCCCGCAGCGAGACCACAGGCGTGCCGCTGCGCATCAAACTGGGGCTGGACCCGACCGCGCCGGACATCCACATCGGGCACACCGTGGTGCTTAACAAAATGCGCCAGCTCCAGGATTTGGGACATACGGTCATTTTCCTGATTGGAGACTTCACCACCCTGATTGGCGACCCTTCAGGGCGCAACAACACGCGCCCGGCCTTGAGCCGCGAACAAATCGAGGTCAATGCCCAGACCTATTATCGCCAGGCGTCCATGGTGCTGGACCCGGCCAAGACCGAAATTCGCTACAACAGTGAATGGGGCGACAACCTGGGTTCGCGCGGCATGATCGAGCTGGCGGCCAGGTACACGGTGGCGCGCATGATGGAGCGCAACGACTTTCATGACCGCTTCAAGGCCGGCACGCCGATCAGCGTGCATGAATTCCTGTACCCGCTGCTGCAGGGCTATGACTCGGTGGCGCTCAAAAGCGACCTGGAGCTCGGCGGCACCGACCAGAAGTTCAACCTGCTGATGGGGCGTCACCTGCAGGCCGAGTACGGCCAGGAGCCGCAGTGCATTCTGACCATGCCGCTGCTCGAAGGGTTGGACGGCATTGAGAAAATGTCCAAGAGCAAAAACAATTACATCGGCATCTCAGAAGACGCCAACACCATGTTCGCCAAGGTGTTGAGCATCTCCGACGTGTTGATGTGGCGCTGGTACACATTGTTGAGCTTCAAGAGCGAGGCCGCCATCGAAGCCCTGAAAGCTGAAGTTGAGGCGGGCCGCAACCCGAAAGACGCCAAGGTCGCCCTGGCCAAGGAAATCACGGCGCGCTTTCACTCCAGCGCGGCAGCCGATGCGGCAGAGCAGGATTTCATTAACCGCAGCAAGGGCGGCGTGCCCGACGAGATGCCCGAAGTGTCATTGTCGGGCGCCCCCCTGGGGATTGGCGCCTTGCTCAAGGCCGCCGGCCTAGCGCCTTCGGGCAGCGAAGCGACTCGTCTGATCGAAGGCGGCGGCGTGCGGGTAGACTCCAGCGTGGTCAGCGACAAGGCGCTGAAGCTGGGCGCGGGGACTTACGTGGTGCAGGTCGGCAAGCGCAAGTTTGCCCGGGTGACATTGGCGTGAAGGGCTGTTGATCTGCGCATGATCGCTGTATTGCAACGTGTCAGCGAGGCCCGCGTGGTGATCGCCGATCAGATGGTGGGCCAGATTGCCCAGGGGCTGCTGGTGCTGCTGTGCGCGGAACGCGGCGACGCCGAGGTGCAGGCCGACAAACTTCTGGCCAAAATCCTCAAGCTTCGAATTTTTTCAGATGCGGCCGGCAAGATGAATCGCAGCGTGCAGGACCTGGACGGGCAGGGCGCTACCGGAGGGCTGCTCATTGTGAGCCAGTTCACACTGGCCGCCGATGCGTCAGGCGGCAACCGGCCCAGCTTCACCGGCGCTGCGCCGCCGGATGTCGGGCGAAGGCTCTACGACTACTTCGTGGCGCAGGCGCGCGCAGTCCATCCGAAGGTAGAGACCGGGCAGTTTGCCGCCGACATGCAGGTGCACCTGATCAATGACGGGCCGGTGACTATTCCGCTACGGGCGCTATAGCGGCGGCAGCTCGCGCCGCATCGTCCACGCTCCAGAACAGCGCCACGCCACCGCTGGCGGCATGGGTCAGGCCCACGCGCACCAGCGCCTCGCGCGGCCGGTCCTTGACGCGCGCCAGCAGCAGGGCCGTGCCGTGGCGGCGCAGGCTGGCGGCGAATTCCGCCAGGGCTTCCACGGCGGTGCTGTCCAGGTCGTCGCAGGCCTCCAGGCTCAGCACCACCACCTGGGCGTGCGTTGCGTCGGCGCGCAGGCGTACCAGTTGGAACACCTGCTCGGCGTTGGCGAAGAACAGCGGCTCCTCGGGCCGCATGATGAGCGTGCCGGCTACCGCGGCCGACTCAGGGTGGCGCGCGCGATCAATATAGTCGCGCGTGCCCGGCAACTGGCCCAGCTCGGTGACCATGGGTTGCGCGAAGCGCCGGATCGCCACCATCAGCGAGAGCGCCACGGACAGCAGCATGCCGAACAGCACGCCGAAGAGCAGAACGCTGGCGGCGGCCACCAGTGCCAGCCAGGCGTCGCCACCCAGCCGCAGCGCATACAGCACGGCGCGCGGCCACAGGTTGTGCGAGAGGATGCCCACCACCACGGCAGCCAGAACCGGCACTGGCAGCAGCGCCAGCCAGGGCCGCGCCAGCCACAGCAGGAGGGCCAGCGCCAGCGCGGCGGCCACGCCCGCCCAT
>DFWY01000045.1:0-4215 GCA_002381615.1 Polaromonas sp. UBA4122 | reverse complement strand
CGCGGCGGCCACGCCCGCCCATTTGCTGCGCCCGCCGGCCGCCTGGCTGGCTGAGGCCGCGGAGAAACCCGCGCCCACTGGCAGGCCCTGCACCAAGCTGCTGGCGAGGTTGGCCGCGCCCAGGGCCAGCAGTTCGCGGTTGGCGTCGACCCGGTCACCGCATTGCAGCGCCAGCGAGCGTACCGAGCCCCAGGATTCAGCGAACAGGACCAACAGCAGCGCTGGCGCGATCTCCATCGCGCGCAGCCAATGCTCGCTGTTCAAGGCCGACAGGCTCCAGGCCAGCGGTTGCCAGGCGATGTTGCCCACCAGCGCCACGCCCTGCGTTCCAAGGTCAAGTGCTGCCGACAGCGCCACGCCCAGTCCCAGGACCAGCAGCGAGGTCGGCAGGAATAGCCAGCGCCGCAGTCCGTGGTAAAGCGCCAGCCACAGCACCAGCGCCGCCGCGCCCAGCGCAAGGCTGGGCCGGTGCCAGTGTGCCGCTTCAGCCAGCAGGCCCCAAAGCAGCGAGCCGGTCTGCGAGGCATCGATGTGCACGCCCGCGATGTGCGGCAACTGCTTGAGCACGATGGTCAGCGCCAGCGCCCAGGCGAAGCCGCGCAGCACCGGGCGCGAAATGAAGGCGCCGAGGAAACCCGCACGCAGCGCTGCGGCCGCCAGGAACAGCGCGCCGGTCAGGCCGACCAGTGCATAGCCCATGGCCGGTCCGCCAATGGCCACCGCCGAGGCGAACACCGCCGCCGCGGACGAGGTGGGGGCCACCACGGCGAAGCGGCTGGTACCGAACAATGGGTAGATGCATAGACCGGCCAAGGCTGCCAACAGGCCGTGCATGGGCTCCACGCCTGCAATGGCCGCGTAGGCGACGGCCTCGGGCAGCAGCACGCCGGCTACCGAAACGCCGGCCAGCAGATCGGGCCACCACAGCGTCCATCCTGAGGCGGTGCTGCCTGGGTGGGTCGGTTGGTGGACGTCGCTCATTGCATGCGCCGGAGGCTTATGCGGTCAGGAGCGGCGCTTCGCCCGACCAGCCGACAGGTGGGCGGCTTCTGGGCTGTGGCACAGCGTCAGGGCCGCCTGCAGGGAGGCATCGGGGTCGCGCTGGACTTGCGCAGGCTTGATGCGTCGGCGGAAGAAGTCCGCCCACAGGAATTCGGTGAACGGCGTGGCGTCTTTCGGGAAGCCGCCCGCGTGGCGGACTTCGCCGGCCAGGCCGTGTTTTTGCTCGACCTCGGCGTAGCCCACGGTGATTTGGGTAGGGCGCAGTTGGCACAGGTCGGTCTTGAACAGGTGCTGGTGACGGGTGTGCATGGCGGGCCTTCCGGGCATGAGCGGTAAATTGTCCGCAAGAATCCTTCAGTACGGGTTGTCGTAGCCCAGCGCGCCGAGCAGAAGGATCTCCAGTGCCTCCATCTCCAGCGCGTCTCGCTCACTCGTTTCGTGGTCATAGCCCTGCGCGTGCAGCGTGCCATGCACCAGCAGGTGGGCGTAGTGGGCTTGCAGTGTTTTTTTGTGCTCTTTCGCCTCTTGGGCCACTACCGGCGCGCACAGCACCAGGTCGGCGGTCACCACGGGTTCCCGGGTGTAGTCGAAGGTCAGCACGTTGGTGGCGTAGTCTTTGCCCCGGTAGTCGCGGTTCAGCGCCTGGCCTTCTTCGGCGTTCACGATGCGCACCGTGATCTCGGCATCGCGCACCAGCGCATGACGTATCCAGCGTGCCACGCTGTGACGCGGCAGGGCGGCGCGGTGCCGGTCTGCCTCCAACAGATCGCCGAACTGCAGCGACAAACTCAGGTTTTTAAGAGCCATTTCGGCTCCTGGCCCTTGAGGGACGGGCGGAAGGAGCTATTGAATCAATAGCATTCATGGCGCTTTCAGCGTTGACGACTGGGCTCTGTGGTTTGTCGTAGGCATCCACAATGCGCGCCACCAGCGGATGCCGCACCACATCGGCGCTGGTCAGGCGGGTTATCGCAATACCCTGGACGCGCTTGAGCACCCGCTCGGCGTCCACCAGTCCGCTCAGTTGCGTGCGCGGCAAATCGATCTGGCTCACGTCGCCCGTCACCACGGCCTTGCTGCCAAAACCGATGCGCGTCAAAAACATTTTCATTTGTTCGGGCGTGGTGTTTTGCGCTTCGTCCAGAATCACAAACGCGTGGTTCAGCGTGCGACCGCGCATGAAGGCCAGCGGCGCAATCTCGATCTGCTGGCGTTCAAACGCTTTCTGGACGCGTTCCAGGCCCATCAGCTCATACAGCGCGTCATACAGCGGGCGCAAGTAAGGGTCCACCTTCTGGCTCAGGTCGCCTGGCAAAAAGCCCAGGCGCTCGCCGGCTTCTACCGCCGGACGCGTCAGCACAATGCGCTGCACGGTGCTGCGCTCCAGCGCATCGACCGCGCAGGCCACCGCCAGGTAGGTCTTGCCGGTGCCGGCCGGGCCAATGCCAAAAGTGATGTCGTAGGTGGCGATGTTTTCGAGATAAGCGCCCTGGTTGGCCGTGCGCGCACGCAGGTCGGCGCGCCGGGTTGACAGCGCCACTGCGCCATCGGGCGCCGTGGTCAAAGCGATGTCGCCGGCCAGCATGAGCTGCACGGTTTCTTCCTCAATCGGTCGCTGGGCCATCTCGTACAGGGCTTGCAACACCTCCAGCGCCTGCTGGGCCTTGACCTTGGTGCCCTCGATCTTGAACTGCTCAAAGCGGTGCGCAATCGTGACCTGCAGCGCCGCCTCGATGGTGCGGATGTGGGCATCCATGGGCCCGCACAAATTCCCCATGCGGGTATTGTTGGGTGGCGTGAAGGTGTGGCGAAGAATCACGGCGCTGGTTTTCCTGAGGAAAGGTACAGAAAAGGGGAAGGAACCCGATTGTCCGCCTAAATCTGTGACCCCACCCGACTGATAAGATTCATCAATGATTGGAAGACTCACTGGCCAGCTGGCCGAAAAAACCCCCCCGGAAATCCTGGTGGACTGCAACGGCGTCGGCTATGAGGTGCTGGTGCCCATGAGCACCTTCTACAACCTTCCCGGTCTGGGCGAAAAAGTCAGCCTGCTGACCCACTTTGTGGTGCGCGAAGATGCGCAAATTCTCTACGGCTTTGGCAGTGCCGCCGAGCGTGCCGCGTTCCGCCAGCTCATCAAGATCTCCGGCGTTGGGCCGCGCACCGCGCTCAGCGTGCTCAGCGGCATGAGCGTCGAAGACCTGTCCCAGGCCGTCACCCGCCAGGAGGTTGGCCGCATCATCAAGGTGCCCGGCATTGGCAAAAAAACCGCCGAACGCCTGCTGCTCGAACTCAAGGGCAAGCTCGGCGCCGACATCGGCGTGCAGGTCAGCGTGGTGGACGATGCGCAGTCCGACATCCTG
Organism: Polaromonas sp. UBA4122; assembly: GCA_002381615.1. GTDB lineage: Bacteria > Pseudomonadota > Gammaproteobacteria > Burkholderiales > Burkholderiaceae_C > Polaromonas. The sequence goes on along the minus strand of DFWY01000045.1, from coordinate 847 downwards.
CAGGCGCTGGTGGCGCTGGGCTACAGCGACCGCGATGCGGCGCTGGCGCTCAAAGCCCTGCCGCAGGATGTGGGCGTGAGCGACGGCATCAAGCTGGCGCTCAAGGCGCTGGCGAAATAGGCTGATAGAGCCAGAGTGAAGCAGGCGCCGCGCTGCTACGATGCACGCCATGACTCCTGCCAGCCCTTCTCATCCCATCCAAGCCTATCTTCAGTCCCTGCAAAAAGAGTTGTCGCGCGGCGACGCCACTGAGCACACGCACCGTAGCGCCCTTAAAGCCTTGATCGAGTCTGCTGCGACTGACTTGCTGGCCACCAACGAGCCCAAAGCCATCCAGCGCGAAAACAAGCCCGATTACATCGTGCGCAAGGGCGCCTCGGTGATGGGGTTTGTTGAGGCCAAAGATGTGGACAAAAGCCTCAAAGCCACGCTCAAAACGAACCAGCTCAAGCGTTATCTTGAGGCGCTGCCCAACCTGCTATTAACGAACTACCTCGATTTCATCTGGTTCGTCGGCGGTGAAAAGCGCATGGAAATCAGCCTGGATGAGTTGAATGGCGAGCACGTAGCCCCAGCCAAAGACGCGTCCGCCCGCTGGGACGAGTTGATTACCTGCTTTTTGGCCGAGGTCACACCCACGGTATCAAGCCCCCAGCAACTTGCCAAAAATCTGGCGGGGCAAACTCGCCTGCTGCGTGATTTGTCGCTGGAGTTGCTGTTGGCAGGCGACCCGGATCTGATGGAGCAAGACCAGAGTTTTCGGGCCATGCTGGTGCCTGACCTCAAACCCGAAGAGTTTGCCGACATGTACGCACAAACGGCCACTTATACCATTTAGCGTTCAATG
>DFWY01000046.1 GCA_002381615.1 Polaromonas sp. UBA4122 | reverse complement strand
AGGTGCTGCGCTTTATGCATGATCTCTGTGTGCCTTTCAGCAACAACTTGGCTGAGCGCGCTATTCGGATGCCAAAGGGCAAGCAAAAAATCTCCGGCTGCTTTCGTACCCCTGGTCGGCGCTGAAAACTTCTGCGTGATCCGCTCTTACCTTGATACCGCTCGCAAACAAGGCTTCGGCATGGTCCACGCCTTGCGCGCCGCCTTCTCGGGGCAGGCCTCGGCGGTTTAAGGCTGAATAGTCACCCGTTGACTTCAATGGCCGTGAGCTGGCGGCTGGCATATTGCAGTTCCCGGCGGTGCGGAAGGCCTTCCGGAAAAAAGTTGTTGCGCCAAGGCGCGTAGGTCCAGCCGGCCACGCCGACAGGGATCTGCAGGCTGGCGTCTCGTTCAGCCGGATGAAGCCGCTGGGCCCGATGCGCAAAATGCGTTCGCTTGCTGACCAGGCTGGCCATGACGGCTCCGATCGAGGTTCGTTCCTCACAGTTAGATGGCGTAGACATTCGCTGCAAGAAACAACGAGGTCTGTAGGCCGGGGCCGTAGCAGTGCAGACATTCAGCATCGGTACTCGGCGGCGCGGTTTTTAAGGTGGGCGTAAAGTAGTATCTATCACAGCACATCGCTGGCTTTCGATTTCGGAGTATCTCAATGAACGTCCCCCTGCACCGCGAAATTCCCGCTGACATCCTCAACGCCGCCCAGGCCCTGTCTCAGGTCACGGCCCAGTGGGACGGCGACATCGTCCAGCAGCTCACCGACTACATCGCCATTCCCGCCAAATCTCCCACGTTCGACAGCGACTGGGTGCAGCATGGCTATATCGACACAGTCGTGCGCAACGCGGCGGCCTGGGTGGAAGCGCAAAAAGTCGAAGGGCTCATGCTGGAAATCGTGCGGCTGGAAGGGCGCACACCGGTGCTGTTTTTTGAAATTCCTGCGACCCGCGCTGATTCGACGCAAACCGTGCTGATGTATGGCCACCTCGACAAGCAGCCCGAGTTCACCGGCTGGCGCCATGATCTGGGCCCCTGGACGCCGAAATACGAGGACGGCAAGCTCTATGGCCGAGGCGGTGCCGATGACGGCTACGCGGTCTACGCCAGCATTGCCGCCGTGCAGGCACTCAAAAGCCAGAACGTGCCACACCCGCGCATCGTGGGCTTGATCGAAACCTGCGAAGAAAGCGGCTCCTACGACCTGTTGCCCTACGTCAACGCACTCAGAACCCGGCTGGGCGAGGTTGCGCTGGTGGTGTGTCTGGACTCTGGCGCGGGCAATTACGAGCAGCTGTGGCTGACCACCAGCCTGCGCGGCAATGCGACGGGCGTGCTCAAGGTTGAAGTGCTGACCGAAGGCGTTCATTCGGGCGACGCCAGCGGCCTGGTGCCGTCGAGCTTTCGCATCCTGCGGCAGGTGCTGGACCGGCTGGAGGACAGCCAGACCGGGCGCCTGCTGCCGCAGAGCTTTCACTGCGAGGTCCCGGCGGACCGGCTGGCGCAGGCGCAGGCCACGGCCAAAATTCTGGGTGACGAGGTGTACAAGCGCTTTCCGTGGGCGCATTACGACTGTGAAGGCTCGACCAGCTTTGCGCTGCCGACCACCACCGATCCGGTGGAGGCGCTGCTCAACCGCACCTGGCGGCCGACGCTGAGCGTGACCGGCGCCGAGGGTTTTCCGGCGCTCAAGGACGCGGGCAATGTGCTGCGCCCCTACACCGCCTTCAAGCTCTCGCTGCGCTTGCCACCGCTGATTGACGCCAGCACGGCGGTGCGGGAGCTCAAGACCTTGCTGGAAGACCACGCGCCTTACCAGGCCAAAGTCACTTTTGAAAGCAACGGCGGCGCGAGCGGCTGGAACGCGCCGAGCACCACGCCATGGTTTGAAAATGCACTCAACGACGCGTCGCAGAGCTTTTTCGGCGCGCCCTGCGGCACCATGGGCCAGGGCGGAACGATTCCCCTCATGAGCATGCTGAGCCAGGGCTTTCCCAAGGCGCAGATGATGGTCTGCGGCGTGCTGGGTCCCAAGAGCAATGCGCACGGGCCCAACGAGTTTTTACACGTACCTTATGCCAAGAAGCTGACCGCTGCGGTGGCGCAGGTGATCGCCCGCGTGCCCGGCTGAACACGGGGACCTCCTCTCGCCTTTTTCCCCTTCAACTGCGGTTTTTTTAAGGTCAGGCTCCCGCTGCATGCGTTCCACGGTTTTGCTGCCTTTCACCGCCCGCGATGGTGAAAACCTCGCCCTGCATGAATGGTCCATGGACGCCTGGACCGAGGAAATGGGCCAGGATGCCCTGCCGCCACGCGCGGTGGTGCTGATCGTTCACGGCCTGGGCGAGCACGCCGGACGCTACGGGCATGTCGCTAGCCAGTTGCTCGACTGGGGGTTTGCGGTGCGCGCCTATGACCAGCGGGGCCATGGTGAATCAGGCGGCGCGCGCGGGGTCTTGCCCAGCGACACGGCGCTGCTCGACGATTTGGCGGAGGTGGTGGATGAAACGCGGCTGCGCTGCCTGCGCCTGCCGCAGGCCGGCAATGCTTCAGACGCTTCAGCGCAGCCCCTCCCCTTGATCCTGCTCGGGCATAGCCTGGGTGGCTTGGTGGTGGGCCGGTTTGTCGCGCTGAAGATGCGATCGGTAGAAGGGCTGGTGATGTCATCCCCCGCGCTGGATGCGGGACTCACTATTTTTCAGAAGCTCCTGCTGGCCGTCTTGCTCCGGCTTGCGCCCGATCTGTGCGTCAGCAATGGGCTGGACACCCGCTACATTTCCCACGACGAGCAGGTCGTCAAAAAATATCTCGCTGACCGTTTGGTACACCATAAAATTTCTGCGCGGCTGGGCCAGTTCATTGCAACGGCCGGGCCGGCCGCGGTGGCGGCCGCGGCCCACTGGAGTACACCCACCCTGTTGATGTACGCCGGTGCCGACCGACTCGTCAACCCTGCGGGCAGCCGCGCCTTTGCGCAAACTGCCGCCAACTCGCCCGCCGTTAAACCGGCTACGGTGACCGCGAAATGTTTTGACGGGCTTTATCACGAGATTTTCAATGAGGTGGATGCAGTGCCGGTGTTTGACACGCTGAAAGCCTGGCTAGACGTAAAATTTTAATGAAAAGTGGCTGTAGCCCAATAACATAGGGCGTAAATAGCTATAAAAACAATAGCAAAAAGACGGCCGCTTGGCCGCTTCCACGCCCGAAGTACAACAAGGCTCAGCCGGGCTGGCGCCTGCGCTGGCCCAGCGCCAGCCACACCAGCGCCAGTCCGATCAGCCCCAGCAGCAGCAGGGAGCCCAAATTCAGCAGCGCCCAGCCCTGGGTGGTGACCAGCACGCCGGAGGCCAGCGACGACATCGCCAGCACCGCAAACACGCAGAAATTGAGCGCCCCCTGGGCCTTGTCTTTTTCTTCGGGCCGGTAGGCTGTCAGTGCCAGGGTGGTCGCGCCGGTAAAGAGGAAATTCCAGCCCAACCCCAGTAAAAAGAGCGCCGCCAGAAATTGTGTGAAATCGACCCCCGACAGCGCAATCAGCACGCAAACGACATTGAGCGCCAGCCCCACCGCCATGATGGGCAGGGTGCCGAATCGCCTGATCAGGTGGCCGGTAAAAAAGCCCGGCGCAAACATGCCGATCACATGCCACTCCAGCACCAGCGCCACGTCTGAAAATGGCAGGCCGCAGGTTTGCATGGCAATCGGCGTCGCCGCCATCAGCAGATTCATCACGCCATAGCCCAATGCACCGGCAGCGGCCGCGACGATGAAGACGGGCTGGCGCATGATTTCTCCCAGTGGCCGGCCCCCGCTGGCCGTTTGTTGGGCGGGCCGTGCTGGAAACTGGATGAAAGCCAGCAGCAGCATGGCCAGCAGCGCCACGCCGGCCAGCGCCAGATAGGCGCCGGCAAACGGCACGTCGGTCAGGCCCCGCGTCTGGGCCGCCAGATTGGGCCCGGCCACGGCGCCAATCAAGCCGCCCGCCATCACCAGTGAAATCGCCTTCTCGCGAAAGGAGGGTAGCGCCAACTCTGCCGCCGCAAAGCGGTACAGTTGCGCATTGGCGTTGTAGTAGCCCGCTACGACCGTGGCAGCGACCAGCAGCCAGAAGTTTTTGCTGTAGGCCGCATAGCAGCATAGCAGTGCCGATGCCATCGCCACCGCCAACCCGAGCTGGAACGATGTTTTACGGCCAAAGCGGCTTTGCGTGCGAGCCACCAGACCGGTCGACAGGGCCCCGCCGACCACATAGCCCATGACCGGCAAGGTGGCCATCCAGCCCAGCGGCGCCAGGTTCAGGCCGACCAGGCCGTTGATGGCGATGAAGGTGACGTTGTTGGTGAGGAACAGGCCCTGGCAGATGGCCAGCAGCCAGAGATTGCGGTTCATGGGGGCTAGGCCAGCGTCAGCAGCGCCAGGCAAGCCAGCGGCGCGGTTTCGGCCCGCAGCACGCGTGGACCCAGCGTCACAGGGGCAAAACCGCAGGCGATGGCGGCGGCTTCTTCCGCGGCGCTCAGCCCGCCTTCCGGGCCGCTCAGAAAGGTCAAGGCGCCGGTGCCAGCGACGGCTTGGGCCAGCGGACGCGTGCCGTCTTGCAGTGACAGCAGCAGCCTGGTGTCCTCAGGCAACTCTGCCGGGGCGCGCTTCAGCCAGTCGGCCAGGCTGGCGACTTCGTGAATCAGCGGCAGGCGGTTGCGGCCGCATTGCTCGCACGCCGCCGTGGCCACGCCGCGCCAGTGCGCCAGTTTCTTGTCGGCGCGCTCGCCGCTCAGGCGCAGCACGCTGCGCTCGCTCAGCAGCGGCTGGATGCTGGTCGCGCCCAGCTCGGTGGCTTTTTCGATCAGCCAGTCCATGCGCTCGTTGGCGGGCATGCCCACTGCCAGATGAATGGCGCGGCCCGCTTCGCGCGCGGTGGCGGTGTAGGCCCCAATGGTGACCTGGACATCGCTGCGGCCCATGCGCTCCACGGTGGCTTCAAACTCGCCTTCGCTGCCGGGCTGGCCGTCACCCTGGCCATTGAACAGCGTGATGCGCCCGCCCGGCTGCAGGCGCAACACCTGAACATGGCGAGCGGTCTGCTCGGGCAGGCTGACGGAGCTGCCGGGAACGAATGCCATGTCGGCGTAGAAACGGGCGCTCATGCTGTGGGGCCAGTTGGGGATGGCAACGAGGTTGCTATAAAAATCATAGCTATTTGTTCTCGTCCTGATTGGGCTAGAGGTATATTTTTCATTAAAAAGTGTAGCCCACGCGGGTTTCATTGCCTTCAATCTGGTCGAGCAGAACCATCAGCGGCCCGAGTTGGCGGTAGCGGGCGGCGGTGTTGCGTGCGTACTTGATGAAGCGCGGCGTGTCGGCCAGGTATTTGGGCTTGCCGTCGCGCCGCGTGAGGCGCGCAAAAATGCCGAGCACCTTGAGGTGGCGCTGCAGGCCCATCCATTCCACGGCCCGGTAAAACTCGCCGAAATCATCGCCGACCGGCAGCCCGGCCTTGCGCGCCTTTTGCCAGTAGCGCACGGTGATGTCGAGCACGAAGTCCTCTTCCCAGGTCAAAAACGCGTCGCGCATCAAGCTGGCAATGTCATAGGTGATGGGGCCGTACACCGCATCCTGAAAGTCCAGGATACCCAAGCCTGGCTCGCCACCATCAGGTTTCGCCGCCGGGCCGCCCCAAGGCGAAACAGCCCCCTCGGGGGGCAGCGCAGTACGCGAAGCGACAAGCGTGGGGGCCATCAGGTTTCGGGGCATGAAGTCGCGGTGAACATACACCCGTGCGCCGCCCAGCGACTGCAGATTGCTGGCCTTGATTTGCGCGAACAGGCCATCGAGCTTGTCCTGCAGCCCGGTGTCCAGGGCGAAGCCGCGGTGTTGGGCCACATACCACTCGGGGAAAAGCGCCAGCTCGCGCGACAGCAGCGCCTCGTCATAGGGCGGCAACACGCCGGGTTGGGAGGCGAGTTGCCAGCGCACGAGGGTGTCCACGGCGTCCATGTACAGGTCAAAGTGCGCGGAGGTAGGCTGGGCGATGGCATCGACCGCGGCAGGCGGCTCAATCAGGTCGAGCATGGTTTGGGCGCCAAGGTCGCTCAGCAGCATGAAGCCCAGTGGCTCGTCCCAGGCCAGCACCCGCGGCGCGTTCAAACCGGCATCCAGCAGCAGTCCCGCCACCTTGATGAAAGGCTTGCAGTCTTCCTGCGCCGGCGGCGCGTCCATGATGATGTAGCTGCCCCTTCCCGTTGCATCGCCTACAGCGTCCACCCTGAAATAACGGCGAAAGCTGGCATCGGCGGAAGCGGGTCGCACCGTATCGGCCCGCAGCTGGTGCTGCGGGGCGATGGTGGCCAGCCAGCGGCCAAAGGCATAGGCGCGCGCCGGGTCGGCCCAGGCAATAGGGGACGTGTTCATGATTTTTCAGCTTCAGCGACGATTGCAGCCTTGCGCTGGCCTGGCAGGGTGGGGGCGGAGTGGAGGGTCATGGATAATCAGCCTTGATTTTACAAACGGGTTTATCTCACACAAACGATGCGCCGCGCATCCTGCTCGCCTTTTATTCTTTCCCTGCCAGGCAGCGCTGCCTCCCGGATGGTGTTTTGCGCCATGCTGGGGCTGGCGCACGCCGGGCCGGTGTTCGCCCAGGTGCTGGCTCCGCCAACGGGCGCTGCACCCCTGCCGGGAGCGCCCGCGTCGGCACCCACACCGGCTGAGATGGCCGGGGCGGAAAGCAATGCAACGCTCAAAAGCTCTCCCATGCTGGCCGAGCAAGTCTCCAACGCGCCGGAAGACAAGGGGCCTATCTTTGTGTTTGGCGACCGGATCTCGGGACGCCCCGAACTGGAGACGGTGATTGACGGCCACGCGGAATTGCGCCGCGGCGCGACGTCGCTGCGCGCGGACCGTATCGAGTATTACCAGCCCGAGGATCAGGTCAAAAGCCGCGGCAATGTGCGCATCAATCGTGCCGGCAACCGGTTTGAAGGCCCCGAGCTGGAGATCAAGCTGGACCGGTTTGAAGGTTTTTTCACCGCACCCAGTTACCGCTTTCTTAACAATGGTGGCAACGGCCAGGCTGCGCGTGTCGATTTTCTCGACGATAAGCACCTGACAGCCCACAGCGTAAGCTACACCACCTGTGAGCGCGATAACGAAGCCAGCTGGCAACCGGCTTGGGTGTTGCGTGCAAAAAAGATCGAGTTTGATCTGGACAAGGACGTCGGCGTGGCCACCGGCGCGGTGGTGCGGTTCAAGGACGTGCCGATTCTGGCTTTTCCTGTGGTGAGCTTCCCGCTGAGTGACAAGCGCAAGTCGGGTCTCCTGCCGCCGACGCTCGGCCTGGGCTCGGTGAATGGCTTTGAACTCCGTCAGCCTTACTACTTCGACATTGCGCCCAACCGGGACGCCACGTTTTCGCCGGACATCATGAGCAAGCGCGGCATTGATTTCGCCGGGGAGTTCCGCTACCTTGAGCCGGGCTACCAAGGGACGTTGCGCGCCAACGTGTTGCCCGGAGATAAATTGCGCGACCGCGACCGCTGGTCTTACGCTTACCAGCATAGCGGGGTGATCAATAGCGGGCTGTCGTCTGTTGGCAACCTGGGCATCGCCCTCAATTTGAACCGTGTCAGCGACAACGACTATTGGCGTGATTTTCCTGCCGCAAGCAGCTCGGTCACCCAGCGACTGCTGCCCCAGGATGCCACCTTGTCGTGGGGCCGGGGTTTCTTTTCCTCGACGGTACGCACCCTCAAGTGGCAAACCCTGCAGGATGTGAGCTCTCCGATCGTCCCGCCCTATGACCGCCTGCCGCAGTTCACCGCCGCTTACACCCGCGTGGATGCACCGCTGGTGGGCCTGGGTAGCGGATTCGACTGGTCAATGCAAGGCGACTACACCCGTTTTTCTGCCGACAGCAGCCTGACGAATCAACCCAACAGCAACCGCGCCTTTACCCGGCTGCAGGTCAGCCATCCCTGGCTGTCGCCGGCCGGTTACATCACCCCCAAACTGCAGTTGCACGCCACCGGTTACCAGTTTGATACGCCGCTGTTGAATGGCGCGACATCGGCATCACGCGTTGTTCCCACCTTCAGCCTGGACAGCGGCCTGCAGTTTGAGCGCAATGCCAGTTTCCTGGGCCGCAGCGTGATCCAGACGCTGGAGCCGCGGGCTTTTTATGTGCGCACGCCTTACCGCGACCAGAGCGCGCTGCCCAACTACGACTCGGGTGCCAACGACTTTAACTTTGCGACGGTGTTCACAGAAAACGCCTTTGTGGGCAATGACCGTATTTCGGACGAGAATCTGCTCACGCTGGGCCTGACCTCGCGTTTGCTGGACCCCGCCACTGGTGCCGAAGCTTTGCGCTTTGGTGTGGCGCAGCGCCTGCGCTTTGACGACCAGAAGGTGACGCTGCCCGGCGTATTGCCAGTCACGGACCGCATCAGCGACCTGCTGGTTGGCGCGTCGGTCAACTGGGTGCCGCAATGGTCCTTTGACAGCATGGTGCAATACAACCCCAAAACCAGGCAGTCTGATCGTTCCTCTTTCGGCGTACGCTACAACCCCGGCAACTACCACGTCATCAGTGCCGCGTTTCGGCTGCAGCGCGATATTAGCGAACAGATTGACGTGGGTTGGCAGTGGCCCATCAATGATCTGTGGGGCGACAAGGGACTCGACCTGGGCGCTGGTCAGGGTCAAGGCGGCGGCCGCTATTACAGCGTGGGCCGCCTGAACTACAGCATGTTGGACAAAAAGCTGGTGGATTCGATCATCGGCGTTGAATATGATGGCTGCTGCTGGATTGGCCGCGTCGTGCTGCAGCGCTCACAAAGCAGCATCACCACATCGAACACCCGAATTTTGTTCCAGCTTGAACTCGTCGGCTTCTCCCGCCTGGGCGTCAGCCCCCTGGAAACCCTCAAGTCGAGTATTCCGCATTATCAATCCCTGCGTGAGAAAATCAGCAGCCCCAGCCGCTTTACCACTTATGACTAACTATCGTTTTTTTACTAGACACTTTCTGGCTTGGCCACTTGCCGCTGCGCTGCTGCTTCTGCTCGCGCTGCCGATGGCGGGTGCGCAGGCCCAAAGCCTCAGGCCTGCCAGCCCGCTGCGGCTGTCAGATCCCGCCGCCAGCGCAGGAACTGCGGGCCGGGGAACTACTGCGGTGCAGCGGAAGGCTGATTTCATCGTCGCGGTGGTGAATTCGGAGCCGATTACCAACAGCGAAGTGCGCACCAAGCTGATTCGCACCGAGCAGCAGCTACTTCAGCAGGGCGCCGCGCTGCCGCCGCGTAGCGAGTTGGTTCCGCAACTGCTGGAGCGCATGATCAGTGACAAGGCGCAGCTGCAGATGGCGCGTGCGTCTGGAGTGCGCGTCGACGACAACGCCGTCGAAGCTGCGGTCCAGGGGGTCGCCCGCCAGAATCAGATCACGGTGGACGAGTTGCGCCGCCGCCTGAAGGCAGACGGCATTGACTACAACCAGTTTCGTTCGGAACTGCGTGACGAGCTTCTGGTCAGCCGCCTGCGCCAGCGCGATGTCGAGTCGCGGGTGACGGTGACCGAGCAGGACATTGACCAGTTTTTGCGGGACCAGGAAGGCAGCACCGAGCCGTCCTCGCTGGCTCTCAATCTGGCCGAAATTCTGGTGGCGGTGCCTGAAAAGGCCACGCCTGAACAAGTCGCAGCGCTGCAGGCCAAAGCCCAGCAGGTGTTGGACCGTGCCCGCTCCGGTGCCGACTTTGCTGCGCTGGCCAATGAGTTTTCCGCCTCTCCCACCCGCAGCAATGGCGGTCAAATGGGCTTGCGCACTGCGGACCGTTATCCACCCCTGTTTGTCGAAGCGACTCAGTCCCTGCGCGCAGGCGGGCTGGCTGGTCCGGTGCGCAGCGGTGCCGGTTTTCACATTCTCAAGGTGGTCGAAAAAAGGCAGGCCGGCATGCCTGACGCGGTCATCACGCAAACCCATGCCCGCCACATCCTGTTGCGGCTGACGCCCCAGTTGAACGAAGCCGCTGCGGTCGAGAAACTGGCCGGGTTCAAGAAGCGCATCCTGGCAGGCCAGGCAGATTTTGCCGCGCTCGCGCGCGAAAGCAGCGACGATGCTTCGGCCAAAGAAGGCGGCGATCTGGGCTGGGCCAACCCCGGCATGTTTGTGCCCGAGTTCGAAAGGGTCATGAATGGCTTGGCCGCCCATCAGATATCCGACCCGCTGGTGTCGCGTTTTGGCGTGCACCTGGTGCAGGTGCTGGAGCGGCGCGAGACGCAGCTCTCCCCGCGTGAGCAGCGCGAGATAGCGCGCAATCTGCTGCGCGAGAAAAAGCAGAATGAAGCGTACGCACTGTGGGCGCAGGAAATTCGCGGCCGTGCGTACGTGGAATTTCGCGAACCTCCTCAGTAATGTTGACCCCCACGCTTGTCGCTTCGCGTACTGCGCTGCCCCCCGAGGGGGCTGAACTTGCTTGGGGCGGCCCGGCGCTACGTTCGTTGGCCCCCACGCTTGTCGCTTCGCGCACTGCGCTGCCCCCCGAGGGGGTTGAACTTGCTTGGGGTGGCCCGGCGCTGCGCACTTGCGGTATCACGCCGCTTCCGATGCGGGTGCTTCAGGCCGGCCGCTCATGAAACACATCCCGCGCAAGCGCTTTGGCCAGCATTTCCTGACGGACCGGAACATCATCGAAGGCATTGTGCAGGCGATCGCGCCCAAGGCAGGCCAGGCCATGGTGGAGATCGGGCCCGGTTTGGCGGCCCTGACCCAGCCTCTGGTCGAGCGGCTGGGGCATCTGACGGTGATTGAACTGGACCGCGATCTGGCGCGGCAATTGCGGCAGTATCCCCAGCTCACAGTGGTCGAGTCCGACGTGCTCAAAGTTGATTTCGTGCAGGTGGCAAAAGAAAGTTGTGCGGAGACTCAAAAGCTTAGAGTCGTTGGCAACCTGCCCTACAATATTTCCACCCCCATTTTGTTTCACCTGCTTGATGCGGTGGACGTGATTGAAGACCAGCATTTCATGCTGCAAAAAGAGGTGATTGACCGCATGGTGGCCAGCCCTTCGACCAGCGACTACGGACGCTTGAGCGTGATGCTGCAATGGCGCTACGCCATGGAAAACGTCCTGTTTGTCCCGCCGCAAAGCTTTGACCCCCCGCCGCGGGTGAACAGTGCGGTGGTGCGCATGGTGCCGTACGCCGATCCGGTGGCGCTTGATGTCAAGCTGCTGAGCGAACTGGTGCGGGTGGCCTTCAGCCAGCGCCGCAAGCTGCTGCGCCATACGCTGGGCCAATGGCTCACGTCGCGTGCTTTTACGGGCACGTTTGACGTGCAGCGCCGCGCCGAAGAAGTACCTGTGGCCGAGTATCTGGCGCTGGCGCAGCAGGTGGCGGCTGGCCCCATGCCGGCTTAGTCGTTCGGTGCGCTATAGAAAATATAGCTGCTCGCGCCCGTCGAATAAGGGCTATGGCCCGATATAAGCACAAAAAAGCCCGCTGGTTGCGGGCTTTTTTATTGGCAGCGTGAAACGTCAGTCTCAGGCTGCTGCGAGCCAGTACGCCGCATTGAAGGGGCTGCTCATGCGCAGCGCCATCGGCGATATGTCTATCAGCTTGTCAGTAGGCATGGGCTCATCGCCTTCTGAAACTACTTGCAGGGCCTCATTCGCCCGATCCCCTTGGCCAATGTCTGGGGAGCGGGCTACAGAAAAGAATAGAAGCATCTGAACGGGATCTTGCGATCCGCCCAGTAGTCCGCGGCATCCCTGAAGATGTCGAGCAATTGCTCTCTAGCCTCTTTGTCGAACTTGGCGTGGGCTGGAATCTGCTCTAGCACGACGATGAAGCCGGGCTGTGGGCCTGATTTATGAACCAGGTCCGTCATGCAGTCATACAGGGCATCAAAGTTCTTGCCGAAATGTGCCGGAAAGGTGTACTGCGCCGCAATCATGTCCAGTACGTCCTGTTTGCTCTGGGCATTGCCCAGGTTGGCATACAGGAAGTGCTGGTTCAACTGCGTGGCGGCGTCCTGCAAATCCTGCACGCGGAAGGCGCGGATGGACTGCACGATATTAGGACGCACGCCGCGCAGGGGCGTTTCGTCATGTTTGCGAAGGGACGTCTCGACATGCTTGCGCAATGGCGTTTCGTGGTCCTTACGAAGTGGTGTATCCATCTCCGCTTCTCTTTCTGTTAAGTCAAAATTCAAAATAACAAGCACAGTTCAATTTATTGAACGATTCTGCGAAAACTCGCATAGTGATCGTCGGTGTAATAACAGGCATCGGGTGCAGCAGGTTTCAAACCACCACAAACGATGCGTCGGGCTCCCCGCGTCCGCTCCCCAGGCGTTCTGACGGTGTATTCACGGTAGTAGCTACGATCTCTGGCGGGAAGAATTCGTTCCCGGTTGCCAAACACCGCGTTGTCCTTGTCATGCCTGAACGGCCCGCCCTGGTAAATCAGCGCCAACATGCTGCGCCCTTGTGGGGGCAATTGGGTGACTGCAATCGTGTCAGCCGGGACCAGAAACAATGGCCCTTTGGCTTGTGCCACGCTGGGGAATAAACCCAATGAGCCGCCCAAGCTGGCCAAAAAAACCAGCAGCACAGCCGTGCGCCACCGTCCCCACCCATTGCGCAACATGAAAAATGCCTTTCTTGAAGCCAAGGCTAACCTGCCGATTTTTCGGGTTAACCCTTAAATTTCAAGAGAGGTAGTTTGCCGCATGTGGGCGAAAAACGCAAGTACCTGCTGAAAATTAAGGCACCCACCGTAGAGTGGATAAAGTCCTGGTAAGTTGGTGCCAGCTATCTAATTCAGCCTTATCGAGCGGCGTTTGCGTCTGCGACCGTCAGCGCTGTCATGTTCACAATACGGCGCACGGTAGACGTGGCCGTCAGAATATGCATGGATTTGTTGGCACCCAGCAGAACGGGGCCAATGGCAATATTGCCGCCCGCCGCGGTCTTGAGCAGGTTGTAAGCAATATTGGCCGCATCAATGTTGGGCAACACCAGCAAGTTGGCTTCGCCAGTCAGCGTGCTGTTGGGCATGAGGTCGGCGCGGGCCTCGGCGTCCAGCGCCATGTCGCCGTGCATTTCCCCGTCGACTTCCAGCCATGGGGCTTTTTCCCGCAGCAACTCCAGCGTGCGGCGCATCTTCAGGGCGCTGGGCAGGTTGGACGAACCGAAGTTGGAGTGCGACAGCAAGGCCGCCTTGGGCTTGATGCCGAAACGCATCATTTCTTCGGCGGCCATGGTCGTGATTTCGGCCAGTTGCTCTGCCGTCGGGTCGTAATTGACATGGGTATCAAGCAGGAACACCTGACGGCCCGGCAACAGCAGGCCGTTCATGCAGGCATAGGTGTTGACGCCTTCGCGCTTGCCAATCACCTGGTCCAGGTAGTCAAGGTGGTGAGCGGTCGTGCCCCAGGTGCCGCAAATCAGGCCGTCCACATCGCCTTTGTGCAGCAGCATGCCGCCAATCAGCGTGAGGCGGCGGCGCATTTCAATCTTGGCCATTTGCACGGTCACGCCGCGCCGTTCCATCATGCGGTGGTAGGTCTGCCAGAAGTCGCGGTAGCGGTGATCCTCCTCGACATTCACCACGTCGTAGTCGAGCTCTTCCCGCAGGCGCAGGCCAAACTTTTCAATGCGCTGGGCAATGATGGCGGGGCGGCCAATCAGGGTCGGCCGCGCCAGGCCCTCGTCCACCACGATCTGGCAGGCACGCAGCACGCGCTCTTCTTCGCCCTCGGCATAGGCCACGCGTTTGCGGGCCGCCGCTTTGGCCGCCGCAAAAATCGGCTTCATGAGCGTGCCTGAGGCATAGACAAAATTTTGCAGCTTCTCGCTGTAGGCATCCATGTCCTGGATGGGTCGCAGGGCCACGCCACTGTCGGCCGCTGCTTTGGCAACCGCGGGTGCAATCTTCATCATGAGGCGTGGATCGAACGGCTTGGGGATCAGGTATTCGGGCCCGAACGCCAGCTTTTCGCCCGCATAGGCGGCTGCCACCACTTCGCTCTGCTCGGCCTGGGCCAGCTCGGCAATCGCGTGTACCGCTGCAATTTCCATCTCAATGGTGATGGTGGATGCACCGGCATCCAGCGCACCGCGGAAGATATAGGGGAAGCACAGAACGTTGTTGACCTGGTTCGGGTAGTCCGCGCGACCGGTCGCCATGATGGCGTCATTGCGCACCGCTCTCACCTCTTCAGGCGTGATTTCCGGAGTCGGGTTGGCCAGCGCAAAAATAATGGGATGGGCCGCCATTTTGCGGACCATGTCTTGCTTGAGCACGCCGCCTGCCGAAAGACCCAGGAAGATATCTGCGCCGTCGATGATTTCGCCCAGCGTGCGCGCCGACGTTTTTTGCGCAAACTGGATCTTGTCCTCGTCCATCAGTTCGGTGCGGCCTTCGTAGACCACGCCGGCCAGATCGGTCACGTAAATGTTTTCGCGCGGGATGCCGAGCTTGACCAGCAGCTTCAGGCAGGCCAGTGCTGCCGCGCCCGCACCGGAGGTGACGAGCTTGACTTTCTTCGGATCCTTGCCGACCACCTTCAGCGCATTCAGGATCGCCGCGCCTACCGTGATGGCCGTGCCATGCTGGTCATCGTGGAACACCGGAATTTTCATCCTCTTGCGGAGCTCGCGCTCCACATAAAAGCAGTCGGGTGCCTTGATGTCTTCCAGGTTGATGGCACCGAAGGTCGGCTCCAGCGAGGCAATGATGTCGACCAGCCGGGCCGGGTCCTTCTCGTCGATCTCGATGTCGAACACATCAACGCCGGCGAACTTCTTGAACAGCACGCCCTTTCCTTCCATCACCGGCTTGGAGGCCAGTGGGCCGATGTCGCCCAGCCCCAGCACCGCAGTGCCATTGGTGACCACCGCCACCAGATTGCCGCGGCTGGTGTACTTGAATGCTGCGTTCGGGTCCTTGACAATTTCCTCGCAGGGTGCCGCCACACCAGGTGTGTAGGCCAAAGACAGGTCACGCTGGTTGGTCAGTTGCTTGGTCGCCGCGATAGCCACTTTGCCGGGCGTCGGAAATTCATGGTACTCGAGCGCGGCGCGGCGCAGTTCGGCGCGCTTTTCTTCACGGTTGTCGGGTGTAGCGGCGGACGGTGTTGGCATTAATAGGGTCTCCGGCGGGAACGGTCGGTGCGACCGTCGATTTTTTTGGAAGGTTTTCGATTGTAGGCCGTTGGAGGGGGAAACCCTGGTAGGTGAATCTACGCTGAACAGGTGTTGTACTTTTAACTTTTTCGAGGGGAACGCATAAGCGCCCCCAAGTCCTTCAACAAGCGGCTGTTGGGCTTAACAAGCTCTCGATCGGGAGCTGAACGTGCATGTTGGCAACAAAGCGGCGCGCCCGGGCATGCTGGTGAGTGCCTACAGCGTTACCCGCCTGGACTGCGCCATGCGCTGGGACGTCTGCGCGCCGGCCAGCACAAAGCCGCGTTGCAGACCGGCGGCGTCCAGCCATTGCCAAAGGCCGGATTCCTGCGCCGTCCACTGTCCGTCCGTCCCCCGGGCTTGGGTGGTGCAACGACCAGCGGCAGTGCGGGCGTTTTCACGGAAATCGGCATCAGCGGAAAAACCAGGTCGGTAGGTAGGCCCGTCAAGTTGGCGGCCAGTGCCTTGGCCGCTGCCATGATGGGCATGACATAGGGCAGGGTTGAGCCATGCGCCGACAGCGGCGAGACCGCGCTGGCGTACTGGGCACTGTCGCCCAGTGCATACACGCTCGCTACGCTGGTCTCCAGGTGCCTGTTCACCACAATGGCGCGATCCACCGCGAGGCCCGCCGCCGTATCGGCTTTTAATCCTATGGCGCTCAAGACGCAGCTGGCGGCAATAACTTCGCCATTGGCCAGCGAAATTTCCAGCGAGTCCACACCGGCCAGACCGGCGCCAATGATGAGAATCGGGTTCATGGTGTCAAGCTCGGTTCAGAGGAGTCAGTTGAGGACAGAGCAACCTGTCTCGCTTCGCGCAGCTGCGTTGGTCTGTCTCGCAAAGGCTCAGGTTTTTCAGATTTCAACCATTTCAAAGTCAGTCTTGGCGACGCCGCAGTCCGGGCAGGCCCAACTCTCGGGCACATCGGCCCAGCGCGTGCCGGCGGCAAGGCCATCTTCGGGCCGGCCAGCCGCTTCGTCGTACACAAAGCCGCAAACGATACAGAGATAGGTTTTCATGGGGTTTCCTGATATTTTAAGTAAAAAGTGCCTGTAGCCCAATAAACGAGGGCATTGGTAGCTATCAATAAAGTAGCGATCCGGCCGCATGGCTGGTCGCGGTTTCAAGCGGTTTCAGGCTGCCTGGGCGATCACCTTGGCCAGTTGAGCCTTGTAGTGTTTGGCATGACGCTCTTCCACTTTGGCCAGCGCCGCAAAACGCTTTTGCGCTTTTTCAAGGGTTGCCTTGACCTGCGCTGCGGTTGCCACCGCAGCTTGGAATTTTGCCGCGTGCACTTTGGACTCTTCGATCTGCTCGTTCATCTCGGCCACGGCCGCTGCATGGCCCTCGGCTTCGGCGGTGGCGCGAAAGCCGGGGTACATCTCAGTGTACTCGTAGGTTTCACCGTCAATCGCAATTTGCAGCGCCTTGGCGGGCGTCATCGTGGCCTTGGGGTACAGCAGGTCCAAGTGGCCAAAGGCGTGCATGACTTCCTGGTCGGCGGTTTCTTCAAACGTGCGCGCGGTGTCTTCGTCACCGGCTTCGCGGGCCAGCTTGGCAAAGTAGCGGTACTTGATGTGCGCCATGGATTCGCCGGCAAAGGCGGCTTCCAGGTTGGCCATGGTCTTGATTTCGGGGCGTTGCGTGCTCATCGTGAACTCCAGTTGATAGTGTGAATTAATCGAAAGACAGGTGATGGTAGTCAATATAAATTAATAAAACCAATTGAAATTAACTAATCAATTGATAGTAGCTATCGACAGATTTTGTAGAAACGGCTCGATTGGCGCAACTTGCGCCAATAAGGAGCTCATCCATGACCAATAGTCCCAAGCAATTTTTCTTCCGTCAAACTCCACGCCAGCCTGGTGCAGCAAGCCCGCGAGGCACCCCAACCCCTGCGCCGCTCAGTCGCCGGCCAGATTGAATACTGGGCCACCCTCGGCCGGGTCGTCGAGCATTCCGGCCTAACAGCGCAGGAGGCGCAGACGGCGATTGAGGGGGTATGAGGCGGCGGCGAGAGAAGCGCAGAAAACTCGCAACGTCGCTGACCTGACCAGTCGGCTGTTAGCCGCTGAAGCCAGCGGTTCGCTGGCGCAACGCGTGCGCGAAGTGGTGGAAGAAAACCGAAAGCTTGCCAAGTGACGCAGCCGCCGGTTTTTCACCTGCTGGCTGGCCCCAACGGCGCGGGCAAATCCACGCTGTACCGCGCGTTAGTGAGCGACGAAATCATCGGCGCCGTTTGATGCTCGTGAACGCCGACTTGTATGAGCGCGACCACCTGCAGCACATCACCAACCCAGCAGCGCTCAAGGGCAGCCCGAGACTGGGCAGATGCACAGCGAACAGCCAAGCTTACTCGTGGCGAGTGCTTCATCAGCCCGATTGAGTCCCAACTATTGAAGGTAAATGCTGTCAAGACCCTGAGCAACGATTGGCGTGCAACGGGTCGAACAGGGCGCGGCGCTGGTGGATCAGGCGGGTGTCACTATGACCGACGTGGTGAACGCCATTCAGCGCGTGACAGGTCTGTGGGATACAACGCCCGCGGCAGTGAGAGAACTGTGCTCTTGACCCAAGACGTGGCCACCCGAAGATGGTGCGGCTCGGTAGTTGACAAAGATCAATGCCTGAGGTTGGGGGGCGGTATAGACTGTCCATGCGTGCCTGACGCTACCCCCCTCATCATGCACGGCGCTCAACCGTGGTGCTTCAGCGGGCGTCTGTCGAACCGTGCAGGGTTGTTGGTGCAGGTGGTCTTCTATCAGGCGATGCCATGCAAACGATTCGGCAGCGTTTCGTGTTCCCTGGTTTCTAAACAGCAGGAGTCCGTAACATGTCTAAGAAATTAAACCAGTGCTGTCTTTCGCCGATACAGATTCGCACGAAGCTCTCAGTTCGTGGTGCGTTGGTTGCCATTGCAATACCGTTCACGTTCGGCATGACGCTCGCGCACGGCGCTGAACGCAGCGGAGAAAGCATAGTCGACGAAGTTTGTGCCAATTGTCACAAGAATGGCAAAAACGGTGCTCCGGTCATTGGGGACAAGAAGGAATGGGCCAAGCGAAAAGCACAGGGTCTGACCAACCTGACGCAACACGCACTGGAGGGTATCCGCAACATGCCTTCACACGGTGGGAATGCGGGCTTGAGCGCCAGGGATCTGGAGCGCGCGATCACGTACATGGTCAATCAGTCCGGCGGCAGCTGGATCGAACCCGCCAATCCGGCGGCCCCCAGGGAGGAACGTACGGGTGAGCAATTGGTAAAAGCAAAATGTGGTGAATGTCACCTGACCGGAAAAGATGGGGCTCCGAAGATTGGTGATCAGAATGCCTGGGTCGGCCGAGTCAGTAAAGGTCTTAATACGGTAATCGCGTCAGGAATTCATGGGCGCGGTGCCATGCCAGCGCGTGGAGGGATGGCAGACATTAGTGATTCAGAAATGCGGGCTGCAGTGATCTACATGTTCACTGAAAGCATTGGACCGAAGAAGAAATAAGCACCTGAAGAATCAACCGTGTATTTCAGAGCATCCGGTGCCGGCGCCCAATCATCCGACACCTGTAGCGTTGGTCATGAATGACTTGCAGCGCTTTGTAAATCCGAAAGTCAAGAACGGTAAGTGCTGGGCTTACGATATCTCGCATGGAGATACCTTCCCCGGCGGTCAAATTGCAGTACCCGTTGGGGGCAAGGTAGTCAACATCAACCTCCAAAACACCTACACGTTTAACTGGTCGAAGTTCGGAAACTTTTGGTTTTTGGAGGTTGAGGGCGCACGTAGCCAACCCTTCCATTGAGGGGGCGTGCCCCGGCAAGCCGGGTACTACGAACGTTGAACGTCTGCAAATCGCCTTTAGCCGCCTCATCCCCGCATTATTGCCTCAATCTCGTCCGCATCGACCGGCACGTCGCGCGTCATCAGCTCGCAGCCTTGGGCGGTGACCAGTGCATCGTCTTCAATGCGGATGCCGATATTCCAGAACTCTTTTGGTACGTTTTTGGCGGGGCGCACATAAATGCCGGGCTCCACGGTCAGCACCATGCCGGGCTGGAGGATGCGTGAGGGCTTGCGCATCACGCTCTCGCCCAGCGCGTCTTTTTCTTCGCGCGGCTTGCTGCCGGGCTCGGTGTAGTCGCCGCAGTCGTGCACGTCCATGCCCATCCAGTGGCCGGTGCGGTGCATGTAGAACTGTCGGTAAGCGCCTGATTCAAGCACGTCATCGACCTTGCCATGTTTGGCCTTGGCCAGCAGGCCGGTGTCCAGCATGCCTTCAATCAGCACGCGCGTGGCGGCGTCGTGCGGGTCGCTAAATCGCTTGCCGGGGCGCGTGACCTTGACGGCGGCATCCTGCGCCGCCAGCACGACCTCATAAAGCGTGCGCTGGGCCGGTGTGAACTTGCCGTCGGCCGGAAAGGTGCGCGTGATGTCGCTGGCGTAGCCGTCGAGTTCGCAGCCCGCGTCAATCAGGCAGAGCTGGCCGGCTTTGAGTTCGGTGTCGTCTGCGCGGTAGTGCAGGATGCAGGCGTTGGCACCGGCGGCCACGATACTGCCGTAGGCTGGGAACTGCGAGCCATGGCGGCGGAATTCGTGCAACAGTTCGGCTTCGAGGTGGTACTCGCGCAGCCCGCCTTTGATGCCATCGCGCAGCAGCGCGGCCGAGGTCTGCATGGCCCGCACATGCCCACCGGCAGAAATCTTTCCGGCGCGCCGCAAAATCGAAATCTCGTGGCTGTCTTTTACCAGGCGCATTTCGTCGAGCAGCTCGCACAAGTCGTGCTGGCTTTGCGGACATTCAGCGCCAAAGCGAACCCGGGCGCGCACCTTGTTCAGCCAGCCGTCCACCTGGGTTTCAAGGCCTTTGTGCGTCGCAAATGGAAACCACACGGCGTTCTGATTCGTCAGCAGTTCCGGCATTTTTTCGTCCAGCGCATCCACACTGAAAGCTTGGTCTACGCCCAGTTGCGCAGGCGCGGCTTTGGGGCCTAAACGCAGGCCATCCCAGATTTCACGCTCCAGGTCTTTGGGCCGACAAAACAGCGTGCTCTTGACGTTCCTGCCGCTGGCTTCAATCACCAGCCAACTGCCCGCCTCACTGAAGCCGGTTAGGTAATAAAAGTAGCTGTCGTGCCGGTAGGGAAAGTCGCTGTCGCGGTTGCGCTGCACTTCGGGGGCGGTGGGCAGCACGGCGATGCCGCCGCCGGCCGCCTTGAGGGCGCGGGCAATGGCGGCGCGGCGTTTGGCGTAAATTACCGGGGTGCTCTGTGTGGTGCTCATGGTGTTGGTTCTTGGTTTAGTTCATCCAGGCGGGCGGGTGTGCCCACATCGGTCCAGGCACCTTCATACAGTTCGGCGCTGACGCATTGATTGTCCATCGCCGCCCGCAACAGCGGTGCCAGCGGGGTCTTGAGGCCTTGCGGATTGCCAAAAGGCAGCGCGCTGAAAAAGGCCCGCCGGTACAGGCCTATGGTGCTGTAGGTGAAGCGCGGGCCGGCGGCGGCAACTGGCAGATTCAGTGCCAAGCCGTCAGGACTCAGTCCAAAATCGCCGCGGGGGTTGTGGCCGGGGTTGGGTACCAGCCAGAGGTGGGCGAGCTTGTTACTGGCCACAAAGCGGCTGACGGCGTCTTGAGAAAACTCGAAATCGGGCACAAACACATCGCTGGCCAGCACCCAGAAGACCTCGTCCAGCAGCGGCAACGCGCGGGCAATGCCGCCTGCCGTTTCCAGCGCACCGCCAAAATCCGTACCTTCGTGGGAGTATGAAATTGATAGCTGCTCACTCCCGTCCTGCCTAGGCTGGAGGTCAAAATGGCTTGAAATCTGCTCACCCAGCCAGGCCGTGTTGATCACCAGCGCGTTGAACCCGCCGCGCGCCAGCGCCAGCGCGTGCCAGTCAATCAGGGGCTTGCCGCGCACGCGCAGCAAGGGCTTGGGCGTGCTGTCGGTCAACGGCCGCATGCGCTCGCCGCGCCCGGCGGCCAGAAGCATCACTTTGATGTTCGTGCTCGTGTTCATGACCAGTGGTGGAGGTTGGCGCTAAGGTGCAGTCTTTGCATGAACCGGACTTTAGAGCATTTGCAACCTCCAAGGCCTGGAAGCCCGTCCAAGGCCCGCGTAGAACCCGCGCAAATCGGCGCCAGCTTGTCGCCCGTTAAAATACTCAATAACCCTGATCCCAGAACCTCCCGGAGCTTTGCCTGATGGCCAATACTGAAATGATGGCGAATGCGATACGCGCACTCGCGATGGACGCTGTACAACAAGCCAACTCGGGACATCCCGGCGCCCCCATGGGCATGGCCGACATGGCCGTTGCCCTCTGGGGCCAGCACCTCAAGCACAGCCCGCAGAATCCCCATTGGTTTGACCGCGACCGCTTCGTGCTGTCCAACGGCCACGCCTCCATGCTGCTTTATGCGGTGCTGCACCTCACCGGCTACAAGCTGCCCATCAGCGAACTCAAAAAATTCCGCCAGCTGCACAGCAAAACCGCAGGCCACCCTGAGGTCGGCGTGACCCCCGGCGTGGAAACCACCACCGGCCCGCTCGGCCAGGGCCTGACCAATGCCGTGGGCATGGCGCTCGCTGAAAAGCTGCTCGCCAGTGAGTTCAACCGCAAGGATGGCGATGTGGACCACACCATCGTCAACCACCACACCTATGTGTTCATGGGCGATGGTTGCCTGATGGAAGGCATTAGCCACGAGGCCGCCGCACTGGCAGGCGCCTGGAAGCTGGGCAAGCTGATCGCGCTGTACGACGACAACGGCATTTCCATTGACGGCCAGGTGGCCCCCTGGTTTATTGACAACACCGCGCAGCGCTTTGCCGCCTACGGTTGGAACGTGATTGGCCCGGTTGACGGCCACAGCGCCGAAGCCGTCTCCACGGCGATTGCCAGCGCGAAAGCCACGTCCGGCAAACCCACGCTGATCGTCTGCAAAACGCAGATCGGCCAAGGTTCGCCGAATCGCGCCAACACGGCCAAGGCCCACGGCGAGCCCCTGGGCGCCGAAGAAATCAAGCTCACGCGTGAAGCTCTCAACTGGCCCCATGCCCCGTTCAAGATTCCCCAAGAGACCTACGACGACTGGGATGCCAAAGCCAAGGGCCTGGCGCTCGAAGCCGACTGGGACGCCAAATTTGCAGCCTACCGGGCCGCTCATCCCGAGCTGGCCGCAGAGTTTGTGCGCCGCATGAAGGGCGAACTGCCCAAGCATTTTTCGCAACTCGCCGTTGACACCGTGATTGGCGCGCACACCAAGGCCGAAACCGTGGCTTCCCGCAAAGCCTCGCAATTGGCGCTGGAAGCCTTCACCGCCGGCCTGCCTGAAATGCTGGGCGGCTCTGCCGACCTGACCGGCTCCAATCTCACCAACACCAAGAGCACACCCAACCTGCGCTTCGACGAGAACGGTGACGTCGTGCAAACCGAAGCTGCTGACGGCAGCAAAACCGGCGGCCGCCACATCAACTACGGCGTGCGCGAGTTCGGCATGGCCGCCATCATGAACGGCATCGCGCTGCATGGCGGTTTCATCCCTTACGGCGGTACCTTCCTGACGTTCAGCGACTACTCGCGCAACGCCATTCGCATGGCCGCGCTGATGAAGCTGCGCGTGGTGCATGTGTTCACGCACGACTCGATTGGCCTGGGCGAAGACGGCCCGACCCACCAGTCGATTGAGCACGCCGCCAGCCTGCGGCTGATTCCCAACCTCGACGTCTGGCGTCCGGGCGACACCGCTGAAACGGCAGTGGCCTGGGCCGTGGCTTTGCAAAACAAACACAAGCCCACGGCCCTGCTGCTGAGCCGTCAGAACCTGCCGTATGCACCGAAGGACGACCTGGGCGACATCAGCAAAGGCGCCTACGTGCTGGCCGAGCCCGCCGAAGTCGGCCTGAACAAAAAGATGCAGGCCGTCATCATTGCCACCGGCTCCGAAGTGCAGCTGGCACTAAAGGCGCAAGAGCTGCTGGCGACCTACAAGATTGCGGTGCGCGTGGTTTCCATGCCCAGCACCACCACGTTTGACAAGCAAAAGCCCGCGTACAAATCCGAAGTCCTGCCCGAAGGTATTCCGCGCATTGCGGTGGAAATGGGCGTGACCGACGGCTGGTGGAAATACGGCTGCGCCGCCGTCGTGGGCATTGACACCTATGGTGAATCGGCACCCGCACCGGTGCTGTTCAAGCACTTCGGCTTCACGCCGGAAAACCTGGCGGATACGGTCAGGAAAGTTTTGACACGCAAGGTTTCAGCGTAGGCTGACAACTGTGCGTAGCACTTGTTATGCCGGAGCTAAAACGTGGCCGACACCGTGCGCAAGGTACTGACGAAAAAATAATGCCGTTCGGGCTGAGCCTGCCGAATGGATGATGGACAAGTTAACTTCCAGGAGCAAAAGCAGATGACTATAAAGATTGGCATTAACGGCTTCGGCCGCAT
>DFWY01000011.1:18754-44835 GCA_002381615.1 Polaromonas sp. UBA4122 | reverse complement strand
GACAGCGTCACATACCAGGGCTTTCTTGCAGACTTCAACGCAGTGTTTCATGACTTGCGCGCTGGTGGAGGCTTCGAAGACTGCCTGGATCCAGGAAGCTACGTCCCGTCGCAGTCACTGGCGGCTCAGTTGCTTGAAAGCGGGTCCCTCGGTGTTGTCTACCCCAGCGTGCGCCATGCGGCTGGAACAAACCTGGCGTGCTTCAGGCCGGCATTGGTTGGCAACGTCCGAAAGACCGAGGCCTATCGGATGATTTGGTCTGGGACGCCAGAACCACGAATCGAAATATTGGATGGCAAGTAGTCGCGCACCCTGGCGAATAACTTCGCGGGGGTGCCGGGCTCGGTCCGCGCTGGTGCGAAAAAAGCCAGCCCGCACTGGATGGGCCTACCTTTGTGCGCCAGGCGCCCGCCCGCGGCGTACCAATCGAGGTGGTGAGCGAGTTGGTGGTGCACGGCATGCGCCATCGGGTGGTGCTCCAAGCAGTGCCAGAATCCCGGTCATGACGAGCTAGCACCTGAGGATCAAGCGATGAAACTACTGACCAGTCCAACGTCCTGGAAGCTCTGGGTTCAAGCAGAAGAAGGGCGCTTTTCGGACGCCCAGCACCCACCGCCTTGCAAGTACCCCTGCTTTGCTTACCTGGAGCTCGAGAGTTGGGGGCAGGAGACCCAGCGCGCGGTTTATCTGTACCAGCATGATGTGGAGGCCATGGCGCTCGAGCTGCTGGCGATGGCCCAGAAAATGTAGTGCGTCCAAAGCAGGCGGCCAGCGTTGGCATTGAAAAAAGCCAGCGCTTCAAGAGTGCTCAGTGGGTTGCAGCGCAGCTTGCATGGCCCAGGTTCATTGACGTCAGCCGAGTCCAATCGATGGCGCCGGAAAAAATGATCACAATACCGGCACTGGCAAAAACAACTTTGCCAGCTCACCAAAAAAAAGGAAATCAGAAAATGGCAACTGCGAAAAAGGCGGCCCCCAAGGCTGCAGCACCTGCGAAAGTGAAGACTCCGGCCAAGGCGGTTAAGCCAGCTGCAAAAAAGGCACCCGTGTCCAAGACCGCCAAGGCCATTGCAAAGCTGAGCAGCAGCATTGCGAAGCTGACCGGACGCAAGGACAAGATCAACGCAGAAATCAATGTGCTGCGTGATCAACGTACTGCACTGAAGGCCGCTCCTGCAACGCCTGCGCCTGCCGCACCGAAGGCGAAGGTCGCTGCCAAGGCGGCGCCAAAAGCGGCCGCTCCCGTAAAGGCAGTCAAGCGCGCTGCCAGGAAGTAAAAGTCCGTCGCGACATAGTCGTGCTGTAGAAAAGGCCCTTCGGGGCCTTTTTGCATATGAGCGCCGCAGCCGCATACCGCTTACTTTCCTTTGACCAAAAACAATACACTTGCATGCATGCTGTCCGCCCAGGGGGACCGCCATTCAACCTATTTTCCTCAGTTACCCAGGCGCAGGAGGCCCGGAAGTGAGGTGTTGGAGCGCTGTGCTCCTTCGAACTGCGGCGCAGTGCTTCGAATGTGCTCAACACCCGCACGGACATTGGCAATCATGGCCTTGATCTGATCTGCCGCTTCGTGGGTCAGCGCCAGTACGATCTTATTCACCCGGCCATGCGTGCTCAGTCGTCCAACGGCACTCAGTAACTTGGGTCGGCTGGTCTTGGCCTCCAGCCTGGACTTCGGGTTGGCCAGACGCACATACCAACTCCACCAGTTGTAAATCAGCGCCACCGCGCTGGCGCTTAAGGCGCAGCGCTCAATATCGTGCGTGATGTAGCCACCCCAGCCCCACTGGTTTTTGATCTCATCAAAGCCGTTTTCACAGTCCGCACGGTCACGGTAGAGTTGTCCGATTTGTTCCAGCGAGTAGGCACTAATACGACACAACCTCCAAGGCTTCGGTGGACAAGCAAGGCGTGAAGGACGAATGGGCATTGGCGCAGACAGTCGAGAAGTCTCTCCCTGGCTTCGTTGATTCAGGAGCACTATCCGCAATTCATGCAACTCGCGCTGGCTATCCAAATCGGCGCACTCGCACCTTCTGCGGTCCTGGCGAGGGTCATTAGCTACAGCACGCGAAATCGATTCGCTCTCGCCTTGAAGGAGCTTGGGAACGCGGTGCGTACTACGTACCTACTGGAATTGATCATGAACGACTCTCTGCGTCGCACGGTCCACAAGGGGAAAACAAAAATCGAACGACACCACAAGTTCGCGAAGCACCTTGCTTTCGGGGCGTCAGGCCATCTCCGGTCCAGTAATTCGGCCGATCAGGAAAAGGCCATCGTCTATAACGAACTCGTAGCAAACGCAGTTGCGCTCCAAAACGTCGTGGACCAGTCCCAAGCGCTACATACACTGAAATCCTAGGGAGTCAACATCCGCCCTGCCGATTTGGCTTTTTTGAGCCCATATGCCACCAGCAAGCTCAAGCGATTCGGTAACTACTCAACCGACCTGAAACCCGAGGAGATGCCGACTCGCATGACCCTACCGTTAAAAGATTTGGTCGCTGTGGCAGTTTTTTTACATGAATCTTACCGGCGGGCCATTAGAGCCAAATTTCTTTTTTCTTCAAAGTGCTTTGCCTCCTTCGTCAGCCAATCAACAATAACCTCATTCTTGGTTGAAAATTCGGAGGCAGAAATAAAATAATAGGCCGCTTTCGATGGAACCAAAATCCCAAAAAGGTCTATCAGGCGTCCTGCAATAATATCTTCTATCATCAGGGCAGATCGACCGATGGCTATGCCTTGCCCAGCAACTGCTGCGCTTATCGCAAGCTGCGACAGATTGAAGCGCTGCCCCTTGTGAACATCTGGCAGTCGAACGCCTGCAGCCCTCAGCCACGAGTCCCATTCCTCAAATTCGTCAGCCCCGTCCCACGGCGTCACATCGTGCAACAAAAACGACCCGGTTAGATCTTGTGGCGTCTTAATTTCTGGGTGTGCCTCGACAAAAGCGGGACTTGCCACAGGGAAAAGCAGTTCGTCGAGGAATTTTGTGCAGTTGACGTTCGTGTAACTCCCCAGATCAAACCGGATGGCTCCTTCAATCCCCTGGTGCACCATGAGGGCGTGGTCGAGCGCATGATATTCAGCAAAGACACGCAACCCCAATCCCGAATGGTCCCTAAAAAAATCGCCAAGCCGCGGCATCAACCAGAGCATGGCAAACGAGGATGAGCAACTGAGATGCAGCGGGTCGCTGACTTTTTCACTGCGCAGTTGCGACAGCGCCATCTTTATTTCCTGCAGGGATTCCGTCACAACAGCATACAACTTCGCACCCTTTGCGGTCAATGTTAGTGCGCGCGGTGTTCGGTTAAACAAAGGAAGTCCGGCCCAGTCTTCCAGCCGCTTCACCTGCTGACTGACTGCTCCCTGAGTGATATTTAATTCCCACGCCGCCTTGGTAAAGCTGGCATGGCGAGCGGTCGTCTCAAAACACCGTAGCCACGACAATAGGGATGACGAAAGATAACTATTCATTATTAGCCTTAGTAATAGACATATTGATATTAACCGTTTGTTTGCGGCGACGCTATCGTGATAAAGTTTTCTCATTGGAAGTTTTACATGGGAAATATCATTTTTTCAGACACGATCAAAGCCGATTTGGTATCCGCTTCGCCATGCTTGTGGATAAATCAATACCACTGCCTGCCACGGACAGCACCGATGGCGAGTAGTATTAGTTACGTCGATATGGAACGGACTGCTGACCGGTTGCACCGGTTTGGTCCGCTGTTGGCCGAACTGTTTCCAGAAGTTGCACAATTCGGGGGCATGATCGAGTCAGATCTGATCTCGATACCAAGCTTTGCGCGGGCCCTTTCTCATCCTCCAGAAGCGGGTGCGCTCTGGATCAAAGCCGATCACGCATTGCCTATCGCCGGATCAATCAAGGCGCGCGGCGGTATTCATGAAGTGCTCGAGTTTGCAGAGAAGCTAGCTCTGGATCATGGATTGATCGATAGTGACAGCGATTATTTACAGCTCGGCCTCCCCAAAGCACGCGCGCTTTTTGGGCGGTATCAAGTCGCGGTCGGATCGACCGGCAACCTTGGCATGAGTATCGGCACTATTGCTGCCGCTTTGGGGTTCAAGGCTGTCGTGCACATGTCATTCAATTCGAAGAAATGGAAAAAAGACAGGTTGCGCAAGCTCGGGGTGCAAGTCATCGAACATGCTGGCGACTATGAGAAAGCCGTTGATGCAGGGCGGCGCGAAGCGGAGGCCGATCCATACAGCTATTTTGTTGATGACGAGCGTTCATTATCCCTGTTCCTAGGTTACAGTGTGGCCGCTTTGCGTCTGCAAAGTCAGTTCCACCAAAGCGGGATCGGTGTTGATGCGAGACATCCGTTGTTTGTTTATCTGCCTTGCGGAGTAGGCGGTGCCCCGTCCGGCATCGCGTTCGGGCTTAAACAAATCTTCGGCGACCACGTGCATTGCTTTTTTGCCGAACCTACTGCTTCGCCTTGCTTCCTGGTACGGATGCTGCACCCCGATCATGCCGGTATCTCCGTCTATGACATCGGTCTCGATGGCAATACGGAAGCTGATGGACTCGCAGTGCCGCGCGCCTCTGAGCTGGCCATCGATATGATGTGGCCGTTGTTGTCCGGTGTCTTCACCGTGAAAGATGATGACCTGTTCCGTTCGTTATACCTCCTGAATGAAACCGAGGGAATCAAAATAGAGCCTTCCGCAGCAGCCGGATTCAATGGACCGCAGATGTTACTTAACAGCGAAGCCGGCCGGCACTACTTAGCAGCCAACAACCTGACGAACAAAATGAGCGGGGCGACACATCTCCTCTGGAGTACCGGCGGGCTGTTCGTTCCCGACGACGAATACGTCGGCTTCCTCGCGCGCGGTAAGACAATAGTTGCTGGTGACCGAAACTTTGCTCTAACGATCGCCTAAGCGGACAAATATAAACGCGGGCGTGACGCTACGCCGTATGGCGTCACCTGACTTTACTTCATGTCATCAAATTTGCAATATCAGCCTAGTTGTTGAAAAATAGCAATAAAGATTAAGCACAGCAGTTTTCGTAAGTAGGTAATTAATTTATTAAATAAGGAGACAATATGATCGCATTTACAAATTACAAGGTTCGTCCGCTACGCGTGCTAGCGTTTGTAGCAGCGTTATCCGCAGGCATGTCTTGCGCCGGCGTAGGCGCACAAACCGTTACCGCGGTGATGCAATCGGGATTGCGTGTATTAGATCCCATCATAACAACTGCGTATATGACACGTAATCATGGCTACATGATTTACGACACGTTGTTGGCTACAGATGCCGATAACAAGATTCGGCCACAGATGGCCGAAAAGTGGGACATCTCGTCAGACAAGAAAACATATACTTTCACGCTACGCCACGGCCTGAAATGGCACGATGGCGCGCCGGTTAAGGCCGAAGACTGCGTTGCATCGATCAAGCGGTGGTCTGAGCAAGACAAAATGGGGCAGATCTTGATGACGATGGTTGTCGGCATGAAGACGGTGAACGACAAGTCGTTTCAGATCACCCTGAAGCAACCTACAGACCTCGTGCTGCAAGCGCTGGCAAAGCCAAGCGGCCCACCGCCCTTCATGATGCCCAAACGGATTGCTGAGACACCATCGACACAGGCAATCAAGGAATATATCGGATCCGGACCATTCAAGTTCGTGGCAGCTGATTTCAAGCCGGGTATCAAGGTGGTCTACGAAAAGAATAAGGATTACGTGCCGCGTACCGAGGCCCCCAGTGGCTTAGCGGGCGGCAAGGTTGTACATGTCGATCGTGTCGAATGGGTCACCATGCCTGACAGCCTGACCACCCTCAACGCCTTGGCAAATGGTGAAATAGACTATGTCGAACAGGTGCCCTATGATCTGTTGCCGATGGTTGAGGGTAAAGCCGGCATCAAAGTTGAGGTCGTGGACAAATTGGGTTACCAAACGGTTTATCGCTTTAACCACCTGCACGCTCCCTTCAACAACAAGCTACTTCGGCAAGCAGCGATGTATGCGGTAAGCCAGGAAGACGTGATGAAGGCGGTGGTTGGCAATCCCAAATACTACAAGACCTGCCCATCGGTGTTCGGATGCGGCACGGAGTACAGCAGCACGGGCGGGGCCGACATGGTAGTGCCCTCAAACATTGAAAAGGCAAAGCAGCTCCTCAAAGAGGCTAAATACGACGGTACGCCTGTAGTGATCCTGCAACCGACAGATATTAATATATTGGCGGCGCAACCTGTGGTCATCGCGCAGGCGTTGCGCAAGGCCGGTTTCGTGGTCCAACTGCAAGCAATGGACTGGCAGTCTGTCATCGTCCGTCGCGCAATTCAGAAACCGCCTACGGAGGGCGGATGGAGCATCTTTTCGACATTCAACGTGATTCCCGACATCGTTGATCCGCTGCGCAACTTCCAGATCGCCACAAACGGAAAGCAGGCGTGGTTCGGCTGGCCTGACATCCCCAAGATAGAACAACTGCGCCAGCAATTCGCGCACACCACCGATGCAGCTGAACGCAAGAAGCTGAGCGAAGAAATCCAGAAGCTCGTGTACGAAGAAGGTGTGATTGTTCCACTTGGTGAGTTTTCTATTCCGAGCGCGTATCGCACCAGCCTGAGCGGCATTTTGGAAGGATCTGTGCCCGTTTTCTGGAACATGAAAAAAACCGGTAAGTAGATTCATCATGCTCAGATTCGTTGGACGGCGTTTGCTTGCCACAATTCCGGTCATGGCGATGGTCGCGGTGGTCATATTTGCCATCCTTCGCATGACGCCGGGTGACCCGGCGGCCATCATAGCGGGGGATAACGCCACTGCCGAACAATTGGAAGGCATACGCAGTTACATGGGACTGGACCAACCGATTTACATCCAGTTCTTCATGTGGATGGCGCAGCTGTTGAAGGGCGACCTAGGTGTGTCACTGATTTCCGGCGTGCCGGTAATCGGGATGCTTGCCGACCGCATCGGGCCTTCGCTGGCGCTGGCCAGCGCGACCATCTTCCTCACGGTCATCGTCGCAGTACCGCTTGGCGTGATTGCGGCGTGGCGTCAAGGCAAGCTGCTGGACCGCGCTGTGATGGCGTTTTCCGTGCTTGGGTTTTCGCTGCCGGTGTTTGTCACAAGCTACTTGTTGATTCTATTTTTTGCGATTGATCTTGGATGGTTTCCAGTGCAAGGCTATAAGCCGCCGAGTGCCGGACTCTGGCCGTTCCTGCAAACCTTGGCGCTGCCGACGCTCGCACTAAGTACGGTATATATCGCACTGATCGCCAGGATCACACGAACCAGCATCATCGAGGTGATGGGAGAGGACTATATCCGGACCGCACGAGCCAAAGGCTCGAAGGAACGTACTGTATTGTTGCGTCACGCATTGCGCAACGCAGCAGTCCCAATTATCACCATCATCGGTGTCGGCATTGCCATGCTCATCAGCGGTGTTGTCGTCACTGAATCGGTGTTCAATCTACCAGGTCTTGGGCGACTGGTGGTCGAGGCTGTATTAGCACGCGACTACCCGGTGATTCAGGGTCTGATTCTGTTTTTTTCTTTCATCAATATTATGATCAACTTGGTGGTGGATATTCTCTACACGGTATTCGATCCGCGCATACGCTATTGAGGATCCCATGGATAATATCGAAAATAAAATGCTCGTATTGCCGGTCGCGATCGCGCTTTCATCACTATCGCAGACGCAAGAAACTATAGGCAATGCATCTGCGCCGACCCTGTTTTCCCAGCTGAAGCGGACGATGAAAAGCGGACCGGTTCTGGCAGCCATACTGATGCTCGGTGCGCTTGTCATCATTGCGTTGTGCGCGCCCCTGCTGTGGACCTCGGATCCGACCCTGGTTGATCCTGCGGAGAGGCTTAAGCACGTCTCCGCAGCCCATTGGCTTGGCACCGATGCGTTCGGACGTGATTTGTACTCGCGCGTGCTGTATGGAGCACGCATTTCACTTATTGCCGGGTCGGGCGCGGCGGCCGTCAGTATCGCTGCTGGTCTCTTCATCGGCGTGATCGCCGGCTACTTCCGCCGTGCTGATGCAGTGATCATGCGGTTTATGGACGGACTCATGGCCATTCCAGGCATTCTGTTGGCTATTGCACTTGTATCGCTGTCTGGCTCTAGCTTAGTTACTGTCCTGGTAGCAATCACCATCCCTGAAATCCCGCGTGTGGTGCGACTGGTGCGTAGCGTCATCCTTACCGTGCGAGCAGAGCCATATGTGGAAGCCGCAATAACGCTTGGCACGCCAGTACCTGTCATTCTTCTTCGGCATCTTGTGCCAAACACTATAGCGCCGCTGATCGTACAGGGGACCTACATTTTTGCGTCGGCAATTATTACCGAGGCGATTCTGAGTTTTTTGGGGGCAGGACTTCCGTCGGAGACTTCATCATGGGGAAACATTATGGCTGAAGGTCGCATGTACTTTCAGTTGCGGCCAGAGTTCATCCTCTATCCGGGTATCTTGCTATCTTTTACGGTACTGAGCGTGAACGTTCTTGGCGACGCGATGCGCGATGCACTGGACCCTAGAATGGCACGCAAGCTATGACGGACTATTCATTTCTGTCGCAGACATCGCCGTGCGCCTCATTCCTGCGCCACTTGGACTATTCCCTTCAATCCGTTCAAGTTATTTTTGCTTGACTCCTTAACGTCCTACGCCATGAACCCCACAATTTCTAACACTGGTTCCGACACGGGCAAGCCGGTCCTGACAATAGAGAATCTTTCAGTTCGGGTGGTGGGAAGCGCCGCCGCCCAACATGTCATAGAAAATGTCAGCTTTGATATCAAGGCTGGCGAGACGGTGTGCGTGGTCGGAGAATCCGGCTCCGGTAAATCGGTGTCTTCTCTGTCCGTTATTGGACTGCTGCCTAAAGGCGAGCTTGCAGTAAGCGGCGGGACGGTTATGGTTGAAGGCGAAAACATCCTGTTGGCCAGCGAGCAGCGTTTGCGCGAGATGCGCGCGACTCGTATGGCGATGGTGTTTCAGGAGCCGATGACGGCGCTCAATCCGGTGGAAACAGTCGGCAGGCAGATTGATGAAGTGCTGACACTGCATACCAAGCTCACGCGGTCGGAACGCCGGGAGAAGGTACTGGCGATGCTGGAATCGGTGCACCTACCGGATGTCAAGCGCATTTACGACTCGTATCCGCATCAGTTGTCTGGCGGGCAGCGCCAGCGAATCGTGATTGCCATGGCGTTGATTCTCGAGCCCAAATTGCTGATTGCGGACGAACCTACTACGGCGCTGGACGTAACCACTCAAAAGCAGATACTACTGCTCATCCGTGAGTTACAGGAGCGGCATGACACCGCGGTCATGTTTATTACCCATGATTTCGGTGTTGTCGCCGAAATCGCGGACCGCATCGTCGTAATGAATCGCGGCCACGTGGTTGAAGTGGGCACACGTGAGAATCTTCTTACGCAACCCCGTGAGGCCTATACCCGGATGCTTGTATCGTCGGTCCCCAGTCTGGTTCCGAAACAGCGTGCTGTTCTGACAAGGGAGACTGTCCTGGACATTGCGGCGCTGAACAAAACCTACGTTGAAAAACATATCTTCGGGAGTGGTCGATCCGTAGCTGCGGCTCAGGACGTTAATTTGACGCTTCGTCGTGGCGAGATTCTCGGCGTCGTCGGCGAATCTGGATCCGGAAAATCGACTGTTGCTCGGTGCATCGTGCGTCTGATCGACCCCACTTCAGGCACCGTCCGAGTCAAGGGACTCGATATAGCCCTCGCAAGTCGTGGCACGCTGCGCAGTTTCCGTCAGCGCATTCAGTTCGTATTTCAGGACCCTTATCGCTCCCTCAATCCAAGGTTGCCGATAGGCGACTCGATTATTGAAGGGCTGCTCAACTTTGGCGTAACTCGTGAGGAAGCGCTGCCGCAGGCGCGCGAATTGCTGCGGCTAGTCGGCCTGGGCCCTGAAGTGATGCAACGCTACCCGCACCAGTTTTCTGGTGGCCAGCGTCAACGCATTTGCATCGCCCGCGCTCTTGCCCTGAAGCCGGATATCCTGGTGGCGGACGAGGCCGTGTCCGCGCTTGATGTCTCGGTGCAGGCCCAGGTCTTGGCACTACTTGAGGACATCCGCGAGCGAACCGGTATTGCAGTCCTGTTTATCACACATGATCTGCGTGTCGCCGCACAGATTTGCGACACGATTGTGGTGATGCAGCGAGGGCGAATTGTCGAATCAGGTACGGCCGAGAAAGTGTTGGCCGCACCAGAGCATGAATATACGCGAACGTTGATAGAAGCCGCACCTAGCCGTGACTGGGATTTCCAGAATTTCAGATCTATGCAACCCAATCATGCAGGAATACCCGCGGTCTGAATGCGCTTGCGCTGATGGCGCAGAAACTTCGATTAACCAATAGGAATTACAGATGTCGGAAGAATCCAAGTATTACGATTGCATCATCAGCAATGGCTCCGTGATTGATGGCAGCGGCCAGCCCGGGATTGTTCAGGATGTCGCCATCCTGGGTGAACGGATTGTAAAGATCGGCGATTTGAAAGACGAAAAAGCGAAAATATGGATCGACGCGACAAGACAGGTGGTTGCGCCCGGATTTATCGACGTGCACACCCATGACGATGCCGGGGTCATTGCCCGTCCTTCGATGACGGAGAAATTAAGCCAGGGTGTCACGACCGTTATTTGCGGCAATTGCGGCATTAGCGGTGCACCGTATTCTTATGTAGGAGATCCGCCCGGCCTGCTGCGTATGGTTTTTAAATCGGATCAATTCATTGCCGATTCGCTGGAAAATTACCTGAAAAAAGTGACCGCTGCAGGACCGGCGGTCAATGCAGCGTTTCTGACTGGGCATACAACGTTGCGCATGAATGTCATGGGAGAAGATGACCTTGATCGGGTTGCCACCGACGACGAAATCGCTGCGATGCGTGCGCTGTTGACCCAGTCCCTGGAGCAAGGGTCGATAGGCTTGTCAACCGGCCTTTTTTATCCGCCAGCACGCGCTGCCTCGACACGCGAAGTGATCGAAGTCGCACGGCCGCTGAAATACTACGACGGGGTGTATACCACCCATATGCGCGACGAGGCCGACGATGTGGTGCAAAGCATTCAGGAGGCACTGGAGATCGGAAAGGCGATCGAAGCCCCGGTAATTGTTTCGCATCACAAATGCATGGGGCAGCAAAACTTTGGCAGAAGCGTCGAGACGCTTGCCTTGTTCAAAGCAGCGCGTAAGCATCAAAAAGTGTCGCTAGACGTCTATCCTTATACCGCGTGTTCGACAGTGCTTAATGAAATCATGGTCGGTCAGGCCCTTAAGACATTGATCAGTTGGTCCGATCCGCATCCGGAATTCTGTGCATCCGACCTCGACCAGGTAGCGCAAACACTCGGGTGTTCACGCGCCGAGGCGATCGAGCGGCTTCAGCCGGGAGGCGCGATTTATTTCATGATGGACGAAGAGGATGTGGCGCGCATCATGTGTTCACCTGGCGCGATGATCGGCTCGGACGGCCTGCCGGAAGACAAACATCCCCATCCCAGACTTTGGGGTACTTTTCCTCGAGTTCTCGGTCGATATGTGCGTGATTTGAAGATATTGTCCTTAGAAGATGCCGTGCATCGTATGACGGGATTGTCCGCTAGCCAATTTGGAATTAAGAACCGCGGCCTAGTTCAAGTCGGAATGTATGCCGACCTGACTATTTTCAATGCGGACACCATCATTGACATGGCGACGTTCGAGCACCCCACAACACCGGCGGCAGGCATTTCGCATGTGATCGTTAACGGTAAAACGGCTTGGCAAAACGGTACGCAAACCGATTACCGCGGCGGCAAGGTGCTGCGGCGCCGTGATCTGGCTGATTAATTAGCAATCCCGTATTCGCATGCTGTCCTTTAGCGCCGCTGAGAGTCCGCATGTTTATAAGACCAAGATAAGAAAGATGATCTGCATATGACTGATTCTGCTCGCAAGATGGGGCTCGCCATAGCGCAAATGGGACCGATACATCTGGCCGATTCGCGCGCTGCGGTGGTGAAACGACTGGTAGAAATGTTGCGCGAAGCAAAAAGCCGTCAGGCTGACCTGGTGGTTTTCCCCGAGCTGACGTTAACGACTTTTTTCCCGCGTTACTGGATCGAAGATACGGCAGTGCTCAACGAATATTTTGAAACTAGCATGCCCAATATGTACATACAACCGTTATTCGACGAGGCGAGAAAACTGGGTATCGGCTTTTACCTCGGCTATGCCGAACTCACACCTGAAGGCCGTTATTTCAATACTTCGATTCTCGTCGACAAGAGTGCCGCCATTGTTGGCAAATATCGTAAGATCCATCTCCCTGGACACACCGAGCACAAAGTTGACGCGACCTTCCAGCATCTGGAGAAAAAATATTTCGAAGTGGGTGACCAAGGTTTCCGCGTTTCATCGATGCTGGATACCTTTATCGGTATGTGCTTGTGCAATGATCGCCGCTGGCCGGAGACATACAGGATGTTGTCACTGCAAAGTGCCGAGCTGGTTGTGCTTGGATATAACACACCATCGTCGAATATATACTGGAATGAACCTGTCCAGAATGGCATGTTCCATCATCTGTTATCGCTTCAATCAGGCGCTTACCAGAACGCGCTATGGGTAGGCGCTGCGGGCAAGTGCGGATCTGAGGATGGGCATCACATGATTGGTGGTTCTGCCATCGTCGCACCGACCGGAGAAGTCGTGGCGCAGTCGACTAGCGAAGAGGACGAAGTGATTGTCTCAAAAATTGACCTGAACTTGGGCCGTAATTATAGAGAGCACTGGTTCAACTTCGCCAAGCATCGTCGTCCCGAACACTACAAACTGATTGTCGAACGGATAGGAGCCGGCGCGCCTCTCTGACAGGGTCTTGTCAGCACGTCCTTGAGATAAGTCCACGGGTCATGCCCATGCAGCTTTGCGGACTGGTAGGTTTTCCTGATGAAGCCGCGGCACACCAAACTTGCAGAACAGCCGGTTAGCCAAAATCGTGATTTTCAAACTGCCTCATCATAATAATCTGAACCAGCAAGTGCGCAGGCAGGCATTCTGAAAACTTGATCGGCTTCGCAAGATCTTTGATTTCTTCAGGAGAAAACTTCAGCTCTGCAGCCAAGAGTTCAGGACTCAGCTCATTAGGGTCAATAGGTGTTTTAAGGTCCAGCCCAATCGCGTCAACACGTCTGACCTCAACCCGCGATTGAATTTGTTTGGCGATACAGCGATTCGCTCGGGTGCCACCAAAGGTCCACAGTCGTGCAGCACCCGAGTCGTTCCTGGTGATTGCCATCGAAAGGCTGTTGCCAGTGTCAGGCAAATCTTCTATAACCAGGTCGATTTCAAGCCGAGCCCGTTTTGAAATCACTGCATGCTCGCCGTTACCCTGGCGTAGTGCTCGAAAAATCCCCTGCGCGATCTCGCGACTCAGGGTCCGTCCACTTCCAGTCCAACGGGCCTTGCCGCCTTCTTTGGCAGGCTCAAGCCAGACTGTTTTCCGCTTCCAGTCCACATCCGTGATGCGCCAGCTTTTGCCGGCCAGCAGGATTAATCGATCTTGCTTTTCGCCGGTCAGCATCGTGGGATCGATGTACCCCACCTCGACGCTGCCAAAGCGACCCAAGAGCAGCTGGGCCCCAGAGAATGACGCCAGAAGGTCTTTGTAATGTGCGCGGCCGAATTGCTTTTCGGTCATGGGTCCAATTTGAAGAACCCCATCCGTGTCCATCAGGTAGCCCGTATCCACCATGTGGCTGATGACATCTGAGATGCCCTGTGTGTTGGATTCAGGGAAAGCACCGCACAGAAGTGAAATCAGTTCTCGCCTCGGCCATTGGGAACGTTCCAGGGTGGCTGCCATGGCCTGCTGTGCGACGATCGCCCAAGGTTCAGGGGGCGGGTACGCCGCTTCCACCCATGCTTCACTCCACAAACGACAAATTCCCATCGCCAACATAAGTGAGTCGTCATTGGTGCACAGGAACAAACAGCTTCTTCGTGCCCCACTTCGGCGGCCAGTACGACCCATGCGTTGCAAAAACGATGACACAGTCGCCGGCGCATCTATCTGGATCACATGGTCAAGATCGCCAACGTCGATGCCCAGCTCCAGCGTTGAGGTTGCGACAATCACGCAGTCTTTTTCTTCTGCAAAGGCGGTTTCCGCCATCTTTCGCTCTGAGTGACTGAGCGATGCGTGGCTTAAAAACGTGCGTACATCCTGACCACGCAGCATGCTGGTCAGCTGTTCGGCGCTGCTGCGTGAGTCGCAAAAAACCAGGCGTTTGCTGCCCCGATGAAGGCGTGCGATCACGGTTCCAGCGTTGAGCAGTGAGCCAACGAAGTCGATGGTGACATCCGCATCGGTGCTGACTGAGGCACTGCCGACAACCTTCTTTAGGCCTGTGGGCGCAAACCAGTTCAGCAGCTCTTCCGGGTTGCTGACGGTCGCTGACAGACCAAGCCGTTGCATTTCTTGGGGGACGTATTGCTGCAGTCGGTGTAGCACCGCTCGCATGTGCCAGCCACGGTCATCGGCAGCAAAAGCATGAAGTTCATCGGCAATCACCACCCTCAAATTGCCGAACCAGGCCTTGCGGTCAATGCGGGTGGAGACCAACATGCCTTCCAGCGATTCCGGCGTCGTCAACAGAATATCGGGTGCATCTTTGACGGCATGGCTTTTTTGAGACTGCGAAACATCTCCATGCCACACCGCGACACGTCGGCCGACCAGTCCAGCGTAATAGGACAGCCGTTGCTCCAAATTATTCAATAGGGCTTTGATTGGGCAGACGTAAATCACACTCACGCCTGGCCACGCATGCGTCATCATTCGGGATAAAACGGGAATGATGGCGGCCTCAGTCTTTCCTCCCGCCGTGGGTGCCAGCAAAAGGCAATGCACGCCGGACAGAATCGGATCAATCGCCTGTAATTGGGTTGGGCGCAAGCTGTTCCAGCCCAGCGAATTCACGACGTGATACTGAAGCGCCGGATGGAGCTTTTCGAATTCACTCACAGTTCAATGTCATCCACACTGGTGGCACTGGCTGCAGCCCTTTCATTGGCGGTCATTTCGGTCTCGGCCAAGGTCAGCTTGTAGTGCTGACTTGGGTCAAAACTTTCATGCAAATCGACCCGATCAAGCACATCGGCTACCAGTTTCTTCAGGAATAAGCGCGGTGCCACGCCCACTTTTCCACCAAGACCGCCTGCCACGGCGTGGGCTAAAACCTCAATGTAGGTGTCATCGACCACGCGACGTAGACGCGCCTCATTGGGCTGCGTATCCGCATAAATATCGCGCACGCGTTTACCCACGGCCACCAGGGAACCCTGATCAAAAGGTGCCAGTCGAATTTGCACAGCGCGCGGATTGTCAAATTTTCGGTCCGTACCAAAATCCACATGCAAACGCTGAGCCAGTGGCGCAAGCCGTTGAACCCCTTGGGCGCCGTCAAAGAATGCCGGTGTTCCAGTGATGACCAGGTACAGCCCCGGAAAGCGGCCCGCATCAATCTCATCGATCAACTGGCGCAAGGCATTCAAGCCGCGTTCGCGCGTGTCGGCGCGCATGCGCTGCAGCGTTTCCACTTCGTCCAGAACCAGCACCAGGCCAGGGAAGCCGCTGTCACGCAGAATCGTCAGCAATCCGATCAGGAAATTGGCTGCACCAAAGTGGTCGAGTTCACCTTTGATGCCAGCTGCGCGCTTCACGCTGGCCGCCACATTGGGCTGGCCAGCCAGCCAGCTGATCAATCCTTCGGCAAGCTGGTTGTCGCCGTCGGCCAAGGCTCGACGGTAAGTTCGCAGAACTGCCGAAAACGCCGGCGCTGTCTTGCTGATGGTCGCCAGCTGCGCTTCCATCAGCGCTTGGGTTCGCTCTAAAAGTGCGTTCGCATCGTTGGCGTCAATGGAGCCATCCGCCAAAACATCTTGTTCCAGGGCAAAAAACCATCCGTCAATGACACTGCGAAATGCACCGGTGCTGCTATCTGCTGTGCCCAGGCGTTCGACCAGCCGACGGTAAATTGTCTCCAATCGATGCAAGGGCGTTTCGGTTTCGTTGATTTGCACTTCGCTAGTGGCAAAGCCTTTGGCACGCGCTCGCTCCTGCAACCACCGGCCAAAGAACGTCTTGCCGGTGCCGTACTCACCGCGAACGGCTTTAAAGCCACCGCGCCCAGAAGAAACCGTTGCCAACTCTTCATCCAGCGTCGGTGCAAAGGAGTCGATGCCAACCGCCAACGCGTCCAGCCCAGCGCTTGGAACCGTGCCGCGACGCAAGGCGCCAATGATGTCATCACGTCGTGCGGCGCTGATCATCGTGCACCCCCAGTCAAGCTGATGCGAAATTGCTGCAGCAGCAAAATTCGATTCAGCTCCACGGTGCCAGCGGCTTCCTCCACCAGCAGCACTG
The DNA here is from genome assembly GCA_002381615.1 of Polaromonas sp. UBA4122. Taxonomy (GTDB): domain Bacteria; phylum Pseudomonadota; class Gammaproteobacteria; order Burkholderiales; family Burkholderiaceae_C; genus Polaromonas. The sequence continues at coordinate 28,350 of DFWY01000011.1, read as the reverse complement.
TCGCCTGGTCTACATTCAGCACCCTTCGTGCGGCGCTCAGCATCCCAGTCAATCGAATTTCAGGCACTGAAATTCGTTGGGCCAATGCCGCGCGTGACAGCTTTCCACCACGCTCAGCCAGCGCTGACAGCAGTTTGCGCATCTGATCATCGGGTGGTGCCACGCGCGCTGCCAATGAGCGCTGGGAGGCGTACACCTGACTTTGCAGGAGGGTATCGATCCAGTCATCTGCTTGTATTGGCACCGCAGTTGGAATCGGTGCCACGGAGGCGTCAAACAACTGGTCTTGCCCAGGTGCCGGCGTCGCTGGCCGTCTTACTGTTGTTCGAGCTGCCGGAGCCACTTGGGTCACTATTGTCTGAGGAGTTGCCAGATTGGGCAGATCCCACCACTCTGGTTGTGCTGGAAGTGCGGGTTGCCACTCAGGCAAGTTCATGCCAAACGGCACCAACACGCTCAGTGGTACGGTGACCTCTTGCATGGCCACCCCGCCGTGATAGCCATTTTTACGACCCGAGTACCTGACGCTTTCGCTCCACAAACACGCAACCGTTGTTGCACCGTTAGCGGTTCTCACTCTTCCACCGGTCAAAACGATTTCGTTGCTATTGACGGCATCGTTGCCATTTCGCCATCGATCACTTTCGCCACCGCTGATTTGCGTGGTGCCATCTTCTAGTAGGTGCCCATGGTCCGCTGTGACTATGACGACACGGCGGGCAGCCTTGGCTTCATTGAGAATTGGCAGAATCAATCGCAGATCTTCGAGCGTCCAGCGCTGATTCAGCTGATCCGGACCGCTCAAATGGTCGTCAACAGCGTTGTAAACCAGCCCAACGATACGTTGATGGGGGTTGGCAATGGCCGCACGAACCTCGCCTGAGAGGTTGGTCGAATCACTCAAGTCGCCTTTGTGGAAAAGCTTGGGTGGCACATCGGCGCGCGATTGGGCCAGCAGTTCGGCGTGGGTCGAGAACCCCGTCTTCTCAAGCGAAGAAGTACCGGTCGTGAGTCGGCCACAAAGCAAGGTGGCACGGCTCACTTCCGTGACCGTTGGAAACGCCGCCACGCCAGTCAGCGGCCTGGCCAAAGCGGCCGGCACCATCTCAGCCCAACCCAAACGCTCGGGTCTGGCAAATAGTTCCCGGAAAATACTGGTGCTCAGGCCATCGACCACCAGCAACAGCACCGGTTGCAGTGCCGCTAACGGAGCGACCACGCGCTCAAGCACTGATTCCAAGGGCACGATACGCCCCTCAGGCCCAGGTGCCTGCGCGTTCCAGCGCTGCAAAGACTGGGCAAATCGTTGACCCAGTGCATTGCGGCGCGTGATGGCGGCGCTACGCACCGCTTCATAGGCATGCGACACCTCCACCAGTTCATCCCCACCCAGCAGCCTGAAGCGTGCCCAATCGACAAACGAGCCTTCATCCGCTTGCCAGCAGACCAAATCGGCCACTGTGGAGGCAGCTGTTACTGGGCGCACCATCCAACGCGCCATGCGTCGTGCCATTTCCACTCGGTCGGCACGCTGAATTTGAGCGGTAGCCAATACGTGCGTCAACACGCGGTTGGCAGCTTCTTCGACCGCTGTCAAGCTTGCGTCCGTGGGCGTTTGCACATGTTGGGTCAGCGTCGCCGCAAATGTGCGCATGCGCTGGTCAAAACCCATCGGCAAAACATCGCTCAAATGTGCGAATTCGCCAACGCGTAAGTCGGTCAATAAATTATCTGCGCGGTCCAGGGCCGATCGATACATGTCAGAGCCACCATCACGAACCAGCTGCTGGGCAGCTTGTGCCCAAGCGCGACCTTCCACCACACCCACATGGGCATCGTTGACAAAGCGCTCAAGCCGGATGGCAGCGTTGCCTAAAGCGGACTGTCCTTCACCTGCTGTGGCATACAAAACACCACACACCAAACCCAACGCCATTGCATCGCCGGTGCGGCCAGCTTCAATACATGCGAGCACCATTTTTCCGGCAATGCCTGCCGATTCACTTAACCAGTTGAGTGCATCCGGTCGCGCGTTGGCTGGCAGCAAGTTGATGGATGCGTCGGTCGTGGGTTGCATCGTCCATCGCAGCAGAGCCGTGGCATCCGGTCGCGGTGTATCCAATTGAAGGAATCGTTGCAACAGTTCTTTCCAAGCTGTTTCCAGGTCAAGAAAACCGTTTGGAACTGGAGTGTAGGCACCTTGGGCTGCACCATCCACCAGCACTTGTGGCATCCAGGAATATCGTCCCAGCCTGGCATCAACCTCTTTTGCGCCAAAGAGCTGCCGCACGATTTCCCAGCCCTCTGGCTGGAAGACACGACCACGCGCCAGGCGTGCAGCAATGTCCTCCGCAATTTCGTTGGTGTTCAGCGGTGTCAGCAAAACCAGGCCAGCGAGAGCGGTGTCTGCTTGTTCAGCATCAGTCAAGGCCTCACGCATGGCCAGCATCGAGTCGCACCAGCGTAGCGCGAAGCGACGCCCACGGTGAGGGATGTCGTCAGGCCATACCTGCTTGGTCGGCGATTTGATCGCGATGGCCAATGCACTCGGTTCGCGCGCCAATACCGCCTCCAGTTGCGCGGTAATTTGGGGCACTGATACCGTCATGGCAAGGTGCTCCGGCGTTGAATGCGCCAACTCAAACTCAGCTCCAGCTCATGGTCGCCTTGCAGTCGATCTTGAAGGTTCTTCAACACCATGGCTGCCGCTTCCGTATCCAGGTCTGCCTTTTGCGCCTCTTCCACCAGTACAGGTGCCGCAGGCGGCGTTCCAGTACCCGTGAACGGCATCGGTGTTGGTACCGCTGGCATCGGCACTGGTGCGGCGTTGGTTGGTGTGGTTGTGGGTGCAGCAGGCGAGGGCGCAGGAGCCGCAACGGTCAGCAAGCGAACGGCATCCCGTTCAAGCTCTTCCAGCCTTGATTTCAGCGGAATCACGTGTTCTTCACTCGACAGCACTTCTGTTAGGCGGCTCAAAATGGACGCTGCGGCCGCTTGGCGATGGTCTTGCAGATCCCGCATGGCATCGAAAATGGTCCAATTTGCGTTGTTCAGCGCATCCGCCACAGTCTGGGCTTGGCCCATACTGCGGCCAACCGCCGCTTCAGACGTTTCAATGGATGCGCTGGCAAAGGCTTGCACCAGATCAGCATCGGTCGCAGCCTGCAATGTGGCCAACAAGGCCTGGGCTGACTCACTGGTGCGCACACGGCCAGCAGTTGATGCGCCATAGCGCGTGGCACGGTCTCGCACAGCGACCACCAGTTTGCTGACTGCTTCGCGTTTGCCGGTGGCTTCGCGACGCACATCGTCAACCAGGCGGCCCACATTGCCAGCATTCAGCGTTTGCGGCACCGTCAAGCCAAACAGGCTGGCGGCGCGTTGCACCGCGGTTGTCCAATGGCTTGCATCCGGCAGCGATTGCTCCCGAAGTTCAAGTTCGTCGGCCAGGCTGTCGATGGTGGGCTCCACGGGACCACCGCGCAAAATGAAGCGACGGTTGGTCATTGCTGCAAAACTCAAAATAATCAAGTTTTGCAATTCCAAGGGCAGACCCATCGGGTTGGGCAAGTCGATCCATTTGCGTAATTGGCCCACCGTCATCGCGCCACCGCCATCACGCGCATGGCTTTGTGCAAAACGGGAGCGCCAGTGGTCTTCCACCAGCAAGTGGGTTTCGCCCATTTGTCCCAATTGGCAGGGGTTCACCACCGAACGAACCAGGCGGCGCGTGGCTGAATCCTGCACCAGACCACGACGGTCAGTCGCTTCAATGGCGCGTTGCACTTCTGGCCAAATTTTGCGAATGACCGCCGGTTTGATGTCAGTGTCAAATTCTGGATGGGCCGGGTACTGATGCGCAAAAAGTTGGCCCAAAAGCGCCTCAAAAGCCTCCTTGAAATTGGCGCCCACGGGCGGCCGTGGCGACAGGGTTGGGTCTAAAGACTGAAATTGCTGGTCAGCGGTCAAGGCATTGGCGACCGCGTCGCGTGGCTCAGAACTGATGCCAAAGGCCACTTCCAGCTGGCTTCGCAGTTTGCTGCGCAATGAATCCAATTGATTCTTGGCCAAGGCTTTGGCCTGCACCCGATCCACAAAACTCAGGTGCGATGCATAGCTCTCGAACCGGTCGCCAGACAGAATGTGGCTCAATATCACTTGGCGCCCCAAATCAGCCAGCGCTTTGTTGCTGAAAAAGGATGGTAGCCAAACCAAGGTTTTGGTGTCGCCACCACGGTAGGCATCCAAGCGAGCGATGTCGTCTGCAGGACTACGGTTGGGCTCATCGAACGGAAAATCCAAGATCACAGTCCATGCGCCAGACCGACCACGCAAGCGGTCATCGGTCATTTCGCGTACGTTTTCGTAGAGCAATTCCACTTCGCGGCGAGTGCCGCGCCAGGTGAATTCGTAGGTGGTGAACAAGGCACCATCATCAGGAATACCCAGTTCAGCAAACAGGGATTCCCGGATCTTCTTGCGCCGGTTGCCAGCATTGTCATTGGCCTCGGCTGCTCTCAGGATGGGCTCAATGTCCACTCCTGTGACCTGGATAGACACCACCGGATTTTGGTCTTCGGTGATCTTGATCTCGCCAATTTCTGACGCCCAATCGCGGCATTTACGCAGTACGTCCTGTGCTTCTCGACCAGGGATGGGTGACTTGAAGGTGCCGTGGTTCAAGGCTGCCAGACGTTGTGCTGTCAAACCTTTGAGCGATTCCACCTCGGGCACCAGGGCACCCAGCAACAGCGTTTTGAGCAGGCGAGCATCGTTACGCAGGTTTTTGGCCGCGGTGGCATCGGCTTGGCCGAGTTTGATGGCCTCCAGCGTTACGTTGTGTTGACGCTCCAGCATAGGCAGCAGGCGTTGGTTGAACAAGCGCTTGGCATTGTCAAAATGCAGCCGCATGCCCTCAGAAAACGGTTCATCGCCTTCACTGATCGCGTCGTACAAATCACCTACCGGGATGAGTTGACCCAGTTCCAGGTCATCGCGGCGGTCCACCAACAACTGCATCATCAGCTTGAGCGCTGTGCGTTCGCGCTGTAACGCCGCAGATACTGCTATCAAAGTTTGCACCAATGCCGGTGAAAACGGGTACACCTTCTGGAACATATCCCGATCAGCCGACGTGGTCAGCAGCGTGTCGAGCACTTCCCGCCGAACCGACAAAATCTTTTCAAACTCGGCTTGCAAGGTTTGGCGTGCGGCCTCGTTGATGGGGCGTAAAACCCGCTTTTCTGCGATGGCTGGTAGATTGCGGTCTTCCAGCGTGATGCGGTGAAAGCGCGCTTCCCAATGGCGCAAAACGTCACTGAATTGCGCTTGCACTGAACCGGCCAGGTTTTCGCCAACCAAATCACGCAGGTCGCGCTGCCGCGCCACAAAACTGACCAAGGGAATCGGCCGGTCGTCATTGGTTGCTTCCACCAATTTCACCAGCTTGGTGCCTTCTCGGCTCACAAAACTCACGTCGGCCGCATGGCTGGCCAACCACAACACAAGCTCGTCCAGGAACAAAATAACAGCGTCGTAACCCAAGGCTTGCGCGTGCCGCGTCATGATGCTCAAACCATTGTCGAGCGACACAAACGATTCACCGCCACCGGCCAAAGTGCGGTACGAGGAAAAGTATTTGCTGATCAGGTCGCCGACCAAGCGGGATCGCTCTTCGCCATTGGGTGCTTCCAGGGTCGCCGCGTCAAAACTGCTTGCATTCCAGCCAGTATCCAAATCGCCCCATCCTCCGCTATCACTTCCTCCGTGACCGCCGTTGCCTCCTTTGTCGCTTGTCACCTCATTGAGCTTGGTGAAAAAGGCTGCATCCCCAATTTGTTCGCGCATGCGCCGGGCGTCTTCAAACAGGCCTTCCGCCAGGTAAAAGCCGGGGACGGGTGCCTCAGGGTGGAGCTTGCGCACATAGTCGGCATATTGCCCAAGAATGGCGCTCTCCATGTCACGGGCACCGATCATGTGGTACGGCACTAACAAGAATTTTTTGCCGTGCGTCCAACCATGCTGCGCGACCACGCCGGCCAACTCAGGTATCGAGCGCGCTTGCGTATTGCCTGCCAAAATCAGATTCAGGACAGCCATAAAGTGGCTCTTACCTGAACCGAATGAGCCATGCAGGTACGCCGCCTTGCTGCCGCTGGTCACCACCGATTGCTTGATGAAACCCAGCGCGTTGTCAAAAGCGTCCACCAGTTGGGGAGTCACCACATAGTCGCGCAAGGTCGCTTCGGCGTGAGTTACGCCCTCGGAAAGCTTCAGCACGAAGTCGCCCTGGTGCACGCGCTCCGGGATGTTGATCAGGTCTTTTAGCAGTGTCATGGTTGTTTATCTCCCTCTGGGTCATCGCACATCAAGTGACAATTGGCGCGACATGTTGGCTGTTTGTACATGTTTGAACAACATGTTAAAAAAAACTCGTAAAAATTAACATGTTGTGGATTTGCTTGTGATCAAGACATCCCATGCAGGTCAACCTGTCAGCCGTGTGAACAAGGCGTTGCTGATGAAATAGACCTCACGCCCAATCTTCTGACTCGAAAAAACCGCCATATTTTTAAAAATGCGTTAGGCGTCAGGTTCCTTGACGGGTTTCAACTTACGTCAATGTGGAGCCACTTTTTTGCCTGTAGCCTTCGCCCTTGCTGATTTCTTGGCCTGAGCTTCAGTTTGCGGTGCTGGGTTTTCAAGTGGATCAAGGGTGCTCTGCTTGAGGTCGTGAAAGTGCACAGTAGGCAGCATCACAGGTCCGGCAGGCATCCGTGATGTGAGAGTTAGCAGTTGCTCCCGAATGGCCGACCAAAGCAGTGCAGCGCCATTCACAGAAACAAGGTCATGCGGTGAGCCAAGGTTCTCTGCACCTTTGGGAAGAAGGATGATGGCCGCAGCCTCTATATCGATGCGGTACGGTGAGAACTTACGGTCCGGCTCCGATGCTAATGGCTGGTTATCGATCAACAGCTGCAGCGAGACAAGGTACATCGGCCCGCGCTCATGCGCCATGTCGAGTTCAGCCAAACCGATTTCAGTCGTGATGCTGACGCCGTCGAAAACAAACACCGTCGTCATCGGGTTGGGTGGTTCAGCCGGAGCGTGCTCCGGATCGATCTCCACATGCACGCGCTTGAATGTGAGCTGTAACAGCTGAATGGGGCTCGGTTTCATGATGCAGATACCTTCCTCGTCATTCGCCCTTCGTTGCTGGCGTCCGGCAGAGTCAATGTTTGTCGGGTGGGCACAAGGTGTACTGACCAGGCCTTGGCAAAGTTGTTGCCCAGCGCCGCAGAGCTTCCTGACGCCACGTACCGCTCTTGATGGCGCGACCCGGCTTGCGCCGCGTCGTAAACCTTCGTCAAGGGGCGAACCTTCACCCGCTGCTCGTCCTCACAACGAGCCGCCCAGAGGGGCAACTCAATGTTGGCCTTGTCAGCCAGCGATTTCATGACCGACGGGCTCTCGATCGCCAACTGCAGCAACAGTGTTGTGCTGTCATCGGGGTAAGTCACCTCGTTCTCGTACCGTGAGAACGCGATGATTCCCTTGCCGAAAATCTTCGACGCGTCCTGCTGCGTCAGTCCATAGCGCTTGCGCAAAGCCAGGATATCTTCACCCAAGAGCAGACCGCCGTAGTGCGCCTTGCGCGCTGCCAGTCGGACCAAGTTCTCTTTTTGCTGGGCGGCACGGGTCGTTTCTTCGCCGCACTGGTCGCAGCGCGAAGTCAACAGCTGCACCTCTACGGTCTTACCGTGCGGGCTGAACGTTCGAACGCGTTCTGCCGGATGCAGATGACCCGACCTGCAGGCAGGGCAAGTTGGAAATGTTTGTTTGATCATGGTTGTTTCTTCAATTAAGCAAGAACACAGGACGTCGCATTGACGTAAAAATTAGCGAGGTGGGTGGCACGACACCAAAACAAGGGTGAGTGCGCCAGATACATCGATTGAAAACTTCATGTAAACCTCAAGCCCCTTGGCACTTCGCTGGCGGCGAGCATCGTCGTAAGGCATCACATAAACATCGCACGCAACGACTGATCCGCCTTTGACTTGGCACCACTCGGATTTGCCATAGTCGTTTGCCAACAAACAGCCCAACATGTGCACTACGTCCTCGTAAGTCCATCGATAGTTTTCCAGGTCAAGTTCGCAACGATCGGTTGCCACCCAAAGGGCATCAAGATCGAATTCCGTCGATTTCAACAACGATTGAAGACCAAGAAGGTCGATCAAAGGGCCGCCAACAATCCATCTGCTTTTCTTGTTAGATGGGTTAAATGGCGGTAACGTTGACGGATCAATCCGCCACAAGTCAGAGTATGAGTTTATCACGGTGATAAATCAAGTGGGGTAAGTCCGTAGATTCGAACGGGGAATGGAATCACGCCGCCGCCTTGCGCCGCCCGCGCGTCGCCACCGTCGGAATTGGCTTCCAGGCCTTCAAATCATCCAGCGTGAAGCCTTGGGCGCGGGCTTCTTCTGACACGAAGCCTTTGTAATAGTGGCCCATGCGCTCGCCATAAACGGGATCGACATCGTTGTGCCATTGCTCCAGCCAGGGCACCAGTTCAAGCAGACCGGCCAATAACGGTTGCAGGCGATCGGCCGGCCAGCCTTCGTTGTCTTTCATATCGAGGTAAAACGCGGCGAGGGCGGTGGCTTGTTGCAGGTGGTCCCAACCAGCCCAGGCAATGACCAGGCTGCCATCGGCCCCGCGTTCGCAACCCGGAAAGCTGATCCAGCGCTCCTTCGGCACGTCCAGACCGCCGCGAAGGCGCCAGACGTCGGTTTTGAGGAAATCGGTGCTTTTGTATTTGGGTGGAACTGGAATCTTGCCCACGATGATCGTCAAATCTTCACCCGCATCTTCGCGCCGCTGCAATGCCCAAGTGTCTTCCCATTGGCTACGCTTGCGCAGGCCAGCATCGGTGTAGCGCAGCACTGGCAAGAACGGCGCGGCTTCACCAGCAACCAGATCGGCGACGAGTTGGCTGGGATCGAAGTCAGCATGCCCGGCGTAGAGTGCAGCGATTTGCATGAAGTCGGTGTCCATCCTGGCAGCGTCGGCCAGGCGACTGGTGGAGGTGAGCTGTGGTGGCTGGTCAGCGCTGGTGGGCCAGTAGCGGGGCAGTTCGAGCCGTGCCAGCAGCCAATCGCGTAGTGCGGTTTTCTCCAAAACGTCCCACTGCGGTGAGTTCCAGCGGCGTTTGTACTCGGGGCGCTCGATCAGGCGGATGTTGCGGTCGGTTTCAATCAGGTCAATGCGGCGCTGCACGACCTGACGGTAGTCCTCGGGCCAATGGCTTGGGATGTCGATGATGGGCGTGGAGCCGTGGCGCGCAAACCAGGTGGTGGCTTCCGTGCCAGCGGCCATGCGGCGGGCCAGCACGATCTCAAAAGCGCGTTCACCGAGTGCCACCTCGGGTGGCTCCGGGAATACAAGTTCACCTAAATCGCTAACACCCGCGAGCAAGCCATAAATGCTGTAGCAATACCAGTCCAGGTTCTCCTGTTCAGCAATCATTTTCCGGGTTAGGCTGGCATACGCAGTTTCAGCTGAATTGAGACTTACTCTCGTTGGAGGCC
>DFWY01000011.1:0-18581 GCA_002381615.1 Polaromonas sp. UBA4122 | reverse complement strand
GTTGGAGGCAAAGCCGATCCACCGTCGCTTCTTATCAGCCGCTCGGGCGCAATCGTGTTGCTGAGACGGTGTGCTAAATCGTTGATCCGCCGAGCAAGTTCAATCGGCCTGACAGAAGCAATTGGAAGTTCAACTAAGTTCGATGCGTTGAAGGCAAACCGCTCATCCCACATCGATGCTTGGCCGTCTTTGGGAAAACAGACTTGCTTCATCCAATAACAAGCCACTGACGAATTCAGGATGCCAAGCAATCCCATGAACTCTTCGGAGGAGTCGCCCTGACGTTTTTTGATTGCTGGAGCGGTGCGATTGAAAACATATCTACCTTCCAAATAGGCGAAATGCAGGTGGGTTGAAATGTCTGCATACGCAATGCTGCTGGTGTTCCGGAAACGTTCCCTTTGAAAGCGGCTCCACTCGTACCAAGTCAGCCCTATCTCCTCATGGGTGCCGCCAGGTTCGCGGCGAACTTTTAGGATCGCCTTGTTTCTCCAGAGGTGCCGCTGAAGGGCGATTGTGGTCGGCATCGCTGCACGCAGGTCACCACCATAGGGAAACAGGACTTGCTCTCGGGAATTTGCAGTCCAGTCACGTACGTTCGGCCCTTCAATCAGAGGAACAAGGTCGTCGACGGTTGCGCCTTGCCGATGCCAGAACGCTGGAGTACCAAAGTAAACCTCATCGGTCCCCGTATGAGTGACTCTGCCCACCACTTCGATCACTCCAGCTAAGGTGACGATCCCTGCTGAATCAATTCTTGACTTGGCTTCAGCCGCGCCACCTCCACCGATTGACCAAGGATGTTTTTGCAGTGATTTTCTAGGTATGTCGACGGTCTCAATGTAAGGAGACATCGATCCAGGGTTATCAATTTGCTGAACGATAGCGGTCCAAACAAGACCGAACGCACGATCTATAGGGGTTGCTGGTTCCGGTCTGATTGCTTTCAAAAGTCTCACGCTGTCAAGTAGCGATTGACGGTGGCGTCCAAAGAGAATTACGGTGGATGTTCCGTCTCGATTGTGGCCAGGAATGTCAGCTCCTGAACTGTCAACAACGTGGGTTAGATCTAGGCGAGGAAGAACTTTTTCGACGAGCTTTTCCCCATATTCCCGATTCATGAAGGACTTCGTCGTAATGAGTCCAATAAACCCGGCATTTATGTTTGTCCCGCCTGTAACCGCAAGTTCAAAGAAACGCTCGGTGAATGGAGCTCCGAGCGAATACTGCTTGTGGCAGCTGACGTATCCGCTTCTGTACGCTGAACTCAAAGCGGTATCGCCAACAGCAATGTAGGGTGGATTTCCCACCACAGCGTGGTACTGACGACTCAAGATCCGTTGCACATCCGTCAGGTCTTCGCTGGCGTAGGCGTGGGCCAAACCAGTGCCACTGAAGTGTTCAGCGCCTTGGAACATGTCTTCACTGGCCGTTAGACCAAATCGCTTGCCATGAAGCAGACTGTCGCCAATGGCTACATTAATCTTGAAATCGGGCGCCTCGCTCAGGCGATGCACATCGCTGGCCTTCAACGCCGCCACAAGCAACCGAAAGCGCGAGATGGCGACTGCAAACGGGTTCAGATCCACGCCTGATACGGCATCAAGTGCCTTCTGCGCCACGTCGCGCCGATTGCGGTTGGGTTCGGCACGAGACCATTCGTCCACCATGCGGTAGAAGCCACCCAGCAAAAAGTGACCCGATCCGCAGGTTGGATCGATTATGCGCACTTCGCGGTAGCCAAACTCACGGATGGCGGGGGTCAATGTGCGGTCGAGGATGAATTCTTCGACGAACTCGGGCGTTTGCAGCAATGCGTAACGTTTACGGGTGGCCTCCGATAAGTCTTGGTACAAGTCGCCAAGGAAGCGGGTGTTCAAGCTGGCATCGGTGAAGTCGTGCAGCAGCGTGCCGGTATTTGGGTCTTGCTGTTGCCAGAACTGGCGCAAGCCCATGGCCGCGTCGCCACTGATGCCCAGACGAAAAACCGGGTTGTGTGCTTGGTCAAAAAAGGTGTGCAAGCCCGGCAAACTGCCAGCTTCAGTGAAGCAGGCCAGCAAATATTCGCGATCACTCTCCAATGGATGCGCACGAAAATAGGCTTCATGCCGGTCACGCGCCAGGTTGAGGCGGCCACTGTCCGGGGTGCCGCCAATCCAGGGACGCTCGACCAGGATGTTGTCTTCAATGAAACGCAAGAACACGCAGCTCAACAGCCAATGCACGCAAGCCTGGGTGATGACCTGGTCGCTCCAGCTCTCAATGGTTTCAGCGGTGCGGTTGGCATCGCGGGCGGCCTGCCATTCGGCGTTCAGGCTGGCCTTGAGGTCAGGCAGGGTGTTGATGCGTTCACGTAGATCGTCTTCCAGCACCGAAAGGCGGCGCTTGAGGTCAGTCAGAAGCTGGGGGGCGTTGATCATTGATTTGAATTCCCTGAAATGCTATTATTTTTGTAGCTTCTTGCGCATGATTGACGGGGGCTATAGGCATATTTGATGCACATATCAAGCCTGAATCGCTGCTCGGTGTTTGTTTTCGACCCAGGCCTGCGGCAGACCAAAAGCCTGGGTGCTGTTAACCAAAGGCACGGGCACGCCATCAATCACTGGCAGTCCCTGTTTGTGTGATGGCAGCAGCACCCATAAAGAGGGGGTGTGGCCAAGGCGACCGGCAGAGGTTTCAATCTCCGTCACCAGCGCCATGAGGTCGTAGCGCGCCAATAGCCCCACGTTGGTTAGCAACAGCGGGGCAGGGCTGTTTAACAGCGTGGGTTTGAGCGTGGTGAGGGTGCGTTGCACCAGGCGCTGCAAATTGGCCCAATCGCGGCTACCAGGTTCTGCGGCATCAGCGCGCAACACGATGTTCCAGTCCACCCTGGCGGCGGTGGCCTCAATTCGCAGGGCTTTGAGCAGCAGGGCATCGAAGCTCATTCTTTGCAGAGCTGGATGGGTGGCTGAGTCCGGACCAAAGCGCCGCAGTAATTCAGCTTCGGCATGGCGCGCCTGGCGCGGCTCGACGGTCAAGACCAACAGACCACCAGATTTCAGGGAGCGTTGCAGCCGCTCTTCGGCACCACGTGCGTCCGCTATGAGTGAATCGGCATCCTCTTCCGAATCGAATGCCCGCGAGCCATTCGCAGAAGTACCCAAAAAGGTGGATTGCCGAGAAAACAGGGTCGTGGTGCCAGCGGTTGGGTGGCTGCCCAAAGACGCGCACAAATAAGCGCCTTTGCCCTCGAATGCGGTAGGGCTCCATTGCAGGGGCGCGTTCACCTCTTCCAGCAGACGATCCAATTCAGGACGATTGGGGAGGGGCGTCGCTTCGGGGTAACGGCCACGCACGCGGTCCTGCAATTCGCTAATGCGCAGGGTGGGCGCGCCAACCAGGGCGCCTAAAGACTGACGCAGTGCCTGCAAGGCTGGCATGCCGTTGGCATAAATTTCTTGCCGGCTTGACAGTGCCGCTTTGCTCGATGCTGATGTGGCCAAGCGAAGCAGCCGAGAGCTAGGGATATTGGCGGCAGAGGCCATGGGGGACGCGTTTGCATCTTGACCTTGGCCGCCACCAAGCGCATTGCCTGCTGGTTTGACGGCTTCCAGTGCTTCCAGTACGCGTGACGGTGGCATCAAAGGCTCTGCCAGAGCGCAGGTATCAGCGACGGTGCCCAACTGACGAGCGTAATCGGCCCATGCTGAGCTGGTGGCGATCAGGGGGGAGGGCTGATGGTCAAAACATTCAAAGCGTGGCTGATCGAGGTGGGATTCGGCCTCAAGGGCGGCGCGCAAAACGGCGCTGGAGAGCTGCAAACGTTCAACGTCGTCTTGTACGGCGCAGCCACGAAGGGCCAAAAGTGCCAACGCCGCTTCATTGGCGGTCATGACCTGGCCTTGGCTGCGAACCAACTTGTCGAGTTGCAGGCGAACTTCAGTGAATGCCGGGTTTTTGAGCCAACGCTCTCTGGCTTTGATCAAGGCAGCGGTGAGGGTGCTGCGATCCACATTGGTGGCCTGGGCGGAATCACCCAAAGTTGGCCATGGGTTGGTCTGCTTTGAGGTGTCTTCGGGTTTGGCAATGTCGTCCAAACCAAGGTCGAGCCCAAGGTAATGCGCCAATGCCGTTTCTTCAGGGCGATCATCACCCGCAGGTCTGCGTGGAAGGAGTTGGACCGCCAATTCGTTAACGCTGACTGCGCCATCGGAAGATGCATCGTCATCGGAATCGTGCAGCGTCGATCGGCCTTGCGTCAGGTCTGGCCGCAGACGAGCCAGATCTTTGGCCGTAAGCCTGATTTCCTTGCGAATCTTGTCGCCAACGCCGCGCAGGTAACGAAATCGAATGCGATCGACAGCGAGGAGTTCGCGTGCGTTATGGACGCCCATGCGCTCCAAAACGTCTTGTGCTTCCAGGGTGTACCCCAACTCCGCCATGGTGGTGGTGGGGGTGGCAGTAAGAGCCGTGGCCTCAAAGCCTTGCGCCTGGGGTGGGTGCACGGTTTGCCGTGCGGCGAAGATGGCGCGCCAGGCGCGGAGCATTTCTTCGGCGTTGTCAAAGCGCTCCTTGAAGTCGCGCCGCAGGGCTTTGGAGAAAAAGGCGGTGAAACCTTCGCGCGTGACGGGATCGAACACGTCGCTGGCGATGGTGGCTTCTACGTCGAGCATGGCCGGTGACGTTTGACCATCGCCCCACACTGGCGACTTGCCAACGGCCATCTCATACAAGGTGACGGCCAGGGCGAAGCGCTCGGCGTACAGATCCCAACGCGGAGGTTTACGCAGGCTCAGGAAAGGGTCAAGGTAGGGGTGTGTACCAGCCGTGATGTTGTCGGCTGAAGTTCGGCACAAAGAGAAATCGAACAACACCAGTTGCAGTTTGCGCGAGCCGCCTTCACGGATGCCAATGTTTTCGGGTTTCAGGTCACGGTGGGCCACACCATGGTCTTCAAGGTAGTTGACGACCTCGATTAATTCTTCGCCAAAGCGCTGAAGCAGATCAAGCGACAGACGACCGTCTTCCTTGATCTTTTGTGCCAACGTTTTAGGGCCGGCGCTGCGCATGAGCAGGGCGGTGCGGCCGGCGACCGAGAGGGTGCGGCGGTGTTCGACGATGTTTTGGTGACGCAGGTTGGCGAGCACGTCGCCTTCGGCGACCAAGCGGTCGTTGTGCGCCAGATCACAGGCAACTTTGAGGATGAGGTCTTCCTGGGAGCCATCTTCACGCACAAGAAGCACATCGCTTGATGAGCCGCGGCCCATGCGTTTGACTACCGTGAAGCCGCCATCCAGACGGTCGCCTAGACCGGCAATGCTGGGGTCTACCGTGGCTTCGGGGTCAGGGGAAGTGAGCTCTTCTTCGACTTTAACCAGGTCATCCAGGAATCCTTGTACTACGTCATAGCGTGCCATGACGTCAGGGCTGGTCGCGAACTGAATCAGCTCCTGCAAGCGCATGCCGCAGCCGTCCATGACATCGGACAGGCGCAAGCCTTGACCCTGACGCAGCTTGACGGTGAGCTCCAAAACGGAACCAGCTGGTGCTTGGCCAGAAAACACGTGATACGCGATAGCGCCCAGCGAAAACACATCAAGGCTGGGGCCATGGGTAGCGTCAGCGCGTGTGGTCTCGGGTGCCAGGTAGACCAAACCGGGGTCTTCGACGTAATCTTCAACATGACGAGTGCCGGTGGTGCGGTGAACCGTGTCAGGGTTGTCGGCTTCGCGCGCAGCGGTCTGCCAATTCATGAGCTTGGGTGCCAATGTGGCGCCATCGGCGCCGTACACCATGATGCTTTGTGGTCCTAAAGCACGGTGGTACAGGCGCTTGGAGTGGGCGTATTTCAAGGTTTCGGCGATGTCGCGCACCAACTGCAAGCGCTGGTCAACCGTGAGCTGGGCGCCACGATCACGCAGCAAATGATCCAGCCGTTGGGCCTTGGGGTCGTGGTCAAACACCAGCGCTGGCCCCATTTCGGTCTCTTTGTAATCATTGACCTTGAGGATGCCGGGGTGGCTGATGCCTTCCAGCACTTCAAACTCGCGTCGTGCCTGACGAACTCGGGTGGCACGCGCCTCTGGACTGGAGGCGTTGGCGACGGTGTAGATGCGTATGCGACGCTGAATGCTTTCAATGCTCACGTGCTGGCTCTGCCAGTCTTGAAAACCTTCGCCTTCGGCAATCAGCTTGATGAGCTTGTAATCGCCAACCTGACGGTGTTTATTGGAGGGCCGAATGCCAGCTTCTGCCAAGCCACGTGCTATGGCGCGCGCTTGCTGGCTATCAACGTTGTGCGATGGGTTCGCATTGATACCGTTGGCGAGGGCGGCAACGATGCCATCGTCACTCAGTGAGCCAGGCTGACCACGCAGAAAAGTGCCTGTTTTAGCAGTGCCTTGCAGTTTACTTTTAAGGGTGGTGGAGGAGAGAAAAATCGCGGGCTCAACAAAGGGCAGGCGAATTTTGGCTTTGGTGATGGCTGGCTGGCGACGCAACAGGCTGGCCAAGCGCTTCGATTTCCGGTTGGCCAGAATCAGGGGGTTGTCGTAGGTGTACTCACGCCCGTCCGTGGTCCAGGTGAAGGTGTGAGCGTCACCATCAACGGTTCCAGGCCTGCTTTTGATTTCGACCATGAACAGACCAGCGGGAGACAAAACCAGGGCATCAACCTCGCTAATTTTGCCTTCGTCATCAATGAACTCGAAATTGGTCCAGACATTCCAAGGGTCACGGTCGGGCAACTGTGATTTCAGCCATTCCAGAGCCTCGCGTTCCCATGGAAAGTTGGACTCGGCGATGACGTGCCAACGGTTGCCACTCATGCTCATGGGCTGACCTCAGGCTTGGGCGGAACAATTTCAAACAGTTCGCCCACCTGGCACCTAAGTAGGGTGCATAGGCTTTCTACCGCCGGAAGGTCAACCCGTGTGGCCGTTTCGTTGTAAAGCGCCGTGATGGTGCTGCGGTTCAACCCCGTGCTTTTGGCAACGTCGGAGATGCGAAGTTTGTCGCGGCCCATGAGGGTGGACAGGTGGCAGCGGATCATTTTGTGGCTATTTTCAAGAAAGGGTGCTGCGTAGCGTAACAAAAAAGTGTCCTCCGCGCAACTCCGAGTATGATTTGAGCCTAATTGACCATGGTCGAGAAAAGAACCGAGGCAAGAAAACGTCGAATTGGAAAGGGCTCAGCACACCGTGGTGGCGCTGAGAGAATTTCGCGATTGTTGGCATAGATTGCATCTTCATCCAGCAGCCGATTAGTTGTTAACACAGGGGACGGTAAAACCATGACCTACAAGACTCAAGACATTGCGCTCAGCAAAATCTACCTTGACAATGAAAACCCGCGTCACAACCCCATCTCTAACGAGATTGAAATCATCAAGCATTTGCTGCAAACGGAAGATGTCAAACCCCTGGCACGCGATATTGCGGATGCGGGCAGTACGAGCCCACTAGAGCTAATCGCCTTGGTGCCGCACTCCAAAGTCAAAAATACTTACATTCCCGCCGAAGGTAACCGCCGCGTGTGCGCGTTGAAATTGCTGGCTGACCCCCAAAAGGCTGACACTGAGGCGAACAAAAAATATTTTCAAGGCTTGAAGGCCGGGATGTCGAATCCGATTAAAACCGTTTCGGCGGTCGTGTTCCAGGATAAAGATGCTGCCCGCCGATGGGTTTCTCTAAGACATGAAGGACTGCAGGGCGGCGTAGGCACCAAGCCATGGAATCCCCAGCAAACAGAACGATTTAGTCGGCAGGGTGGCGGCAAAAGCAACCCAAACACATTGGCGTCATTGCTGGTCGATTACGTGCGCGAGCATGGTCTGCTAAGTTCAGAACAGCTGAATGCGGTCAGTATCACAACCCTAACCCGTTACCTGTCCAACCCCGTGTTTCGTGACACGCTCGGCTTAGTCGACAACCGCAGTCTCAAGATCAATGTGCCAGTTGATGAGTTCCGCAGTGCGGTCAGGCGCTTTTTGGAAGACACTGTCAATCCATCTTCTGGTGTTAGCTCTCGCACATCAGTTGCAGAGCGTCGTGACTACGCTCACAAACTTCGCAGTGAAGGCGTGGCACCAATTACGCGTAGCCAACCTCAACTTGACCTTAGTGCTATCCAACCGGAAGCGACGGCAAAACCAGTACCACCACCCGCGCCACCTGTTACCACCCGTGACAACCGCAACCCCGATCTGCGGAAGCACGTCATACCTAGCAGTTTTCGTGTCCGCATTAACGACAAGATATTGAAACGACTTTACGATGAGTTGAAGGAGCTTGACGCGACCCAATTTCATTTCTGTGCTGTGTATTTGTTACGAACCGTGATAGAAAAATCGACTGTTTTATACTTGAAACAGAATGTCGTTGTCCCAGCTCAACCGCTCCACAAGAAGCTCGCTCAACTAGCCGAGCTTCTTAAAACGCAGGGAATGACAGAGCGGGATTTGAAAATTCTACGGACTATGGCAACGACCCCAGATGACGTGGCATCGCCTGACACGTTGGGGCACTATGTCCACGGGGGCGCTGTTCCCCATAAAACCTATGCATTCCGGTACTGGGATTCGATCGAAAACGTCATGACGGTGGTTTTGGAAAAACTTAAATAAAGAGCTGGCCAAGTGGAGATAAATTCGTTAGGATGGCCGCCATGCCAGTGACAGACACCCCCCTTAGATACCCCGGCGGCAAGAGCCAGCTAATTCCGTTTGTCATCGAGCTCCTCCGAGATAACGACCTTTTTTATGGCGAATATGCTGAGCCCTTTGCTGGCGGAGCGGGTATTGCCATGAAGCTGTTGCTCAACGACTATGTATCACGTGTCTATCTGAACGATTTCGATCCCGCCATTCATGCTTTATGGCATAGCATCCTGCATCAAACCGATGAGCTTTGTGATCGTATCGAGAGGGTCAAAGTCAACATGGAAGAGTGGCACCGCCAGCGTCAGTTGTACTTAGCCACCTCCGGCATCGAAATGTTGGACAAAGGTTTTGCCACGCTATTTCTCAACCGAACCAATCGATCCGGCATCATCAAGGCTGGAGTCATTGGCGGGTTAGGGCAGACAGGCAACTACAAAATAGATTGCCGTTTCATAAAGCCTGATCTAGTTCGCAAGATTAGGCGAATCGCTGCTTATCGTGACCAGATTGTTCTCACCAAATTGGATGCGGCGGAATTTTTGAGAACAGTCATTCCAACTACAGGCAAGCACACGTTGGTCAATCTCGATCCCCCCTATTACAGAAAAGGCCCTGAGCTATACACCAATTTTTACCAGAAACATGATCACGTCTTGCTTTCGCAGGCAGTTGAAAAAATCAGTCGGCGGTGGATGGTGACTTATGACGATATGCCTGAAATTCGCGCTTTGTACGCCCAGCATCCCATGTACAGCACGAATCTAAATTATTCGGCGCAAGTTAAGCGAATAGGAACTGAGCTACTTGTGTTGGATCCAAAACTAAAAGCACCAGCATCAATACACAGTTTGCGCCTGTTTGACTTGGAACTTGAGACCAATTGTTAGTGATTTGTTAGTTGCGATCTTCCAAGCAAAGTCCAGATGATGCACGGACGGTGTTGGCGCTAGAAAAAATCACCAGATGGCTTTGACTGACATTTCCGATCCAAATGACTGTCGTCGCAGACCACCAAAAATATATAACTCAAACCGGCGAGAGCACCTCTGACAGTGCATTTACGCACGTTTGTGCCTTTTCCAACACACGGCGCTGAGAGTCGCCTCCATCTAAATAGATACGTTCAGCTCCCAACTGGACGAGCTGATGACCTACATCACGTAACCTGTTTAATCCCTCTTCTGACAAGAATCCAAGCCGGTAATACGATAACTCCATCAATTGACGGCCCATCTCTCCCGACTCGCGTTGACTGTCCTCTACTAATGATGAGAATGGATCGGCGGCAGCGCGACTCCAGAGGTCGGAAAGCTTGCGTGCAATCTTGTTAATAGCATGCTTAATGTTTTGTTGAGTTGATTCGCCGAGGGGAATCGGTTCTACCACACTTTTCATCAATCGTGCTGCCGCGTCACTCGCACAGGAACTGACCTCATCAAAATCGTTGCCGCCTCCCAATGTGTAAATGAAGCCCACTACCTTGTCGAGGTGTGCCGAAAGCTCTTTCAACTGATCAACTAGGCCTTTTTCAATAGCAACATTGTCGGCAGCAAGATCTCGCAAAATGGCAGATGATTGGGCTGCATACGACATCCAATGTTCCACCCAAGGCTTTAGTGATCGAATCTCGCGATCAGTATCCCGCCAACTCAATATGCCAACAAGGACGCTTGCCAACTTCGAGAAGAACGCCGACTCGTCAGCGGCATGCGAGTCGACCTGCGAACCACCAAGGATGAATGCTCTAATTGCATCAATAACCTCGCCAGGCTCCGCCGGTCTTGAGATGGATGCATGTCGGAGGTAGGGTCGATGGGCAACGTAATAAAGCGGATCTGCTCCTTTGGAAATACGAATTCCAAGGACAACTTGACCGTCCTCAACAGCCCACAGCAGTTTTGGCCGAACTGGTGGCTTGATGTCCTTACATAATCCCACAATACGCTGCGTAAATTGGTCTCTGGCGGCAGGTTCGCCCAGGCCGTCAATGCCAACAAGACTTCCATCGTCGGCGACACCAATCAATACGATGCCGTCATTTGAGCTTGCAAACGCCGCAATTTCCTTCGCAAGGTCGCGTGCTTGACTCGGCATGGCCACCTTGAACTCAATGGCCTGATTTTCTCCAGACCGACGTAGGTGAGGGAGGTCGTTCGAAAGTTTGGGGTCTGTCCAAGATGGTCTGGTCATTCTGAGCAAAGGATAGGCAGGCGTATGGAAAGAAGTGAGTAACGTAAAGGCGGTTCGCACTTCCGGTGACAGTTGCGTTCACGTGCTACTTCTTCTGCATCTCCATCGCTGATTGATATTCGGCCCCGAAATCTGCACCGGTGTCCATCGTGGGGTCAATTTTCCGAAAGGCCGTGTACATGATGGCCAGCAGGTGTAGGCCGGTAAATTTTCCCGGCAGCGATTTCAGCTTGTACTTGTCTTTTCTGGAAGGTGTGGGTTGCCACAACTTTCAGGGCTACTATTTTGGCCGCCCGGCCCCGGTGGAAGCACTGGAGAGATTTTTCATCCCTGCTGCCGGTGGCGTTCCTGACTGACCTCAGGGTGCCAGGCGTTCGCGAATCCACATCGGTTCGCCGCCCGGCGTGGTGTTAGCGGCATGGCTCAAGGTATAGCGCAGCTGGTCATGCAGACGGCTCTTGCGGCCTTGCCAGAATTGCCAGCTGTCGGGTTTGAGGCGGTAGCCGCCCCAGTGCGGTGGACGCGGGGGTCGTAGCAAAAATTGCGCCGCGTATTTGGCGGCGTTGGCCACCAGCACGCCGCGTCCCGAGATCACCTGGCTTTGCGGCGAGGCCCAGGCGCCAATGCGTGAATCGAACGGTCGGCTGTGAAAGTAATCGTCGCTCTCTTCAATGCTGACTTGTCCGACCAGGCCCTCGATGCGTACCACCCGTTCCAGCTCCACCCAGTGGAACTGCAGTGCCGCAAAAGGGTTGCCGACCAGCTCCTGGCCCTTGCGGCTGTCGTAGTTGGTGAACCAGGTGATGCCGCGTTCGTCATAGCCCTTGATCAGCACCACGCGAATGCTGGGACGCAGGTTGCTGGCCACAGTGGCCAATGTCATGGCGTTGGGTTCGGGCACCTCAGAAGTAATGGCTTCTTTAAGCCACTGTTCAAACTGAAGCATGGGGTTGGCCTGCGATGCGTCTTCACTGAGTTCGGCACGTTCATAGCTTTTGCGGAGATCGGCAATAGAGGTCATGATGGCAGTATAGGCAGGTCCCGGGCTTGGCCTTGTTTTGGGGTTCTGTCGCATTAGCAGTTTTCGGCGTTTTCGACACACCATAGGTAGTCAAATTCCTGACTATAGACGCTACCTGTAGCGGGCAATTTTTTGGAATTCCGGTTAATGCGACAGAACCTACACAAGTCCCCTGAGCCTGCAGTTCTCACAAGAAACAAAATATAAAGCTCCGCGCTTCATAACGAAAAGTAATAGTTTCTTCCATGAACGCCGGCCCCGCTGGGCGGGGTTGGGAAGCTCTTGAGAACCTGATCCCAGCAGCAAAGTCAAGAATGCGTTGCATACCCAGCCAGATGGTCTTGACCCCTGGCTCACCATCGCCCGTTCGGGCAAGAAAACCGCCCAGCCTTCGCGGGCCGCCGCTGTGGGACGACTGTGATGCGCAGATGGGCGAGGGTGTAGAAGTCGAACCGGACTGGGATCTGGCGGCGCAACCGGCACCTGACTGCGAGGTCCAGCGCATCAATTGGTGAATGGGCAAACCGGCGATTCAGACTCGCTGCGGGGTAGCCCTGCGTGTGGTGTACCCGGTGCACCGCAAATCACTCTCACGGCCAAGGCTTTCCAGGGAAAACCTGTCAATCAGCGTGTCAAATTACGGGTTTCCACGCAGGTTGATGGCTGTTCCACGGTGCCATACGGGCGCTCATGCGGTTGAAATGCCTATCCGTTTATCCGTTATCCGTTATCCGTATCCGTTTATCCGTCAATGTTCGCGTGCTGGTCAACGCGCGTTGTGCTGCGTCCTCCAGCTTCACAGGCCGCGCCAGCCTCTGCTCGATCCATTGCAGCAACGGTTGCAAAGTGCTGGATGATGCCGGTGGTTTATGCACGATGAATTGCGCTTGCCCGCCCTCCCGTTCGAGCGGCATCACTGCAAGCCGCGCGGCATCCGCAGCGACAGCAGCACCGTGATCAGGCCTGACCAGATACAGATCCAGACCCGCAGAGGCACCGGCTGACGTCAAGATTTGCTCGTTGTTACGGCGGAACAAGCGCTGGCAGACAACCTTAATCGACGCTGTGGAAGCGGCTTATCGGCGGGAGACATACTCGAAAAGCGTCGTCTTGTGACGCAGGATTTGTAGACGTCCTGACAGATTATTAATAATCTTGTTGACGATCTTCCGGACTCGCTTCATAATAGCTTTCATGCCACCCGTTCCAAGCACCTCGTCGCCTCCGGCCATCGTCGCGCCTCATGGCCGCTCGGCAGAGGCCGCGGTGCGTTTCATCGTGGAGCAGCTAGAGGAAGAGATCGTGCTCGGCCGCATGCAGCCCCGCGAGCGCTTGGTCGAGGACGTCCTCACCGAGCGCTTCGACGTCAAGCGACACGTCGTTCGCGAGGCCCTGGGACAACTCGAACGCATGGGCCTCGTCGACCGCCAGCCCAACCGCGGCGCTGCGGTACGCATGCTCACGCCCGAGCAGGCCGAGGACGTCTATGGCGTGCGCCAGATCCTGGAAGTTGCAGCAGCCCGGGCGGTCAAGCACCGTGCGACGGCCCAGACGGTCGACGCGCTCACCGCGGTGCAGCACCGCCACGACAAGGCCACGCACAATGGCGACCTCACGGCTGCCTTCCGCTCCAACATCGAGTTCCATCGCACCTTCTTCGCGGCGTGTGGCAATGAGGAACTGTCACAGGCCATTGAGCACTACGGGCAAAAGGCTCACGGCATACGCTCGTTCTCGATCACGCGACCCGACTATTTGAAGCGCTCCCGTGACGAGCACTGGATGATGATTCGCGCGCTCCAGGATGGCGACGGCCTCAAGCTCGTGGCTCTGTGCCGCGACCACATCCAAGCCGCAAAGATCGCCTACATCGATGCCTACCACGCACGCTTTTCAGTACGCAAGGAAGGCTCAGGCGACGGCCGGCCGCCGCCTGAGCGGCCGTCCGGCGCTCCTTTCGTGGGCGGGTGACATCGCTCCTACTCAAATCTTTTCGACCCTATACCAGATCATCAAAGGAGCATTGCTTTGTTTCAAGTCTCGCAAACTCATGTCGCCATAGGCGAACAACAGTTGCCTATCGCGTATCGCGTGGACGTCTTGGTGTGCGGCGGCGGCGTTGCCGGCATCGCCGCCGCAGTGGCTGCGGCGCGCAACGGCGCGAAGACGCTGCTCATCGAGCGCGCCGGCTTTCTGGGAGGAACGGCCACCGGCTCTGCAATGGGTCTCATCGTCATTCCGGCCAGCGAACTGTCCGGCTTTCCGCGCGAGTTCTTCTCACGCCTAGCCGGGGAACAGGGTGTCGGGCTCGGGGCCGTCGTGCCGTGGGACATTGAAGCCTACAAGCTCACTGCCATGGAAATGGTGGTCGAATCCGGCGCGGAGGTGCTACTCTACAGTTGGGTTTCGGAGCCGCTCGTCGAAGAGGGCCAGATCGTCGGCGTCGTCATCGAGAATAAGTCTGGCCGGCAGGCCGTGATGGCCAAGATGGTCGTGGACGCGACCGGCGACGGTGACGTCGCGGCCCGCGCCAGCCTTCCGTTCGTGAAGGGACGCGAGGAAGACGGCGCCATGCGCCCAACGACCGTGATGGGCCGCATCGGCAACATCGACTTGCACCAGTTCAAGGACTACGTAGAAGCCCACCCGGAGGATTTCTCGCAGGATGACGGACGTCACGTGGTCGACCTCGAACAGGGCATCGTTCGGATCGACGGCTTCTTCTCGATCGTGGAAAAAGCGAAGGCGGGCGGTTTTATCGAACAGTCGGCGCCAGTCAACTACCTGCGCTTCAGCGGCGTCAACGGACCCGCGCTAGTCGACCGCGCTGTGCTCATCTGCAACAGCACACGCATTTACGACATCGACGGCACCAACGCGGCCGACATCACGCGCGCCGAAATCGAGGGACGCAAGCAACTGCGTGGCATCGTTAAGGCGTGCAAGGCACTCCTGCCTGGATTCGAGAACAGTTTCTTGGTTGACACGTCCGCCTTCCTGGGAATCCGCGAGACCCGTCGCATCATCGGTCGCTACACGCTCACCTATTCGGACCTGGTCACCGGTGCCCGCTTCGACGACTCCATCGCTGTGATGACCTCGGTCGATTACGGAAGCGCCGAGGTCCACGGTCCCGATCATGGTCATGAGGGTTCGGTCAACGACGAATGGGCCCGCAAGATGTCACTGAATCTGATGCGATTTGAATTCCCTCTGAGGTGCATGGTGACGGGGCTGAAGAACTTGGTGGTCACCGGCCGCTGCGCCTCTATGACGCACGATGTGGACAAATTCGCCCGCAACATGGCGCCCACAGGCCTACAGGGACAGGCAGCTGGCATCTTCGCCGCAGTGGCAGCGGCGCTGCCCGACCTCGACTGGGAGCGCCTGCCGATTGAAGCCGTGCGCGAAACGCTGCAGCGCGACGGCGTTTCGGTGAGCATTCCGGCCGGCGAGGCGCACGCCCTGATCGCAAAGCGTGTACTCGCAGCGGCCTGAGCATCGCCCGGTTCAACCTCGAATCCCTCCTGGAGACAAGACTATGAAAGCCATGATCCGACTCGTATGCTTCACCATGCTCGCACTTGCCGCGCTGATGGCGGCGCCGGGCGCAATGTCGCAGTCCTACCCAGACAAGCCGATCCACCTCGTTGTCGGGTTTCCCCCCGGCGGCATCAACGACATCGTGGCGCGCATCGTCGCGCAGAAGCTCGGCGACCGGGTCGGCAAGCCCGTCATTGTCGAAAACCGCGCGGGCGCTGGCGGTACACTCGGCGCCGACTACGTCGCGAAGGCAAAGCCGGACGGGTACACCTTGCTGCTCGGGTCCGTCAGCAACATCGCCATGGCGCCCAGTCAATATAAGAGCCTTCCCTACGATCCCCCTAAAGATTTCGAACCGGTGGCATTGGTCGCCTCATCGCCCAACATCCTGGTGGTCAACCCGAGCTTTCCGGCGAGGAGCGTGAAAGAACTCGTCGCGCTCGCCAAGCAGCGCCCGGGCTCCATCAACTACGCCTCGGCCGGCAACGGCACCTCCAACCACCTGACGGTCGAACTGCTCAAGACCATGGCCGGTATCGACTTGGTCCACGTGCCGTACAAGGGAGACAGCGCAGGCATTATTGACGTGATCGCGGGTCAGGTGCCAATGATGTTCCCGACCCTTCCGGTCGCGCTGCCGTTCATCAAGTCCGGCAAGCTGCGTGCCATTGCTGTGTCAAGCGCCAACCGTTCCACGCTTGCGCCGGACGTGCCCACAGTCGATGAATCCGGCGGCCTGAATGGCTTTGCCGTCAGCGTGTGGGTGGGCATCTTCGCCCCAGCGGCTACTCGTAAGGACATTGTGCAGAAGCTCAATGTCGAGATTGCGAAGATCAATCAGATGCCAGATGTACGGCAGCGTTTCGCGGTTCAGGGCGTAGAGCCCGAGACCGTCGCGAGCCCGGCGGAATTCGCGGCCTACATCGCCACCGAGACTTCGAAATGGTCGAAGGTTGCGAAGGCCGCGAATATCGTCCCAGACTGATGCCGGGCGTCCGACGTCCCGCCGCCGAGCGTCCGTCCAGTTCCTTAGGCACCAGCATCAGGCAGCATCGCACCTCGTCTATGCCATGAAGCCTTTTTCCATTCCGTCCAGGTCATTGCCGACGACCTGTCCGGCGCGGTCGACTGTGCAGCCGCCTTCGCTAGCGAAGGGGGTCCGGTGCCACTTTATCTCCGCACGGTCCCGCAAAGCCGCGCGACCACCCAATTCCATGCTCACAGTTAACACCAACGCCATGTTGCTGTGGACAGTGTCAGGTCAGTCAGTCATCGGCCGACGGGTCAAATCGCATCGACGACAACACCGGCAACAATAAACATGAAGTCCTCGAGGAAGTTCATGTTTTTTTGTCGAAGTTGGGAAAAATCTTTCTTCTCCCACCCGTATTCCGCCATCTCAAGCATGATTTCGTCTTGCCCGATTGTTTTGAGTTGTCGGCCTATCTCAGGGTGCTGCAATATCGTCCGAATATCAGCATTACATGAGTCCATGTCATCCGTTTTATCTGGAAGTTTTGATATTAATTCGACTTGCTTGGCGGTCAAGGTTAGCCCCCACTTGCCATTCGATGATGTGTATCGCACGGATATGTATTGCATATTCGTTTCCTGGATTTATGAAGCTTCGGCGCAGGTGATCAATGAAATCATCCATTTTCGACCAACATTATTTGTCGCGCAACTGCTTCAGCGTAGCGTGCGCACCGTCGTCCAATGGGTATCTATAAGGGCAAGATGGTTTTTCATTTTTTGATCCAGGATGCACGTCTAAAACGCATAATGTTTACCGCAGAGGCGAATAGTCAGTCGGCTCCAACAACTGATTTTCTACTCTGGCGCCCGCCACTACTTGCCCGCCGCACCCGTCCAAATGAAGGTGATCGCGTCACATAGCGGCTGGGTTGGTGCCATGGCCACGCGGGATATCGGTCTGCTGATCATAGAACTGGGAGGCGGCAGACGTCGGGCCAGCGACACGGTGGACCCACGCGTCGGGTTCACGCAGTTTGTTCAAGTCGGGCAGCGCGTGGAAGCGGGCGACCTGCTCGCTGTGGTGCATGCAGCCGATGCCAACGCCGCAGAAAACGCCAGCCAGGCTCTGTTGCCACTGATCCAGTTGGCGGACCAAGCTCCTGCAGGCACCCCCGTATTCGTCACGCGCATACTGGCCTGAGATACCGCGCCAACATATCGGTACCTTAGTTGACTTTGGAAGGAACTCTTTTGTACAGCTTATGTCCGTCTCGCGTCCCCGCTGGTATGAGCACACCTTTGTTGATAGCAGCGTAGAGCCAGGCACCAGCACGGTTGGTGATGACCTCTCGCGCTGTCTCATCCAAATCAAGCTTCTTCAACGCCTCGTCGACTAATTCACCAAGGCTGAGCTTCTTGCGGGCAAGACAGCTCAACCAAAGCTCGGTGCCTGTGGATGGAAGCTTTGCGGGCTGTGCCCCTTTACCGGGTTTGGCTTTGGTTTTGGTAACGTGCTTGGGTTTAATAATTTCGTCAGCGGACACCTGCGCGAGCACAAAAGATATGTCTTCAACATGCTCGGTGCGAGTGGTAGCGGTATACGGCACAGCCGCCGTCGCAGCCTCCAGGGTAATGAGGGGCCTGAGTCCCTCCAATGCCTGTTCCAGGTTGGCAAGACGCTGTCGGGTGCGCTCAATCTCCTGGGTAATATGACTGGCTGCTTCAAGAAGCGGTTGCATGGGCTTAACTCTTTCATCTATTTGCCGCGCGACGCACGGCATTGTCATGGGCTGATGATATTACCGCCAATGCAGGCGGCACGGGCCGCCAGCTGAATGTCACGGCTCTGAGCTGACCCGCTGAGCCAGCCAGTGTTGAAAGGAGAGGTGGCCCGGCAAGCCTCGCAAAAACTCTACGGGCGCCGGACCGGGATTGGCCCTTAATCTTTCCGTCTAGCTGACAGCTTGGCTCATCGTCGACGCAAAGCCTCAACTATCAGGGTGACATGCTCCGGCAACAAGCCCACGTTCTCGTCGCACAACACGATGCGACGATGGAACGGCCCGTCTGCATATTGACGCGCCGTTGCCAATGCCTGTCCGCTGAACGTGTCATCGACGACAACGAACGGCTCGCCCTTGCCGTGACGCTGCAGCCACTCCGCAATCTCGTTCAACCGGGTCCGTTCGGGCCACACCACCGTTGACC
>DFWY01000131.1 GCA_002381615.1 Polaromonas sp. UBA4122 | reverse complement strand
ACCTTTCATATCGACTCCTTCTTTGTTATCGTGATCTTGGCCCCGAAAAACGTACTCCATAGCTTGTGATTAAATTCAGAGATTGGAGATTGCGAATTGAGAAATATCAAAGGCGTACAAGTTCGGGGCAAATACAGCTTGGAGTTCAAGCTGGAGGCGGTGCGACTGTTCAAAGGCGGGCAAAGAGAAGCCATACGGCCGGGGTGTCGGGGCAGTTTGCGTGCCTTTGTATGAGAGGATGCCTGTTGGCAACCAAGTGCCCGTGGCATAGGATAGAAGCGCCAGTAGGATGCGGGGCTGGGATAGGCGTGCTTCTTTTCCAGCAGTAGGCGCGCTTCAACGCGAATTGAGTGTTGCCAGCAGTCGCCAAAGTCGTACTCGCAGCGGACGCGCGCGTTGATGCGGAATTTGAAATCGCTCATTCGGACCAGTTCAGGATCGGTCGACTTGAACGATAGAACCCCCCTTTGGAAGGCCTGCCAGGACTGGTCATCTGGGCAGAAAAATGAAAAGGTTTCTTGGCTCTCGAAAAGTGCGCTAAATACCCCGGCCCCTGAATTGTTCCACTCTCCCCAAAAGCTACTTACTTTGGCCGTGGACGCGACAGACTTGGCTGCACCGCTTGGAGCCGGCCGGCACGCAACTCGACGACGGCCTTGGCTACCGCGCGCGCCACGTTGCGCGCTTCTTCTTGCACGGGTTTATCCTGGTCCAGGGCCTCGTGACTGGTCGCATAAGGCTGGTAGTAACCAATAAATCGGTCTAATCGCGCCTGCACACCCGCATCGATAAAACCCATCCAGTCGAGCCAGTCCGACAGCGCGCGGCGCGAGACTTCGACTCCGGCCACATCTCCGTGGACGATCAGCCCATAGGCGCGCCCGGCGAGATGCTGGGGGTAGTCCCATCCGGCCATCTCAAGCTCTTTCGCCTTGCCGGCCTTCTTGCCCGAGGTCGAAGTGGGGTCGGGATTGCCACCGTCGGCGCACACTAGCCGATCAATCATAAGCTTCAACGGGCTCGGGCTCTGGTACCAGTACACAGGCGAGACGATGATCACCGCATGAGCGGCAGTCCAGCGCTCGTAGATCTCGGACATCCAATCGTTGGTCTGGTTGAGCGCGTGGTTAGGGTAGCAACTGCATGGCCAGTGGCACAACGGCATCGCGGTCGACACGCAACCCTTGCAGGGGTGGATATTGCGGCCGTATTCGGAGGTGAGCAAGCTCAGGTCCAGTACATCGACCTGGATGTCGGCTTGGTCCAGAGTTTCGCGCGCGATTCCCAACAACCGGAAGCTCTTGGATATCTCGCCCGGGCAGGTGCCATCGTTGCGCGCCGAGCCGCAGATCAGTAAGACCCGGGATGGTCTCAACGGGTCAGCCCAACTCCGCTGCGCATCGATGATGCGCTGTTTTGTGGCAGTCCACTCTGTGGACAATTCGTAGTCCGGATCGACATACCCCGGGCCCGCCTTCTGTGTGACAGGAGCCTTGCGGCCCTCGGTGTAGCCTGCCCAGGCGATCTCTTCAAGCCGTGCAATGGACTGCTCTTCGGCACGGAACGCCGGATCGATGAAGGCGGCACGAAACCGGACACTGAACTCCGCACGCACGAGTTGGGCCGGTGCTTGGCCCTTGCGAATCTCAATCACTGTTGACTCCGCTGGTCGGCCTGGCAGGAGCGTATGGACGGACAGGCTTTCATGAGTGTTCCTTGTAGATTGACCAGCGGTGACGAATCAGGTACCAAGCGACGCAAATGGAAGGACCATTGGCCGTCTGTTCGGTGCCAAACGCAGCACAGGCTTTTGTTGGCAACCGCACTGATCTTGCCTCTGTTGTCAATATTCCATAGGCTACTCATTATGCGGGTTTCCTGGCTTGCTGCTATGTTGGGTCCCCTAGTTTTCAGTGGGCGGCTTTAAGAGCGAAGCGCAACAGTTTTGTTGGCCGGTCCTTCTTCGCGATCCTAAGGCTATGCTGATTAAGGTCCACGCCCAGAGGGGCTGAAACGTTAACTAGGGATGAAGCAGCAAACCCTCGCGATGGCCGCCGATCAAACTTTTGAGAACTACCGCAAGCCCACGCGGCGCGATGAATTTCTCAAGACCATGGAAACTGTCGTGCCTTGGTCTGTAGTGTGCGAAGTGATCGAGCCGCACTACCCCAAGGCAGGAAACGGACGTCCACCGATTGGCCGTGAGCGCATGCTGCGCATCCACTTCATCCAACACTGGTTCAACCTGGCTGATCTGTCTTGTGAGGAGGCGCTGTACGACAGCGCCAGTCTGCGCCGCTTCGTCGGCATTGACTTGGGTCGTGAGCCTGTGCCGGATGCCACCACGATCCTGAAGTTTCGCAAACTGCTCAATGAGAACAAACTGGGTGACGCCTTGTTTGCCAAGGTCGGACAGGAGCTGCAGGCCCGAGGCTTCAAGGTCAACACTGGCACCATCGTGGACGCCACTATTCAATTGGCGCGCCCAGTTCAACCAAGAACGCCGATAAGGCCCGTGACCCCGAGATGCACCAAACCCGCAAAGGCCTGCAATGGTATTTCGGCATGAAGCTGCATATCGGCGTGGACAGCCAAAGCGGGCTGGCCCACAGCGCTGTCGTCACAGCCGCCAATGTACATGACAAACATCCTCTGCCAGACCTGCTGCACGGCAACGAACAGCGCGTCTACGGGGACTCAGCCTATGCCAGCCAAAAGGAGCTGATCAGCAGCAAAGCGCCCCACGCCAAAGACTTCACAAACCAGCGCACACGGCGCGCTGATGGCAGCGTTGACGAGGTGGCACGGAGCAAGAACCGCAACAAGTCACGCATCCGTTCTCGGGTGGAGCACGTCTTTGGCGTGGTCAAGCGGCTGTGGGGCTTTGGCAAGGTGCGTTACCGGGCCTTCTACCTGGAGTCGAACTGGACGGCCGGAAAGCTGCCAGTCGTGAACGACTCTTCACGCTGTGCGCCGTGAAAAGGCGGCGCTTTCC
>DFWY01000025.1:42276-42527 GCA_002381615.1 Polaromonas sp. UBA4122 | reverse complement strand
ACCGCAGCCACATGTCCGACACCGATGCGCTGGCCGACGTGGGCAGCAAGGACATCACCGCCCATGTCAATTTCACCGGCATTGCACTGGCTGGGCAGGAGGCCGGCTTGCAGGTTGTGGGCTACACCGGCCAGGGCCGCTTTCTGCTCAACTGCGGGCTGCTGGACGGCATGGAAAACGCCAGCCTGGCAGAGATCGCCAAGGTGCAAATGCTGGTGAACGAGCACGAAATGGGTGAGCTGTTCAAGGTC
>DFWY01000025.1:41916-42053 GCA_002381615.1 Polaromonas sp. UBA4122 | reverse complement strand
AAATGGGTGAGCTGTTCAAGGTCATTGCCTTTGCAACGGAAAACATCAAAAATGCCGATGGCACCGTGTGGGAGCCGCTGGGATTTTCCGTGGGTGACCGCATGCACACGTTATAGCCCCCACGCTTTTCACTTCGT
>DFWY01000025.1:32967-41716 GCA_002381615.1 Polaromonas sp. UBA4122 | reverse complement strand
GCTGTGCTTGCTTGGGGCGGCCCGGCGCGGCGCACGGCCAACTCCGGGCTTTTCACTTCGTGTCATGCGCCGCACCTAAACTAGCGCCATGATTCGCTGGTTCATCGCCATTTTTCTCACGCTGATTATCATCAGCTGGTTCAGCCCGCTGCTGCAGAAACTCGGCTTTGGTAAATTGCCGGGTGACTTGCGCTTTCGGCTGTTTGGCCGCGAGTGGTTTATCCCCCTGACCACCACGATTTTGCTGAGCTTTGCAGCCAGCCTGATCGCCAAATTTGTTTGAAACGTTTGAAGAGGTCGCGGCATGAAAGCCTGTGTGGATCTGGGTGGCACCAAAGTCGCCGTCAGCCTGGCGGCCGATGTAGCCGGGGCATACCCGGCGCCCTTGCAGGCGCGGCGCTCCGAGCCCACCGCCAAGACCGGCGCCCCTGATGCCGTGGCGCTGCAGATTCTGCGCATGCTCGCGGCAGCTTGCGAGGAAGCCGGGGTCAGCGAGCGTGACATCGAGGCCGTTGGCGTGTCATCCTGCGGCCCGTTTGTGATGAAGGCGGGCATGATCGAGCTCGCCGCCCCCAACATCTGCGGCGGTCTGGCCGGGCCGGCGCGCGGCTTGCCCAACAGCTGGACCAGCGCCTTGCTCGAAGCGCCCCTGCGTGAAAAATTTGCGGATGTGCGAATAGCCAACGACGGCATAGGCGCGCTGCAGGCGGAGCGCCGCTGGGGTGCGCTGCAAGGCATGGCCCACTGCGCCTACGTGACGTGGAGCACCGGTATCGGCGTCGGGCTGTGTGTCGATGGCCACGTCTTGCGCGGCAAACACGGCAACGCCGGCCATGCGGGCCACATGTTTGTCAGCGACAACAACGATGCGCTGTGCGGCTGCGGCAACATCGGTGACGTCGAAGCGCTGGTAGCCGGCAACGCCGTCGCGCGGCGTTTTGCCGCGGCAGGCTACACGGACGCTGCCGGTGTTTTTTCAGCTGCGGGTGCGGGTGACGAAGCCGCTGTAGCCATTGTGGATGAGTTGTGCCGGGTCATGGGCCGTGCGCTTTACAACCTCGTCATCACGCTGGACCTGGAGCGCATCAGCCTGGGCGGCAGCGTGTTCTGGCATCACCGCGACTACCTGCTGCCGCGCTTGCAGTCTTTCATTGGCGGCAAGCTGCCGGCGTTGACCGGCGGCTTTGAACTGGTGCCCGCCGGCTTGGGAGAGCGGGTGGGCGACTTCGGGGCGTTGGCGCTGGTGAGTTGAAGCCAGGATTAGGGCAGGTCCTGGTTCACTTCAGGCAAGGCCGCATCGCGGGGGCCGACCATTCCCAGCCGCGATTTCAGTGACTGGGGCTGTCCCGTCAAAATGGCGGCATAGTTGGTGGCGTTCGACAACACTTTTTTCACGTAGTTGCGGGTCTCGCTGAAGGGCACGTTCTCGGCCCAGATGGCGGCATCCAGCATATGTCCATTGCGCCAGGTGCGGGGCCGGCGCGGCCCGGCGTTGTAGGCGGCTGCGGCCATAGGCATGGAGCCGCCCAGGTCATCCAGTGCGAGCTTCAGGTAGGCCGTGCCAATCGTGATGTTGGTGTCGCGGTCGCCCAGCTGGTCGGGGCTGAAACCTTCGAGGCCGAGCTTGCGGGCGGTCCAGCGCGCCGTGGCGGGCATGACCTGCATCAGCCCCGAGGCACCCACACCGGAGCGGGCGTCCATGACGAAACGGCTTTCCTGGCGGATCAGGCCATACACGTAAGCCGGGTCCAGGTTGATGCTCTGGCTGCGTTTGACCACCGTTTCGCGGAAGGGCATGGGGAAGCGTTGCTCGAAGTCAAGCTCGGTTCGGGTGCGCTCGCTGGTGTTGATGCAGCGGTCCCAAATTTGGAGGTCGCAGGCAAACTGGGCGGCGGCCAGCAGTTCACGCTCGCCCATGCCGCCGTGCTTTTGCAGGTTGGTGCTGTAGTTCCACTCGCGCACGCCTTCCGGGCGCAAGCCCATCATGATGGCGTAGGCGGCGCGGTTCAGGCCCGGGTTGAGCCGCGCGGCCTCTTTTTCTTCGGGTGTGAGCGGCGCCGGTTTGGCCGGTACCGTGATTTTCTGGCCCAGCTCTTCCAGCGCCAACTGCTCGTAAAAACCGCGTACCGAGGCGATCGACTGCAACAGCGCCAGGGCCTCGGCGCGCTGCGGTGCGATGCTCATGGTCTGGGTAACGCCAGAGGCGGCAGCCTTCGGCGCTGCGTCTGGCGGCGCCGTTGCCAGCAGCGCGCGCGCTTTCCAGTAAGTCCAGGTCGGGTCTTGGCGAGCCTCGCCGCTCATGGCATTGATGGCCATCGCTACCTGCGGCCAGTTGGGCTGGGTTCCCGCGCGCAGGGCGGCCCTGGCTTTCCACGCCAGCATGTCGTCGTTCAGGTCGCTGTCTTTGCTGACCTTGGCAAAGTATTGCAGCGCATCGCTGGCCGGCAGCGTGCCCATGCGGGTGGCGGCCTGTTTGCCTATTACCCCCCAGACCCAGTTACGCTCTTCGGCGGTAAGCTGCACCGCCCACTTGCGGTCCATCTGCCGGGCGGCACCTTCCACGTCGCTGGTGGCCAGCTTGATCAGCGCCAGCGTGATGATTTCCTTGCGTACCTTGCGCAGGGCCAGGTATTTTTCCGAGAGGAATTTGGTGGGGCTGCTGCTCAGCTCGGTCATCAGCCCCAAGGCTTCCGGGGCGATGATCTGCACCGCGTCGCGGGCGGCGCGCGGGCGGCTGGCCTCGGTGGCCAGGCGTGCTTTTTGCCAGACATCTTTCTGCGTGAGGTTTTTGGTGCCCACCAGCCGTTCGGCAGCTGCGGTGCAGCCGTCGTCGGCATCGCGCTGTGACTGCCAGTTCTTGCGTACTTCGTCTGCCAGGCGTGCATCCAGCGCCGGATTTTTCAGGTGCTCCACCAGCAAGGCATAGCAGCGTACCTCGCGGTCGTCATTCATGCGGTACTTGGGATATTCGGCTTCAAAGGCGGCCCAGTCGCGGCGCTGGCCCAGCAGCAGCAGCCAGTCGTTGCGCAGCCGGTCTTCCTGGTAGGTGCCAGCATAGCGGTTGAAAAAGTCCTGCACTTCCTGCGGGCTGGCCTCATCGAGTCGGGCCTTGAGTTCCCAGTAGGCGGTCCAGGGCTCAAGGACATGGCCTCTGGCCTGCGGCAGCAGTTGCGCCAGCTTGGCTTTGTCGCCGCGCTTGAAGGCCTTGTTCATCTCCAGAATCAGGGCGTCGCCAGCGCCGCCGCTGCCCGATGAAGTGGTCTGGGCCGCTGCCGGTGCCGCTAGCGTGGCCGAGAGTGCGACCGACAGCACGGCAGGAAGTGCCGCGCTGAAAAGAAATTTGTATAGCATTGGGACATTATGGACAAATTAAGCACCCGCAAAGCGCTGATTGAAGCGCGCCTCAATATGCCCGACCGCTTGGCAAGGGCCGATCTGCTGCAACGGGTGATGCGCATCTGGCTGTTTGGGCGCACTGACGAGGTGATTGGCGCCTACTGGCCGATCAAGGGGGAGTTTGATCCGCTGCCCGCGCTGTACCGCTGGCAGGAAGACGCCATTTTGGGCCAGGAATCACAAGAAAATATGCCACTAACCCCCGAAGGACGGTCACAACTAGCTACTGAAAGCATGGCAAGCCGGTCGCCGCGCAAGATTGGTTTGCCGGTCGTCAACAAGCTGCACAGGACCCTGACCTTTCATGCCTGGTATCCGGGCTGCCCGATGGAAGAAGACGCCTACGGCATTCCCAAGCCCAAAGACACCGAAGTGATTGTGCCGACGCTGTTGTTTGTGCCCTGCGTGGGCTACGGCCCAGGCGGTTACCGCTTGGGCTATGGCGGCGGGTTTTACGACCGGACGCTGGCGACCCTGCATCCCCGGCCCGTGACAGTGGGCCTGGGCTTCAGTCATGGCTGGCTGCCGGACTTGGAGCCCGAGCCGCACGACATTCCGCTCGATGCGCTGCTCAACGACAAGGGTGTGGTCTGGCCGGTGTAGGATGCTGCCCCCCGATGGAGCTGAACTCCGCTTAAGCGCGTGGCTTGTAAGCCACCACATCCATCTCAACCCGTGCATCCACCATCAGGCGCGCCTCGGTGGTGGAGCGCGCTGGTTTTTTGTCGCCGAAGTAGCTCATGTAGACGCGGTTGAAGCTTCCGAAATCGCGCGCGTCCTGCAACCACACCGTGGTTTTGCAGACGTCGTCCAGCGTGCAGCCGGCCAGCGCCAGAGCGGCGGAGAGGTTTTTCATGACCTGCCGCGTCTGCACTTCAATCCCACCCTGCACGATTTCACCTTTTTCGTCGCCCGGTACCTGGCCCGATACATAGACGAAGTCGCCAGCGCGCACGGCGGGCGAAAACGGCCGGGGCTGGTGGTCAGAGGCGATGGGTGGGTTGCCCAAGTATTCGAGTGCGGACATGGCGTAAGGCTCCTGATGGGTAAACAATAGACAGAGAATGGAAAATACCAGTCTAGTAGACACCAGACTGGTGCGTATGACAGGGCCGGGCGCCCAGGATCATGCAGCTTAAACCCCTAAGACTGAAATATAATTTCATGTTTTAGTGCATGCGCTAGGGTTTATACCGATTTTTTCTAAATTATCGATGGCATATTCTTTGCAAGTTGAAAAATACTTTCACTTTTAAGGAAATCGGCATGCTGCAAAAATTCTGGATCAGCCGTCGCAAGGCGGTGACTTTGGCGCTGGTGGTGGGTGGTACGGCCCTGTTGCCGGTCGGTGCCCAAGCGCAAACGCTTTCAAAATCCGCGCTCAACCTGGCCATGATTGCCGAACCGCAAACGCTGGACCCCATGGCATCCCCCACCGACCTGGTGGCCACCATCATGCAGCATGTGTATGAGCCACTCTATACTTTTGATGCCAACTGGAAAATAGTGCCCATGCTGGCTGAAAGCCTGCCCAAGGTGTCGGCCGACGGCAAGCGCTACAGCATCACGCTGCGCAAGGGGGTGCAACTGCACAATGGCCGCGAGCTGAACGCCGAAGATGTGGTGGCCAGCCTCAAGCGCTGGATGGAGGTGTCGCCACGCGGCAAGGCGCTTTCCAAAGAAGTGGCAGACCTGTCCGTCAATGGAAGCCATGGCATCGAGATCACGCTCAAGGCACCCTATGCGCCGCTGTTGCCGCAACTGGCGATGCCTTCCGGCATGGCGGCCATCATGGCGAAAGAGTCGATTGCCACGCCGCTGAAGGAGTTCGTTGGAACCGGCCCCTACAAATTCAAGGAGCGCCGTCCTGACCAGTATGTGCTACTGACGCGCTTTGACCAGTACTCCGCGCGCAAAGAGGCGCCCAGCGGTTACGGCGGCAAGAAAACTGCCATTGCCGATGAACTGCGTTTCATTCCCGTGCCCAACGCCAACACGCGTGTGGAGGGATCGCTGGCTGGGCAATACCACTTTGCCGATCTGCTGCCCACCGAAGCCCTGGGGCGCCTTGAAAAATCGGGCGGCAAGACCGTTCCCATCCTGACGCCTTCCTTCGGATTTCCGTACTTTGTGTTCAATACAAAAGAAGGCGTGATGGCCTCCCAGCCCTTGCGCAAAGCGGTGCAAACCAGCTTTGGCGAAGGTGAAATGCTGGCCGCCGGGTTCGGCGATACGCGTTTCTTCGTGGCTGAGCCCAACCACTTCCCCAAAGGCACGCCTTTCTATTCAGCCGCCGGTGCTGCCAGCTATAACGAGCGCGATGCGGTCAAGGCCAAAGGCCAGGCCGCCCAGGCCGGGTACAAGGGCGAAACTATCCGCATCCTGACCAGCCGCCAGTACGATTTTCACTACAACATGGCGCTGATCATGGCCGAGCAGCTCAAGCGCGCCGGTTTCAAGGCCGAGCTGAACGTGGTGGACTGGGCCACGCTGGTGCAGCGCCGCGGCGACTCCAGGCTCTGGGATATTTACATCACGCATTCAGGTCAGTTCCCCGAACCCATGCTGTCCCCGCCGCAACTGGGCGACGGCGCACCGGGCTGGTGGAATTCACCGGCCAAGCAGGCCGCGCTGGCTGCGCTGAACCACGAATCCAACCCCGCCAAGCGCGGCGCCTTGTGGGGTGCGGTGCAGCAGGTGATCTATGACGAAGTGCCATATATCAATGTGGGCAAGTTCAACAGCCTGTCGGCCAGGTCGCCTGCGCTGCAGGGCTATGTGCCTTCGACCTGGCCCTTCTTCTGGAACACCGGCCTGAAAAACTGATGAAGATGCGGGCCTCCACGCTTTTCACTTCGTGTGATGCGCGAGGCCCTGCAGGCCGCGTCTCGCGAGACGCTTCGCCTCTGTCGGCTGTCCAGGCCTGCGCAAGCAGTCTCCAGCCCCTCGGGGGCGGTGTTTGCTTGGGGCGCCCGACGCTGCGCACGCTGGCCTTGTGCCTTTAGCTGAAGAAAGATCGTCATGACACGCTATCTGTTGTCACGCGTCATGGGCATGCTGGTGGTCATGGCGCTCGTGGCCGTCATTGTGTTTGTGCTCACGCGCGCCGCGTCGGGAGACCCCGTCACGGTGCTTCTGGGTGATCAGGCGACGGCGGAAGACATTGCCCGCGTGCAGAAAGAGTATGGCCTGGACAAGCCGCTGCCGGTGCAGTTTGGCTACTGGCTCAAGGAGCTGTCGCAGGGCAACCTGGGTGAGTCCATTTTCCTGCAGCGCCCGGTCACGCAGGCACTGTGGGAGCGGGCCGAGCCCACCACCTTGCTGTCACTGATGGCCGTCTTCATTGCCGCGGCGATCGGGGTGCCCTGCGGCGTTGTCTCGGCGGTTTTTCGCGGCAAATTGATCGACCAGTTGTTGACCGGCTTTGCCATGCTGGGCGCCAGCATTCCCAGCTTCTGGTTCGGGCTGGTGCTGATGCAGATTTTTGCGGTGTCCATGGGCTGGTTTCCGGTGTCGGGCTATGGCGACCCGGGCGCCACGCTGGTCGAGCGCATTCACTACCTGGTGCTGCCCTCGGTGGTGCTGGGCGTACTCAATTCCGCGCTGATCATCCGCTTCACGCGCGCTTCCATGCTCGATGTGCTGGGCGAAGACTATGTGCGCACTGCCCGCGCCAAGGGCCTGTCTGAAAACGTGGTGGTGCTCAAGCACGCGCTACGCAACGCAATGGTGCCCATCATCACCGTGCTGGGCCTGACCGTGGCGATGATGATTGGCGGGGCGGTGGTCACCGAAACCGTGTTTGGGCTGCCAGGTGTCGGCAATCTGGTGGTGAGCGCCGTACTACGGCGCGACTACCCGGTAATTCAGGGTGCCTTGCTGGTCATTGCCATGATTTATGTGGTGATCAATTTCCTGACCGACCTGCTTTACATGGTGGTTGATCCCCGCGTGAAGTACTGACGTCCGAGGCGACCTGCTGTATGAAAATTCCGCTGATTCTAAAAAAACTGTTCCGTCGCCGCATCGTGCTGGGCGCGGCTATCTGCCTGCTGATCGTGGTGCTGGTCGCTCTGCTGGCCAACGTGATCACCGGTTACGACCCCAATGAAACCGCGGTCAGCCAGCGTCTGTCGGTGCCCACCGCCAGCCATGTCATGGGGACCGACGAACTGGGGCGTGACCTGTTTGCACGTATTGCCTTTGGTGGCCGCTATTCACTCACTATTGCCGCATTGACGGCCACAGGCTCCATTGTGTTTGGCACACTGTTTGGTCTGGTGGCGGGGTTTTTCCGCCGGCTGGATGCGCCCCTCATGCGCATGGTGGACGCCATGATGTCTTTCCCCGACATCCTGCTGGCCATTGCTCTGGTGGCCATTCTGGGTCCCTCCATGCTCAACGTGGTGCTGGCGCTGGTGCTTGTGTACACGCCGCGCGTGGCACGGGTGGTGCGTGCCTCAACCCTGGTGGTGCGTGAGCTGCTGTTTGTCGAAGCGGCTCGGGCCGTGGGTGTGTCGACAGCCCGCATTTTGTGGCGGCACATTTTGCCCAACCTGATGTCGCCCATTCTGGTGCAGGCCTCGTTCATCTTTGCCTATGCCATCTTGGCTGAGGCCGCCCTGTCCTTTCTGGGTGTGGGCGTTCCGCCCGAAATTCCGACCTGGGGCACCATGGTGGCCGGCAGCCAGCAGTATGCGCACGAAGCGCTCTGGATTGTTCTATTTCCCGGACTCGCCATCATCCTGACCGCGCTGTCATTGCAGTTGCTGGGTGACGGCGTGCGCGACCTGCTGGATCCGCGGCTTAAAAAGTCCATGTGAGAAATACCCCATGAACCCGCCCCTTAATCCACTGCGGCTCGATGTCCGCAACCTGAGCACTTTTTTTGATACCGACGAGGGACTGATCCGCTCGGTGGCCGACGTCAGCTTCAGCATTCGTCCCGGCAAGACCACCGCCCTGGTGGGCGAGTCCGGGTCCGGAAAATCGGTGACCAGCCTGACGCTGATGCGCCTGTTGTCGCGCACCGCGTCCACGCAGGTCAGTGGCCAGGCCCTGTTTGCCAACCGGGCTGGCGAGACGCTGGATTTGCTGGCCTTGCCCGAGCCGGCCATGCGCCGCATACGTGGCAATGAGATTGCGATGATTTTCCAAGAGCCCATGACCAGCCTGAACCCCGTCTTCACGGTGGGTGAACAGATTGCGGAGTCGGTGCGCCTGCACCTGGGGCTGGACCGCAAGGCCGCCATGGCCCACGCCCAGCGCATGCTGGAGCTGGTCGAGATACCGGCTGCGGCTCAGCGGCTGCACGAGTACCCGCACCAGTTGTCGGGCGGCATGCGCCAGCGCG
>DFWY01000025.1:17193-32837 GCA_002381615.1 Polaromonas sp. UBA4122 | reverse complement strand
ATGCGCCAGCGCGTGATGATCGCACTGGCCATGGCCTGCAACCCGACCTTGCTGATTGCCGACGAACCGACCACGGCGCTGGATGTGACCATCCAGGCGCAAATTCTGGAGCTGATGCGGCGCCTGCAGTTTGAGACCGGCATGAGCATCCTGTTTATCACGCACAACCTGGGGGTGGTGGCACACCACGCCGATGATGTGGCGGTGATGTATGCGGGCCGCATTGTTGAGTCGTCCCCTGTGAGGGAGCTCTTTGCCTCGCCCCAGCACCCCTACACGCAGGGCTTGCTGGCCTGCCTGCCGGCGCAGCAGCGCAAGCGCGAGCTGGCCGGCGGCGGCAAGCGGCGCCTCTATGCCATTCGCGGCCAGGTGTCCAGCCCGCTGGCACCGCCGCCGGGCTGTGCGTTTGAGCCGCGCTGCGACCATGTCCATGATGCCTGTCGCAGCGCCATGCCAGACTTGCAGCAAGAAGCAGAAAACGCGCAGCGCAACGTGCGCTGCATCCTTACCCCCGCCGCCCGCGCCGCCGCATTGCACAGGAGCCCCGCATGAGCGCGCCGCTGATCGAAGTCAAACAACTGCACCGCTATTTCGGCTCGCCTGTCAAACCGGTGCGGGCCGTGGACGATGTTTCCTTTTCCATTCAGGCCGGTGAAACGCTGGGGCTGGTCGGCGAATCAGGTTCGGGCAAAAGCACCATTGGGCGCACCCTGCTGCGCCTGATTGAGAGCACGTCGGGCCAGGTGCTGTACCGGGGTGAAGACCTGGGCGCGGCATCAAGTTCCCGCATGCGCGCCCTGCGCAGCAAGCTGCAGATGATTTTTCAGGACCCCTACGCCAGCCTGAATCCGAAAATGCGCGTGAAGGATATTCTGGGTGAGGCCTTGCAGGTGCATGGTCTCGCCAAAGGCCGGAAAGTCCGGGACGAGCGTATCGCCGAGTTGCTGGAACTGGTCGGTCTGCGCGCCGAGCATGCCAGCCGCTATCCGCATGAATTTTCTGGCGGCCAGCGCCAGCGGATTGGTGTGGCCCGAGCCCTCGCGGTTGAGCCCGAGTTCATCGTGGCTGACGAGCCCTTGTCCGCGCTGGATGTGTCGATTCAGGCGCAGGTGGTCAACCTGCTGTGCGACCTGCGCGACCGCCTGTCGCTGACCATGCTGTTCATCTCGCACGACCTGGATGTGGTGGAGTACCTGTGCGACCGCGTGGTGGTGCTGTACCTGGGCCGCGTGATGGAAGTGGCGCCTACGGCCGAGCTGTTTGCGCGGCCTTTGCATCCCTACAGCCAGGCGCTGCTGGCCGCCTCACCCAAGCCCGACCCCGAGCAAAAAAGCGAGCACATTGCGCTCAAGGGTGACATTCCCAGCCCCGTGAACCCGCCTTCCGGTTGCGTGTTCCGTACCCGCTGCCCCCACGTGATCGACGCCTGCTCTGGCGTCCGCCCCGAATTGCGGGACATGGGACAGGGCCGTTTCAAAGCCTGCATCCGCGATGACATCGCGCTGGTGACGGCGTAACAAAAAGGACTCATTCATGACCACTTTACAAGACATTCTCGACCCGCAGATTGACCGCTCTTTCAAGGGCTTTCCGCATACCAGCCCGCCCTTGCGTCGCTCGCAGATTGCCGCCCAGCACTGGCGCGTGCTTGACGGTGATCTCCCGCTGCCGCTGGCACTCATCAAGCAGCAGGCCCTGCAGCACAACCTGTCGTGGATGCAGCGCTTCGCTGCCGACCACGGCCTTGACATGGCGCCGCACGGCAAAACCACCATGTCGCCCCAACTGCTCAAGCGCCAGCTGGATGAGGGGGCCTGGGGCCTGACCTTTGCCACCGTGGCTCAGGTGCGTGCCGGTGTATCGGTGGGTGCGCGCCGCTGCATGATTGCCAACCAGGTGTTCGCCGCGGTTGATCTGGCCGGCATTCAGGACATGCAGCGTGAACACACCGGACTGCGTGTGGCGTTTCTGGTGGACTCGATGGCGCAACTGGCGCTGATTGAAGCCTGGTACCTGTCGCAGAACCAGCCCCAGGCATCCGTACGGCCTTTTGAGGTCTTGCTGGAAATCGGAGTCGAGGGCGGCCGTACCGGTTGCCGCAGCCAGCAAGACGCGTTGACGCTGGCCCGGCGCCTTCATGACAGCCCGGCATGCCGTCTGGTCGGCATCGAGTGCTACGAAGGCCTGGGCGCGACCGGGCAATCAGCGGCGGATGAGGCATATGCCGCGGCGCTGATGCAGCGCGTTTGCGACATTGCCGTCGTCTGTGATCAGCAGCATTTTTTTGACAACGAAGAGGTGCTGGTCACCGCCGGCGGTTCGGCGATTTTCGACCTGGTGGCGAGCCGGCTCAAGCCCGAACTCTCGCGGCCGGTGCGCGGCCTGTTGCGATCGGGCTGCTACGTGACGCACGACCACGGGTTTTATAAACGCATGGTCAGCGCGGTCAATTCGCGCCTGCGCTGCAGCGACGGCCTGCAGGCGGCGATGGAGGTCTGGGCTTCAGTGCAGTCTTGCCCCGAGCCCGGCCTGGTGATCCTCGCCGTGGGCAAGCGCGACATTTCCTACGATCTTGATTTGCCCATCCCGATCTCTTTTTGCAAGCTGGGTAGCGGTGCCGTCACCGATGCGCCGGCCGACTGGAAGGTCAGCGGCTTGAACGACCAGCACGCTTATTTGCGTGGTACCGGACCCGAGCATGCGGCGCTGCAGGTCGGCGACCTGGTGGCGCTGGGTATTTCGCACCCCTGCACCACGTTTGACAAATGGCGGTGGATGCCGGTGGTTGATGAAAACTATGTGGTTTGCGATGCCCTAGTGACCTGTTTCTGATTTTTCGCGACCTGCCTTTATTGATTCACGTCAGCCCAAACTAACTCATGACCACTTCGTGACTTCAAAAGTTCTTGCCAAAATTGCCGAGACCATGGCGAACGCGCCGACGTCCAGGCGCAGCGTGCTGACGCTTATCCTGCAAGACCCCCAGCGTGTGCTGGATGAAAGTTTTGAGCAGTTGGCGCAGCGGGCAGGCAGTTCGGTGCCTACCGTCATGCGCACCTGCCGTGACCTGGGCTACCAAGGCCTGCGCGAGTTCAAGCTGGCGTTGGCGCAGGAAATGGCCGTCAGCGGTTCGCCGCTGCATCGCCGGGTGCAGCTCCATGACGGCACGCAGGAAGTCATCTCCAAAGTCATCAAGGGTGCCTCCACCGCGGTCAGCGGTGTGCAGGCGCAGCTCAGTGTGGCGGCGGTGGAAGCGGCAGCCGACGCCATCGTTCGCGCCAGCCGCGTGGATTGCTACAGCGTGGGCGTGACCTCCAGCTTCATGGCTTCCGACATGCAAGCCCGGCTGTTCCGGTTGGGGTTGGTCTCCAATGCTTATCTGGACATTCATTTGCAGCTGGTTTCGGCGGCCACCATGGGTACCCAGGGCGTGGTGTTTGCCATTTCGCATGTCGGCGGCATGCCGTCGCTGATCGAAGCGGTGGACGTTGCCCGCTCGCAAGGCGCCACAGTGATTGCCCTGACCCAGCAGGGGACCGCACTGGCTGAGCACGCCGACATTGTGCTGGGCATCCATGTCCCGGAAGATCCGGTCATGCATGTGGGTACCGAGGCCTACCTGGTACACCTCACCGTGATTGAAATCGTCACGGTGCTGGTGGCGCAGCGACTGGGGGATCTGGCTGTCAAGCGTCTGGGAGGCGTGCGTGATGTGCTCAGCACGCG
The DNA here is from genome assembly GCA_002381615.1 of Polaromonas sp. UBA4122. Lineage (GTDB taxonomy): Bacteria > Pseudomonadota > Gammaproteobacteria > Burkholderiales > Burkholderiaceae_C > Polaromonas. The sequence goes on along the minus strand of DFWY01000025.1, from coordinate 29,111 downwards.
CGGTGTGGACATGCGGCACTACGCCAGGCTTGATTGGGACACCGTCGCCGCAGTCAACGAAAGCAAACTCAAATTCAACGAAAGAAAACTCAAATGACGCGCGCTACCCTGCTTGAGAATGGACTGGTTGTTGATGGCACAGGTGCCGGCGGCTGGATCGGCGATGTGCTGCTGGTGGGCGACCGCATTGCGGCGGTGGGCAAGGATCTGCGCCACCAGTTGCCGGAGGGTCTGAGGCTGCAAGAGGTGAGCTGCGTGGATTGCAGCGGCCTGGCCATCACGCCCGGCTTCATCGATGTGCATACGCACGACGACGCGATTGTGCTCAAGCACCCCGACATGCTGCCCAAGGTCTCTCAGGGCATCACCACTGTTATCACCGGCAACTGCGGCATTTCGTTGGCGCCTTTTGTGGTGAAGAAGCCCGAGCCACCGCTGAATCTGCTCGGTGCCGATTCATTCCGCTTTGATTCCGTGGAGAGTTATGAGCGCGCGCTGGCAGCCGCACAGCCGGCGGTTAATGTGGCGGTGCTGATTGGCCACACCACCTTGCGTTTTGCCTGCGTGGGCGACCTGACCCGCCCGGCCAGCGCCAGCGAGCTCGACGCCATGTGTGCGCTGCTCACGCACTGCATGGAGGGCGGTGCAAGCGGCCTGTCGTCTGGCCTTTTTTATGAGGAGGCTTTTGCCGCGCCTGCGGAAGAAGTGGTTCGTCTGGCCCAGGTGGTCTCGCGGTTCGGCGGGGTGTACAGCACCCACCTGCGCAGCGAGATGCAGGCCATCATCGAAGCGCTTCATGAGGCCGGCGATACGGCCTTTCGTGCCGGCGTGCCCTTGATCATTTCACACCACAAATGTGCCGGCCCGGCCAACTGGGGGCGCACGCAGGAAACCCTGCCGCTGATTGAATCACTTGCCAGCCGCCAACCCGTGGCCATGGATGTCTACCCTTACGTGGCAGGCTCCACCGTGCTGCGCGAGGATCTCGTCGATGGCGTGATCGACGTGCTCGTGAGCTGGTCCACGCCGCATCCTGAAATGACGGGCCGCACGCTCGCCTCCATTGCGGCCGAATGGGGCGTTGACCAGAAAACCGTCTGCCGCCGGCTGCAGCCCGGTGGCGCCTGCTATTTCCAGATGCATGAGGACGACGTGAAACGCGTCATTGCCCACCCCTTGACCATGATCGGCTCGGACGGTTTGCCGCATGACCAACATCCGCATCCGCGGCTGTGGGGTGCATTTCCGCGCGTGCTGGCGCGCTACTGGCGCGAGCAACAACTCTTTTCGCTGGAAACGGCCATCTACAAGATGACCGGCTTGTCGGCCCGCAATTTCCGGCTGCACCAGCGCGGCCAACTGCAGGTGAACTGGCATGCCGACGTGGTGGTGCTGGATCCGGCCCGCGTGCGTGATGTGGCGACCTACGAGGAACCGATTGCTCTGTCTGAAGGCATCGAAAAGGTCTTCGTCAATGGCGCACTGGCTTATAGCGCAGACGCTGGTGACACCGGTGAAGCCCGGCTGCAGGCGCGCGCCGGCCGGCTGTTGAAGCGCCACGCGCCGCAGGCGCTTGGAGAACCGGTTCGTTAACCAGTCCCTTGAGCGTTTCCCCGCTGCCGAATGTTGCGCGCCTCTGCAGCCGCGATAATTTGACCATGACCACTGTTTCCGATAGTCCTCCTGCACCCGCACCGCGGTCCCTCCTTGATGCAGAAATGCTTCCGGCCATTCAGGTGGTGGTGATGGGCGTGGCAGGTTGCGGCAAATCGGCCGTCGGCCGCCTGATTGCGCAGCAACTGGCCCTGCCCCTGATAGAAGGCGATGACTTTCACCCGCCGGGCAACATCCGCAAGATGCAGCAAGGCATCGCACTCACGGACGAGGATCGCGCCGATTGGCTGCACACTTTGGGGTCCGAGCTGGCTCGCCATCCCGAGGGCGTTGTGCTGACTTGCTCAGCGCTGAAAGCCGCTTACCGTGACAGCTTGCGCGGTGCCGCTGACCGGCTGCATTTTGTGCACCTGGCGATTACCGAGGCGGAATCCCTGCGGCGCGTTGGCCAGCGGGCTGACCATTTTTATCCACCCAGCCTGGTGGCCAGCCAGTTTGAGGCCTTGCAGGATCCGTCGGCCGAACCCGGCGTGCTGGCCCTGGCGGCCGATGCGCCGCTGGAGCAGTTGGCGCTAAGCGCGGTGGCGTGGCTCAAAGCATTCCGCTGGTGAACTGGCACCCGGTTCAGGAATCCCAGGCAAGTGTTGAAAGCAGTGCCACAAAAGCGTCGACGGCAGGTTGTCCGTTTAATTGTTCAAGCTGGCACAAGGCGTCGTCATTTTCCGCCGAGGTGTATCCCAGGCTGAAGCGTTTGAACCTTCGTTCGACAAGGGGGCCGTGATGCAGGATTTCGACATTGATGTGGCGGGGATCGTGGCGAATGCGTTCCAGCAGTGCCAGAACCCCCCTCCCGGTGGCCCTCCAGTTGCTCGCAAAAGCGCATGCCATCAAAGATAAGCAGGCCCGTGATATCCCGCTCATGATTGGCCGGGCGAGCTTTCCCTGCAATGTTCGCAACGATGCTGATGGGCGCTTCGGGCGCAATAGTGCTAACGTAAAGGACTTCGTAAAAACTGCTTGTTTTGTTCGTCATTTCGGGCAAATGTAGCGGGCTGTAGAAAACCGGGCAATGTGAAAAGACACAGCGTAGACACCTGAATTTCGTCCTACATGAATAACTCCACTGCATCCTCCGGAATCTGCCCGCCTAGCTGCGCAGGCTGCCGCTTACGCCAAACGGACGCTTTCATGCCGGTCAAACCGGATGAGCTTGAGTTCATTGAAGCTTTCCGCAGCGGGGCTTCCGTTGTGCCTGCGGGTGGTGCGGTCATTTATGAGCAGAAGTCCAACGGCAAACTCTTCACGCTGTATTCGGGCTGGGCATTTCGCTACAAGTCCTTGAGCGATGGCCGCCGACAGATACTGAATTTTCTGCTGCCTGGCGACTTTGTCGGCTTGCAGCAGGAGTTTTCAGGTGGGGCCACGCACGGCATTGAAGCCATCAGCGATGTCGCCCTGTGCGTGTTCCCGCGAGACGGCCTCTGGAAGCTCTTTCGTGAATATCCCAGCCTGGGTTATGACATCACCTGGCTGGCGGCCCGGGGAGAAGGCATGGTCGACGACAACCTGCTCACCGTCGGCCGGCGCAATGCGACCGAGCGCGCGGCCATGTTGCTGATGCACCTATACCGCAGGCTGGATCGCATCGGCCTGGCCGAGGGAGGCTCCATCGAATTCCCCCTCAACCAGCAGCACATTGCCGACGCGCTGGGTTTGTCACTGGTGCACACCAACAAAACTCTGCGGCGCTTGCAGCAGTTGGGTCTGCACGAGCTCAGGAACGGGCGGTTGCGCTTGCTCAATCCGAGAGCGCTGCAGCGCATTGCCGACTATTACGAAACGCCACCGAAAGAAGTACCGCTTGTGTAGCGGTCTTTTCAAGTTGTCGTGCAGAGGCCTTGCAGGGAAAATTTCTGCTGCAGCTTTTGCAGTGCGTCCATAGAGCCAGGCAACTGGGTTTTCAGGTGCCACATCTGGAGCTTGTTCAGGCCGTCCTTGACCTGCAGGCTTGCAGCAGCCCGGCCAATGCCAACAGACCGATAATCCGTATACAAAATCGCAGTCCAGCCAGCGCTGCCGGACGCTTCACAAGCAAAAAAATTCACAGGAAATTTCATGGCAACCCCAATTGATGTCGTCATCATGGCCGCGGGCAAAGGCACACGGATGAAAAGCACACGGCCCAAAGTGTTGCACCGATTGGGCGGCCGTGCCTTGCTGGCGCATGTGATTGACTGCGCCGCCCGCTTGTCGGCGCGCCAGGCGGTCGTGATCACTGGCCACGGCGCTATGGAAGTTGAAGCAGCCTGCGCCCGGGTGGCGGATGCTAAAGACCCTTTTGGTCATGATTTAGGCTTGAAGTTCGTACGTCAGGAGCCGCAGCTCGGCACCGGCCACGCAGTGCAGCAAGCGCTGCCGCTGCTGGCTGACGACGGTGTCACGCTGGTGCTGTCGGGTGACGTGCCGCTCACTCAGGCCGCCACCTTGCAGGCGCTGCTGGATCAAAGCGACGGCCAGCGACTGGCGCTGCTGACGCTGAAAATGGCCGACCCCACGGGCTACGGGCGCATTGTTCGGGCCGGCGATCAGGCTTCCGCCCAGGTGCGCGCCATCGTCGAGCACAAGGATGCCAGCGAAGCCCAGCGCGCCATCCATGAAATTTACAGCGGCATCATGGCCGTTCCCACGCGCCTGCTGCGCGGCTGGCTGGCCCGGCTGGACAATAAAAATGCCCAAAACGAGTACTACCTGACCGACATCGTGAAGTTTGCCGTGGCCGACGGTGTAGCCGTGGTGGCGCACCAGATCACCGATGCCGCGCAAGTGGCCGGTGTGAACAGCCCCGTGCAACTGGCCGAGCTGGAACGCGTGTACCAGCTTCGCCAGGCCACGGCCTTGATGGAGCAGGGCGTGCGGCTGGCCGACCCGGCGCGGCTGGATGTGCGCGGCACGCTGGCTTGCGGCCAGGATGTCGAGATTGACGTGAACTGCGTGTTTGAAGGCCGGGTGAGCCTGGGCGACCGCGTACATGTGGGCGCCAACTGCGTGATTGCCAACGCCACGATTGCCGCAGGCGCGGTGATTCACCCGTTTACCCATATCGACGGCGAAAAGCTCGGCGTGCAAGTCGGCGAAGGCGCGCTGATTGGCCCGTTTGCCCGCCTGCGGCCCGGTGCAAACCTCGGCGCCGAAGTGCACATCGGCAACTTTGTCGAAGTGAAGAACTCCACTCTCGCCAGGGGTGCCAAGGCCAACCATCTGGCCTATCTGGGCGACGCCACGGTGGGCGAACGCGTCAACTATGGCGCCGGCAGCATCACTGCCAATTACGACGGCGCCAACAAGCACCGCACGGTGATTGAAGCCGACGTGCACATTGGCAGCAACTGCGTGCTGGTGGCACCCATCACCATCGGCCAAGGTGGCACTGTGGGCGGTGGCTCCACCATTACCAGAGACACGCCACCCGGCGTTTTGACGGTGGCGCGTGCCAAGCAGGTCAGCATTGCCAACTGGAAGCGCCCGGTCAAGCAGCCCAAGGGTTGAGAAACCTCTTCGGCTGCACCGGCCTGGCTGGTCGTGGGCTGAATTATGCTATTAATATAATAGCTGTTTGCGACCGTACCTATTGGGCTAGAAGCACTTTCGGCTTAAATTTTGCACGCTTGGTGCTGAAAAATGCCTTGACGTTGCGCACATTGGCGTCGCTGGTAAATAGCCGCTGCGCCAGCGCCAAGTACTGCGGCATGTTGGCTACATGCACCAACAATATAAAGTCCGGCCCCGGCGACACGCGGTAGCACTGCTGAACGGCATCGTCGGCCACCACTCGATCCTCGAATGCGTCCAGTTGCTCGACGCCCTGCCGGTCGAGGGTGATTTCGACCAGCGCCGTCAGTCCGTGCCCCAGCGCGGCGGCGAGCTTGTCGGGGCTGAGCAAGGCGACTTCGCGTTCAATCAGCCCGGCGTCACGCAGCCGCTTGACACGCCGCAAACAGGTTGGCGGTGACACATGCACGCGCTCTGCCAGGGCCTGGTTGCTGAGCGAAGCGTCGTCCTGCATGGCGTCAAGCAGCATGATGTCGGTGGCATCTATGTTGATTTGTTCCATTTGTGAAATTTTAATGAAAGTTAATTCAATTTAAAGAAATATATGAAATTTAATTCCAAATAATTGTATAAATTAATCACATTAAAAAATAGTGAACGCGTAGCATCAGGCATTGTCTATTTTTGGAGCGTGTTATGTGTGGCATCGTTGCAGCAGTTTCTACGAGAAATATTGTTCCCATCCTGGTACAGGGCTTGCAGCGGCTGGAATACCGCGGTTATGACTCTTGCGGCGTTGCCGTCTATGCTGATGGCTTGAAGCGGGCGCGCAGCACCTCGCGCGTGGCAGAACTGGAACGCCAAGTTAGCGCTGACAAACTCGAAGGCGGCACCGGCATTGCCCACACCCGCTGGGCCACGCACGGTGCACCGGCCATCCACAACGCCCATCCTCATTTCAGCCACGGCACCGGCGCCAACAGTGCGACCCGCCCCGGCCGGGTGGCGCTGGTGCACAACGGCATCATTGAAAACCACGACGAACTGCGGGCTGCCCTGCAGGCCAAAGGCTATGTGTTTGAAAGCCAGACCGACACCGAAGTCATCGTGCACCTCGTGGACAGCCTGTATGACGGTGACTTGTTTGAAGCGCTCAAGGCGGCCGTCGCGCAATTGCATGGCGCCTACGCCATCGCCGCATTCTGCAAGGACGAGCCGCACCGCGTCGTGGGCGCCCGTGCCGGCTCACCGCTGATCCTGGGTGTGGGCAAGGACAACTCCGAGAACTTCCTGGCCAGCGACGCCATGGCGCTGGCAGGCGTCACCGACCAGATCGTGTATCTGGAAGAAGGCGACCTGGTGGACATCCAACTGGGCAAGTACTGGGTGTTTGACCGTGATCACAACAGGGTAGAGCGCGAAGTCAAAACCGTGCACGCCCACAGTGGTGCCGCAGAGCTGGGTCCGTACCGCCACTACATGCAAAAGGAAATCTTCGAGCAACCCCGTGCCATTGCCGACACGCTTCAGGGTGTGAAGGGGATAGTCCCCGAGCTGTTTGGCGACGACGCGTACCGGGTGTTCAAGGACATCGATTCGGTTTTGATTCTGGCCTGCGGCACCAGCTACTACAGCGGCTGCACGGCCAAATACTGGCTGGAGTCCATTGCAGGTATCCCAACGCAGGTGGAAGTGGCCAGCGAATACCGCTACCGCACCTCGGTCCCCAACCCCAAGACGCTGGTGGTCACCATCACGCAAAGCGGTGAAACGGCCGACACGCTGGCGGCACTGCGCCATGCGCAAAGCTTGGGCATGACGCAAACGCTGACCATCTGCAACGTGGCGACTTCTGCCATGGTGCGCGAATGCAAGCTCGCCTACATCACGCGCGCCGGTGTCGAGATTGGCGTAGCCTCCACCAAGGCCTTCACCACCCAGCTGGCTGGCCTGTTTCTGCTCACGCTGTCGCTGGCGCAAGCCAAGGGCCGTCTGAGCGAGGAAGAAGAAGCCGGATATTTGAAGGCCATGCGTCACTTGCCTGCCGCACTGCAAGCCGTGCTGGCGCTGGAGCCCCAAGTCATCAGCTGGGCCGAAGACTTCGCAAAAAAAGAAAACGCGCTGTTTCTCGGGCGCGGTCTGCACTACCCGATTGCGCTCGAAGGCGCGCTCAAGCTCAAGGAAATCAGCTACATCCACGCCGAGGCCTATCCGGCCGGTGAACTCAAGCACGGCCCGCTGGCGTTGGTCACCAGCGCCATGCCGGTGGTCACGGTCGCGCCCAACGACAGCCTACTTGAAAAACTCAAAAGCAATATGCAGGAAGTGCGTGCGCGCGGCGGCGTGCTGTATGTGCTGGCCGATGCCGACAGCCATATCGACAGCAGCGAAGGCGTTCACGTCATCCGCATGCCCGAGCACTACGGCGCTTTAAGCCCGCTGCTGCACGTGGTGCCACTGCAGTTGTTGGCTTACCACACGGCATGTGCGCGTGGGACCGACGTGGACAAACCGCGAAACCTCGCCAAGAGTGTGACGGTGGAGTGATCCAGAAACCCGCCTGAAGTGATATTCCGACCAATTAAAGTCGTAAACAGTACATTAAAGTCGTAAACACGCCTATCCGTCCATGCACACCGCAAGCGGTTTCACAGCGAGACCACGCGATTTGGTTGCGGCGATCATCTGAGTGATTGAGGCGTCTGGTCACGCCCTTCTATTTACTTTCGCTACAACGGAAGTTGCCCTTTTGGCTTCTGAACCGGGTCATGCCCACAAAGGCTGGCTCACGGGGACAAATGCGGGAGTTGAACTTATTCAATCCAAGATAGGTGGAATGGTGTCAAATGGGCTGGCGTTGATAAATTTGTTTACCAAATACCAACTTAACTTACTATTGGTCAATGAAAGCTGAATTTTGGTTAGTCTCATGGATTGGAAAAACAGATCACGACTGCCCGGAGGCTCAGCGTGGTGAAGACCTTGGACCAATAGCCACAGCGTTGCTTGGTGAGAAGCGGTATGACCGCGTCTATTTGCTGACAAACTACGATTTTGAGTGAAGCAAGCGATATTGCTCTTGGCTAGAAGCGAAGGCCAAGTACAAACCGTCGACAGTTGATCTTTACCAAATCGATCTGACTAGTCCTATCGACTATGGCGAAATTTACAGCCAAGTTAGTGCGAACTTGGCTCAGGCGGGTTTGCCGAATGAAAACGTTGAATTGACATTCCACCTCAGTCCAGGCACCCCCGCCATGGCTGCAATTTGGATCATTCTGGCCAAGACCAGGTTCCCGGCGAGTTTGATCCAGACCTCCAAAGAAAAAGGCCTTGACCAAGTTGACTTCTTTTTTGACTTGGCAGGGGATTTTTTGCCGGAGTATTTGCGCCGAACTGGGGAGCGAGTTGGAAAGCTCGGGTTTTTGGACAAAAACATGAGATCACGCTTTCAGATGGTTCGGTTTTTATCAAGATGGCAGGGCCTAACCTGAAGATCATTCAGTCAGGGAGCTCCAATGCAGACAGCTGACGCGTTCGCGACGACATGGGGCGAGGTCAGACTGCGGCAGCGTCAAGCTCGACGGCAGCCCAAGTCCGCATGAGTAAATCCGACACCCCGGCAGGTGCCCAGGTCCACCGCAGACTTGACGGGGCTGCCAGTTGTAAGCTGCACGAGATGCCGTGTCTCCACCAGCTCGAGGAATACCTGAATGCGTACACGTGATTACGCATGAAGCGAATGGGGACCCAACTAATTCGGAAAGTGTCCCGAGTCGGGACACTGTGTAGGCGTCAAGAATGCCGCGACCAGGATTGTTGATTTCGTTACTGAGGGCCACCAGGTAGTCTGCTATATTGGTATTTGCCCATGAAATTGAAAATCCGGCTCGGTATGAAAGCATCAAGATGCACAAGCAGTATCGTTCGCCCGTTACCATCGAGAAATGGGTGTCCATATTCGAACAGGCCCATGACCTCACCAGGCATTTTGCTCATCACATCCTTCGTCTGCCCCAAGCGCAACCCCTAATCAACCGCGCGCTTCGCATCTTGAGGATGACAAAAGATGACGCTTCCCTTTACTACTGCGCGATCCCGCATGGTGATTGACCAATATGGCTCTGTCGCGTTGACAGTCAAGCCGGCCACTCGACTATGCTGAGCGCTTTGACTGAAAAGGCTTGAAACGAGATGCTGGCTACCAAAGGGATGCTCTTCCCAATCGACTTCATTCTGGTATGCATCCGTTGGTACGCGGCGTATCCGTTGAGCTATCGCCATCTGGAAGAAATGATGCAAGAGCGAAGCGTGCTTGTCGACCATTCATCGATCAATCGCTGGGCGATACGGTTTCTGCCGTTGCTTGAAAAGGTGTTTCGCAAGTACAAACACCAGGTTGGCGGGAGCTGGCGAATGGACGAGACCTGCATCTTGGTCGAAGGCGTCTGGAAGTATCTCTACCGCGCCGTGGACAAACAAGGAAAACGGTCGACTTTCTTCTGACCGCCAAGCGCGACAAGGCAGCGGCCATGCGCTTCTTTGACAAGGCCATGCAGGCCAACGATGTTCCTGAGAAAGTCAACATGGACAAGAGCGGCGCCAACAAGGCGGCGATCAATGAGATCAATGCCAGAGGCGAAACACCGATCATCGTTCGACAAATCAAATACCTCAACAACATCGTCGAGCAAGACCACCGCGCTGTCAAACACGTCACCAAACCGATGCTCAATTTCAAATCATTTCAAGCCGTAAAATGTGTTCTCGCTGGCATCGAGTTGATGCACATGATTCGCAAAGGGCAGCTCATGCTGGAGGGCTGCAACGAGATGTCTTTTGCCGACCAATTTTATGCGCTGGCAGGGCGGATCCGTCTGGCCTGAGGGACTGGCATTCGTCACCGCCAGAATCACGTCCATCTGCGGCTAACGCGACAAAACCGGCCGGTGTCCCCACGTTAGAATTCGTGCAGGTCTGCGGACGTAGTTCCATCGCACAACGGCAGCTCCCCAAGCTTCATACGAGGGTTGGATTCCCTTCACCCGCTCCCGCCACTGCATGGAGGAATACATCGAGATGAAATACCTTTGCCTCGGGAACATCAACAGTAAGGCTCCGGCCTGCACCCCCAACAGCCTGAAACTAACGACGTAAATCATGCGCATACTCCTGATCGAAGATGAGCTGGATATGGCCTCCTGGCTGATGCGCGCGCTGAAGCAGGGCAGTTTTGTGCCCGACCATGCGGCCGATGCGGGCACCGCCGAGGCCTTGATGGCGGTCACCGAATATGACGCCATCGTGCTCGATTTACGCCTGCCGGACCGGCATGGCCTGTCGCTGCTGGCCGACATGCGCAAGGCAGGCAACCGCACGCCAGTGCTGGTGCTTACCGCTCAGGGCTCGCTGCAGGACCGGGTGCGCGGGCTGAACATCGGTGCGGACGATTTCCTGACCAAACCGTTTGAGCTCGATGAGCTGGAAGCGCGCCTGGCGGCCCTGGTCCGGCGCAGCCGTGGCCGCCCGCATGTGCCGCTGTGTTGCGCGTCCCTGTCTTTTGACCATGAAAGCCGCGCCTTCACGCTGGCAGATGAACTGCTGCAACTGACGCCGCGCGAAAACGCGGCGCTTTTGGCACTACTGCATCGCAGCGGCACGCCCGTGGGCAAATCCCAGCTGTCGAGCAAGGTGTTCCCGCACGACAGCAATGCCGGCCCCGACGCGATCGAGCTGGTGCTGCACCGCCTGCGCCGGAAACTGGCAGGCAGCGATGTGCAGATCGTGACCATCCGGGGGCTGGGCTACATGCTCAGGGACATGGCGCATGCCAGCCACGGCACCTGACCCGCCACGCAGCATGCGGCCAAGCCGCTTTGGCATACGCGTCCGCCTGCTGGCCCTGCTGTTGCCCGGCGTCTTGGCCCTGCTGGCCTTTGACAGCTGGAACGACTACCGGGCGCTCAAGGACATCGTGGAGGACGCCTACGACCAAGCCATGCTGGAGCCCGTAACGGCGCTGGACAACAGCGTGACGCTGGCCGCCGACGGTACCATCCGCGTGAACGCACCTTTTGATGTGCAGGCCATGTTTGATGAAATGCGGCCCAGGCACAAGCATCTGCACCTCGGGCTGGTCGCCCTTGTCGCGGGCCCGGACGACCCCACCGGCCCGGCCAGCCCGCCGGCGACGGCCATCAGGACAGACGAGCGGGCCTCAGGCCCTGAGACCACCCTGATTGGCGTCAGCGACCTGCCGCCGGTGCCGCCCTCCACGCTGCAGGCCTCGCCAGCGAGCCACGAGCCGGTCTGGTACGACGGCGTCTATCACGACTATGCGGTGCGCGTCGTGGCGCTGCGCCGCACGGTCCTCGATGGCCACGGCAGACCCTATCAATTGCTGATCCAGGCCGCCGAAAGCACTGGCCCGCGCGAACAGGCGGCCGCCAGTTCCCTGCGCCAGGAGCTGTTCAGGGACGCACGCATGCTGGCCGCGGTGATACTGCTAGTCTGGCTTGGCGTGGGCTGGTCCCTGTGGCCGCTGGAGCGCCTGCGAAAATCGGTGCTGGCCAGCCCGCCAGACGCCCTGGCGCCACTGGATGCCGCGCATGTCCCGCACGAGGTCCAGCCCCTGGTCGAAACCGTTAACCACCACATGGCGAGCCATCGGCTGGTGCTGGCGCGGCAAGCCGGTTTTCTGGCCGAGGCCTCCCACCAGTTGCGCACGCCGCTGGCCATCTTGCTGACCCAGGCCA
>DFWY01000025.1:0-17062 GCA_002381615.1 Polaromonas sp. UBA4122 | reverse complement strand
AGCTTACGCGCTGCGCGAGCCGGACCCGGAGCGCATGCGCGAAACCCTGCGCGCGATCGTGGGCCAGCTGTCGCGCAGCCGCCGCCTGAGCGAACAGCTGCTGGCACTGGCGCATGCCAGTGAACCGCAGGAGGACGTCACGTCATCCGCGCTGGTGGATCTCAATGCACTCGCGCGCGAAGTGGTTCTGCAATACCTGCCACTGGCGCACGAAAAAAACCAGGACCTGGGCTGGGTCCATGCCTACGGGGACAACGCTCAGGCGGATGTCGGCATGGCGCCAGCAGCAACGGGCGCGGGGGCGACCGCAGACATGGTTGCACCGGTCATGGCCCATGGCGAAGAGCTGCATGAGGCGCTGTCCAATCTGGTTCATAACGCCGTGGCTTACACGCCCGCCGGTGGCACCATCACGGTCGCCACACGCTTTGAAGGCCTGTCAGTGTGTGTCGAGGTTTGCGACAACGGCCCGGGCATTGCTGCGGACCAGCGCGCCGCGGTGTTTGAGCGCTTTGTGCAACTCGCGGAGCATGCCGTCCCCGGGGCTGCACGCCACGGCGCGGGGCTGGGCCTGTCGATCGCAAGGGGCTACGCCCAACGCAACGGGGGGGATATCGAACTGGCCGATGCCGACACGCCCGCAGATGGCCCACGTGGCCTGCGCGCCATCCTGCGCCTGCCACGCGCGACCATACCAGCCGCCCGCAGCGCTTCGGCAGGCTGACGCCGGCACCCCACTTTCGCCGCCCCCGGAAGCATTGTTCGCGGGCCTGGCTTACGGTTTAACACGCGTCTTTTTCGTGCTGCCGCTGCGTTAGTGATAACACGTATTTTGAAGTGCTCCCGGCAAAACGAAAGCCAATTGGAAGCATCGAGCCCTACCATCACCTCCAGCCCGAACGCCTCCGGCTGCCTATTTGCATGACCGGAAGGCGCGGGGCCAAACCACAAGGAGACCCGGATGACCCGCCCCCAAGTTGACAACAACGCCCCGCAGGCGCAGCCCTGGAGACGCCTGACATGAACTTTAATAACCTGAATTTCATCAGGGGCCTGTGCCTCATGGCGATTGCTCTGCTCTTTGGCGTGGTGTCGCTGAACTACAAAGTAGGCGAATTCGGTAGAGCCGGTCCTGGCCTGTTTCCTCTGCTGGTGAGTTGCCTGGTGTTTTTGATTGGCCTGATCACCGTGGTGCGTTCGCGCTTCGTCAAGCCCGTACCCGTGAACTACAACATGAAGAACATAGCCCTCGTCCTGTTGGGCCTGTGCGGGTTTGCGGTGCTCTCTGAATACCTGAACATGATCGCGGGCATCGTGTTTCTGGTGTTTTGCTCCTCCTTTGCCGGCACCTCGTATTCTGTAGTGCGCAACCTCAAAATCTCGGCTGGCCTAATTGCCATTGCCTTTATGTTTCGAAACCTACTCGGCCTGCAACTGCCCTTATTCTGATGAACATCCTGCACAACCTCGCGTTTGGTTTTGAGACTGCACTGACCCTGCATAACCTCATGTATTGCGCCATCGGCTGCGTGGTGGGCACACTGGTGGGGCTGCTACCTGGACTTGGCCCTTTGGCCACCATTAGCTTGTTGCTGCCCTTGACCTATTCCATTCCCGCCACTGGCGGGCTCATCATGCTGGCGGGTATTTACTACGGCGCTCAATACGGCGACAGCGTGAGCGCCATCACCATGAAGATTCCGCACGCCAGCAGCATCGTGGCCTGCATCGATGGCTACCAGATGACGCTCAACGGTAAAACCGGCTTGGCCTTGTTCACCGCAGGCGTTTCCAGCTTCATTGGTGGTACCGTGGCCATCGTGGTGCTGGCGACGATGGCCCCGGCACTGGGCGAGGTGGCGTTCTTGTTTGGCCCGGCCGATTACTGTGCCCTCATGTTGTTCGGGTTCATGTGCGTGAGCTTTGTCACCACCGGTAGCCTGCTCAATGGCCTTGCCATGGCCTTTATAGGCGTGCTGCTTGGGTCAGTCGGCACTGATGTGAATAGTGGCACTGCGCGCTTTACCATGGACTTGCCCTTTCTTGCCGACGGTATTGGCCTGATAAGCATCGCCTTGGGGTGCTTCGGCATTGCCGAGGTCGTGAAAAACCTCGACAGCGGCGAGGAGCGCACGCCTTTCAACGGCAAGATCAAACTCATGCCGACCTGGCCCGAGTTCAAGCGCATCATTCCCAGCGCCTTGCGCGGCAGTGTGATTGGCTCGGCCTTAGGCCTCTTGCCCGGCGGGGGGCCCGTGATCGCCCAGTTCGCAGCCTATGCCGTCGATAAGCGTTTCAGTAAATACAAACACGAGATCGGCACCGGTGCCATCGAGGGAGTGGCCGGGCAAGCTGCCGCCGACGAAGCGGCCGCTCGCACCAGCTTTATCCCACTCATGAGCATTGGCATTCCCGAGAACGCGGTTATGGCCCTCATGATGGGTGCCTTCATCATCAAGGGCATCCAGCCCGGCCCTGGCATGATCACAGAGCACCCCGAGTTGTTCTGGGGTCTGGTGGCCAGTATGTGGGTGGGCGGCTGCTTTTTGCTCATCCTCAACGTGCCCTTGGTGCGCTTCTGGCTGTCGGTGTTCAAGATACCCTTCAATGTGCTGTTTCCAGCGATCCTTTTTTTCTGCTGCATCGGAACTTACAGCATCAACAACAGCTTGGATGACATCTACATTACCGCCCTCTTTGGATTCTTTGGCTATATGTTCATGCGCCTGGGGCTGGAGGCTGCGCCGCTCATGTTGGGCTTCATCCTGGGCCCCATGTTGGAAGAGAACTTCCGACGCGCCCTGCTCCTCAGTCGGGGGAATTTCGGCGCTTTCATCACCCGCCCCATCAGCGGCACCTTGCTCGCCGTGATTGCCCTCTTCATCGTGTGGCAGGTGCTGACGTTTTACTTTCAGTCGCGAAAAGTACCTACTCCGTTAACAGTCTGAATATTCACCACATTAGCCTTTTCGTTCCCTCTCCCTACCCAATACGTCAAACGATATACCGTTGATTAGTCCGCAAGGGGGCGTTGATTAGTTCTATCGCATTAACCGAAATTCCAAAAAATTGACCACTACAAGTAGTGTCTATAGTCAATAATTTGACTCCCTCTGGTGTGTCGAAAGCGCCGAAAACGGTTAATGCGACAGAACCCAGATTAATCAGCAAATTTTTCGATGTGCATTACGTTGAACTAAACCGATGACGCGGTGGCAGGTCTGCAAAGGCCTCCACCGCGTCAGCAATTCAGCCCAACAAGGGCTATTTACCACAGGAGATTCCCAGATCACACTTGGCCTTGCTGCCGATAAACGCTATTCGTTCTGAACATCTTGCAAATAATTTTCACCCATCACGCTGTACCAGCAACCATACTTGCTCGGAACAGAAAATCTACTAGAGACAAAAGCCCATGAAACCTACACTCATCGCCGTCGCGTGCACCCTGCTTTTTGCTGGTAGCAGCGCCTTTGCAGCGGACTCTTCCGAAGTCGAACTACTGAAGCAGCAACTGCAGGGGATGCAGCAGCAAATGAGCAACATGCAGAACAAGATCGACGCGATGACAGCGTCGCCCAACGCAACCGCGGCGTCGGCCACTACCGCTGCCGCCGCGCCAGGTCAGTCGCCTCTTAGCGTCAACATCGGGGGCGCAAGCGTAACCTTGTACGGGCACGCCGACCTGTCCGTAGAGCAAACCAGCAATGGCAAGGAGAACGTGAGCCAGGTATCGAGCAATCTGTCATATCTCGGAGTTCGCGCCAGCAGCAAAGAGCTGGGAACGAGTGGCCTGAAGGCGATCGCCCAGTTTGAAACGCTGGTCAATGTCTCTGGAACGCCGACCGAGGTCGGGGGGCTGGGCTCGCGCAATTCCTTCCTCGGCGTCCAAGGCAAGTTCGGTAAGTTAATGCTGGGCAAGACGGATACGCCATACAAACGCTCAACGGGAAGCATGGATCCGTTTTCCGCAACAGTGGGGGACTACAACGCCATCCTGGGTAATACGGGCGGCGACCTGCGTGCTGAATTCGATGCACGACTACCACATTCGATCTTCTATGATTCGCCGAAGATGAACGGCTTCTCGGTCAATGCGCTGTTTTCGCCCGGCCAGAAATACGACAACCTCGCCAACTCCGACAAATACGCATATGCCCAGGGTGAAAAGGTGTGTTCGGGCGCCACGCCAGGCAGTTCTGGCTCCACGGCAGGCGGGCAACTCGATCCCACCGCACCAAATTCGTGCAACGATGGTGCTTTCAAAAACGCCGGCAGCCTGGCGGTGAACTATGCAAACGGGCCGCTTTTTGCCACCGTCAGTTACGAACGCCACGACGCGGTCGATCGCACCGGCGACACGGGCGGTGTAACCAGCAACGAGAGTGCTGCCAAAATTGGTGTCACCTACAATTTCGGCAAAAACCGTTTATCCGCCATCTATGAAAAGTTCTATCGCGCCGGCGGCATTGATCCGACGGTCAATGAGCGCGCACGCGATGGCTATTTCATCAGCGATGTTCAGCAACTGGGTAACGGCCTGGACCTGATGGCATCATGGGCGCACGCCGGGCAAACCCCGGGCAGTCCCGATTTCCTAACGGCAGACGACCACGCCAACATGTATGCGCTGGGGCTGAAGTACCACTATGACAAACAGACTTCCGTGTATGTGGTGGGGGCGGTGCTGAATCAAGGCGCCGGCGCGCATTATGCGATCGGTGCCGGGGGTCATGGTGTCCCCATCGCCGCGCCGCGAGATGCGGATGGCAACACCATTGGGGGCCAGAGCATCAAGGCGCTGTCAGTCGGTATGCAGTACAGTTTCTGATGCCAGTTACATCGGCCGGCATGTCGAGTTGAGGAAACTTTCGGCTTGATTTTTTGACCGTGACAAACACCGCCCGTAGCTGAAAAATACGGGCGGTGTCGTAACTAACAATACCTCCCGGGCGCGTTACCTGTCGGCGCCATTCGCGCGCCGCCTTTATCTTAAAGTGTTCTTGTCCCCAAGCCTGTTGTTCGGCGTGGCTGGAGCCAGCAGCAACCAAGCCCGGCAGCCAGGCTACTTGGATAAGTCAGTCCACCTCATCCGGGCTCAGCGCTTCTACCACCCGCAGGATAATCACGCGATTGCCGTCTTGCCCGCTGCAGTGGCTTCGTCTGATAGTACCGGGTACGGCAAAGCAGGTTTTCCGAGGCCAAGTGGGGAGACCTGGTGCTCTATGATCTGGTGCTGAACACCGACCGTTTCTGTGTGAAAGAGATCCGGCTCCTGACGGGACGGCCTTAGCTTCAGAAAAGCCAGGAATCACCTGTCATTCTGGCCAACAGGACGCTGGAAGCTGGCATTCGGGCAGCTCTGAAGGAACATGTCGTGACACAAACTACCAACATCACCATTGAATCCCGTCGCGGCAAGATGACGTTGCGCGGCAACGTGCTGACTGCCGAGGAACGCACCGAGGCTGAAAAAATCGCGGCTGACGCACCAGGGGGTTAACAGTGTGGCCAATGAACTCCGGCTGATGGCAAATTCACGGCTGTTCACATCAGCAAAACACTATTGATCCAAGTTGGCCTGGGTCGGACGGGGCGAGTCAAATTTTGCCACGTTGCTTCAACCGGCTCAGGGTCTCAGCGGACAAATTCAGGTAGAAAGCCAATTCCTTCTTTGGAATGCGATCGAAGAGTTCAGGGTGCTTGCGTAAAAAGCGGTGCACCCGTCCCGGCGCATCAAGCATATGCAGGGTAATGGTATGGGCCATGATTTCGCCCATCACGCTCATCACGTCATGCTCGAACAACTTTTTGGTTTCCGCGTGCCGCTCCATGAACTCAACCCATTGTGGTAGCGGCAATTTGGCGACCCGCGCTTTCGTAACGCAAACGATACTGTAGGGTGTTGGCGTTTTCAAACACCACGCGGCATAGCTGGTCTCCATATCACGCTCGGCAGCAAAGCGCAGGATCATCTCCTTGGCAACACTGTTCGTGACCACCCGCTTCAGAATCCCGTCAAGTATGAAATACTGCTCCATCTCATGCACTCCCTGGTGCAGTAGAAAGTCACCCTTATGGCAGTCAAGCACAACCAGATGAGGTTCGAGTTCGGCGCTCTCGCTCTCGCTCATCCCTTTCAGCAAGATGTTTTGCCTGAGCTGGACGCGAATAATATTTTTTTCTGGATGATTTTCAACGGACGACATGGAAGCGGTAGGCTCAAGTAAGTTTTGGCGGGACGTGAACTTCTCTCGTTTGCGTGGTCCAAATACTATAAAAATTGACCCGGGTCAATGGTGGAACCTGAATCGACACCTATCATACCCCGACGGTGCAAATGACCCGTCTGAGCACACGAGCGAGGCGGCGAAGTCCACTATCGGAGGCCTTGACTTAGGTCAACGAATTTTTTCTGGGGCCACCGATACTGCCAGCCACGTTGCTCAACCTTTATCGAAGTCAAACGAAGAGATATTTCATCATGACAAACGACACTCAATCACCCGTACAGACCGACGGGTTTCACCTCTTAATCGATGCCCTGAAACTCAACGACATCAACACCATCTTCGCTCTGCCGGGCATTCCCATCACGGATCTCACGCGTATGGCACAGGGCGAAGGCATGCGGGTCATTTCCTTCCGTCACGAGCAGCACGCCGGCAACGCAGCTGCGGCCGCTGGCTTCCTGACACAGAAACCTGGTATCTGCCTGACGGTATCCGCCCCCGGCTTCCTCAACGGTCTGACCGCATTGACCAATGCGACAACCAACTGCTTCCCGATGATCCTGATCAGCGGATCGAGCGAGCGCGAGATTGTCGATCTGCAACAGGGCGATTACGAAGAGATGGATCAGCTCGCCATCGCCAAGCCCCTGTGCAAGGCGGCCTTCCGCGTGCTCAATGCTGAAGATATCGGCGTCGGCATCGCGCGCGCCATCCGTTCTGCTTTGTCAGGCCGGCCTGGTGGTGTCTATCTTGACCTCCCAGCCAAATTTTTCGCGCAGACAATGGACGCCGAAGCAGGCAAGAAGTCGCTGATCAAGGTCGTCGATCCGGCCCCGCGCCAGATCCCGGCGCCGGATTCGGTCCAGCGTGCACTGACGTTGCTCAAGGGCGCCAAGCGCCCCCTGATCATTCTCGGTAAGGGTGCGGCTTACGCCCAGGCCGATGCCGACATTCGCGCTCTGGTCGAGAAGAGCGGCATCCCCTACCTGCCGATGTCCATGGCCAAGGGTCTTCTGCCCGATACCCACGAGCAATCGGCTTCTGCCGCGCGCTCTTACGTCCTGCCCGAAGCTGACGTCGTGATGCTTGTCGGCGCGCGCCTGAACTGGCTGCTGTCGCAAGGCAAGGGCAAGACCTGGGGCGGCAATGGTCCGAAGGACTGGGCTGACAAGAGCTTCATTCAGATCGATATCTCGCCGACAGAAGCCGACAGCAACGTGGCGATCGCCGCGCCCCTGATCGGCGATATCGGCTCCTGCGTCTCGGCGCTCCTGGCCGGCATGGGTTCGAGCTGGGCCAAGGCGCCTGCCGAGTGGACGAGCGCGGTTGCCGAGCGCAAGAACAAGAATATCGCCAAGATGGCCGAGACCCTGGCCAAGGATCCGTCGCCGATGAATTACCACAGCGCCCTGGCCGTGGTCCGTGACATCGTCAAGGCGAACCCGGAGGCCATGCTCGTCAATGAAGGTGCCAACGCGCTGGACTTTACCCGCAGCATCGTCGACATGTACCAGCCGCGCAAGCGCCTGGACGTCGGCACCTGGGGGATCATGGGCATCGGCATGGGCTTTTCCGTAGCTGCGGCTGTGGTTACCGGAAAGCCGGTCATCGCCATCGAGGGCGACAGCGCCTTCGGTTTCAGTGGCATGGAAGTCGAGACGATCTGCCGCTATAACCTGCCGGTCTGCGTGGTTATCCTCAACAACAATGGTATCTATAAGGGCACAGACGTCAATCGGGGCGGAGGGGCCGACGTTGCACCTACGGTATTCGTCAAGGGTGCGCGCTACGACAAGATGATGGAGGCCTTCGGTGGTGTCGGCGTGCACGTGACAACCCCGCAAGAGCTGTCCGCGGCCATGAAAGAAGCCATCGCCAGCGGCAAGCCGACCCTGATCAATGCCGTCATCGATGAAACCGCCGGCACTGAAAGCGGCCGCATTACCAGTCTGAACCCAAAAACCGCTGCGATAAAGAAGTAAGCCAAGTTAAACCATTGATAAGGAAACGTTAATCATGAACAAACCACTAAACGGTATCAAGATCATCGACTTTACCCACGTGCAAGCCGGCCCGGCCTGCACCCAGATGCTGGCCTGGTTCGGCGCCGACGTCGTCAAGGTCGAGCGCCCCGGTTCCGGCGACGTGACACGCACCCAACTGCGTGACATTCCGAATGTGGACGCGCTGTACTTCACCATGCTCAACAGCAACAAGCGCTCCCTGACCCTCGACACCAAGCAGCCTGAAGGCAAGGCAGTGCTGGAAAAGATGATCAAGGAATTCGACGTGATGGTCGAGAACTTTGGCCCTGGCGCACTTGACCGCATGGGCTTTACCTGGGAACGCATCCAGGAGCTCAACCCCAAGATGATCCTGGCCTCGGTCAAGGGCTTCAGCGACGGTCACGAATACGAAGATTTGAAGGTCTATGAAAACGTAGCACAGTGCGCCGGCGGCGCTGCCTCCACCACCGGCTGGTGGAAAGGAGAGCAAGCCGGCCCCCTGGTTTCTTCTGCCGCCCTGGGTGACACCAACACCGGCATGCACCTGGCCATCGGCATCCTGACCGCCTATATCGGCCGCCAGCAGACCGGCAAGGGTCAGAAGGTGGCCGTGGCCATGCAGGACGCGGTGCTCAACCTGTGCCGCGTCAAGATGCGCGACCAGTTGCGTCTGGACACCATGGGTTTCCTGGAAGAGTACCCCCAGTACCCGCATGAGATGGAAGCTTTCGCCGACAAGGTGGTGCCGCGCGGCGGCAACGCCGGTGGTGGCGGTCAGCCCGGCTGGATTTTGAAGTGCAAGGGCTGGGAAACAGATGGCAACGCCTACATCTACTTCACGATTCAGGGTCAAGCCTGGGCGCCGATTTGCGACGCCATCGGCAAACCCGAGTGGAAGACTGACCCGCTCTACATGACGCCCAAGGCCCGCCAGCCGCACATCATGGACATCTTCGGCACGATCGAAGAGTGGCTGAAAGACAAGACCAAGTATGAGGCCGTCAATATCTTGCGCAAGTTCGACATCCCGTGCTCGCCAGTGTTCTCCATGAAGGAACTGCTCCATGACAAGTCCCTGCGCGCGAGCGGTTCGATCGTCGAGGTGCCGCACAAGGAGCGCGGCAGCTACTGGACCGTCGGCAGCCCGATCAAGTTCTCCGATCTAAAACCCGAAGTCACCGCTTCTCCGTTGTTGGGCGAGCACACCGACGAGGTTCTGGCCCAACTCGGCTACAGCAAGGACCAGATCGCCGCCATGCATGCCTCAAAGGCAGTCTGAAGACGGTCTGAAGGCGATAATTTAATCTGCCGGTCTTCAAGACGGCAATGGACGGCGCCCAAGTTGGGCGCCGTCTTGATTTGAGAGACCATCTTTACCCCGATTTGGAGTAACCACATGCATTCAGCAATTGACTTTCATCAACTCGTAGCAGCGGTCGGCGATGCCATCGTCGTCTGTGACGCAAGTGGTGCCATCACGCTGTGGAACCCCGCAGCAGAATACATTTTTGGGTTTACGGAAAGCGAGGCCTTGGGCCAGTCGCTTGACTTGATCATTCCGGAGCGCTTGCGCCAGCGCCACTGGGACGGTTACCACAAGACAATGCAAACCGGACAAACCCGTTACGGTCATGATGTGCTGCGGGTGCCAGCCGTGCATAAGGACGGTCGCGCGATGTCCATCTCTTTCACAGTTGCCCTGCTTTACTCAGCCGATAAAAAGATAACAGGTATTGCCTCGGTCATTCGGGACGAAACCAGCAAGTTCAACGAAGACCGGGCCCTGCGAAAACGCCTGACGGAACTTGAAACCAAAGCTGGTGCATGAAACAATCTGCTCGGCAAGTTGCTCAGCGATATGCGACCTCACCATGATTGCAGGTACGCTATAACGTGTTCGTGAATCAATGTAAAAAAACACGCCTCTGCGCTGTTGATTAATATCTGGGTTGATCCGAAGATTTATGCGCCGGGCACCATGGCACGCGCCATGTACAAGTAATTGACAGAAAGAAGCTACCCATGAGCAAAGCGCTAGACGGCGTGCGCATTCTTGACTTTACCCACGTTCAGTCGGGACCAACCTGTACGCAACTTCTGGCCTGGTTTGGCGCGGATGTCATCAAAGTTGAACGCGCTGGTGAGGGCGATGCCACTCGCGGCCAACTCCGCGACATTCCCGGCGTGGACAGCCTGTACTTCACCATGCTGAATCACAACAAGCGTTCGATCACGCTCGATACCAAGAAACCGAAAGGTAAGGAGGTTCTCGACACGCTCATCAAACAGTGTGATGTTCTGGTTGAGAACTTCGCCCCGGGGGCACTGGACCGCATGGGTATCACCTGGGAACATATCCAGAAGCTCAATCCACGCATGATCGTGGCGTCGGTCAAGGGTTTTGGCCCTGGGCCTTACGAGGACTGCAAGGTTTATGAGAACGTAGCGCAATGCGCAGGGGGATCCGCATCGACTACCGGGTTCGACAACGGCCCGCCGATGGTCACGGGCGCCCAGATCGGTGACAGTGGGACGGGTTTGAATCTTGCCCTTGGCATCGTCGCCGCGCTCTATCAGCGCAACACCACAGGGCGGGGGCAGAAGGTGTTGGCCTCGATGCAGGATACCGTGCTGAACCTGTGCCGCGTCAAGCTGCGCGATCAGCAGCGGCTGGAACGCACGCACACCTTGCATGAGTACCCTCAGTATCCGGATGGCACGTTCGGCGAGGCGGTACCGCGTGCCGGCAACGCGTCTGGCGGTGGCCAACCAGGCTCGATCTTGAAGTGCAAGGGATGGGAAACTGATCCGAACGCATACATCTACCTCATCACGCAGGCGGCCGCCTGGCCTGCAGTGTGCAAGGTGATTGGCGAAGAAGACTGGATCACCGATGAGGCCTTCGCCACGCCGGCTGCACGTCTGTTGCACCTCAAGCTGATCTTCGCGAGGCTCGAGAAATGGACCATGACCAAGACCAAGTTCGAGGCCATGGATATTCTCAACAAGTACGACATCCCCTGCGGACCTATCCTGTCGATGAAGGAAATCGCTAAGGAGCCTTCTCTGCGTGCGACCGGCACTATTGTCGAAGTTGATCATCCCACGCGCGGCAAATACCTGACGGTTGGCAACCCGATAAAGATGTCTGACAGCAGTACCGAGGTGAGCCGCTCGCCACTGCTGGGCGAGCATACCGAAGAGGTTCTGGCACAACTGGGTTACAGCGCAGAGGAGGTGGCGGAGTTGCGTGCAGAGCAAGTGATCTGATCCCCCGGTTACCTGAATAGGTTTTGTCTCTTGTCTTCACGCAAGGACCATCCGAGCCTTGTGCATCGCGCTGATTTCTTGACCATCACTACTTCTCGCCAGACCAACCTTGGCCATGCTTATTCCCGTAGTTTTTACTGATAGCGATATTCAGATTTGCTGGACCGCTTTTGCTTAGCCCTTCGTTCCATGTGATTATCAGACTAATGCCATCATGCGAATGTTTGTCTATCGTTCAGGGGAACTCGAGGCTTCGCTCTGCACATTGCTACAAATTCTCTCCGCTTCAGTTTTTTAGAAAATCCATATTCCAAGCGCCTTGCAACTCGGTTCTCCAATTCCAGACACACCGCTTGCACTAGCCAGTTGAATTTGGTCAACTTTTAACCGGACACGAATGAACCAAAAAATTATCCCTATCGCGGTGCAACAGGTTTCAAAAGAACGCAAACGTCAAGCGCCCAAGGGGCGTCGCGTTGACCCCGTCGCACTGGCCGAGGTGCAATCGCTTCTTGGTGATGCGTCCCGTCAAGCCGATTTGCTGATTGAACATCTGCACAAAATACAGGACCGCTTTGGCCATTTGTCCGCCGCACACCTCGCGGCTTTGGCGCAAGAGATGCGCCTGGCACAAACCGAAGTATATGAAGTCGCCACCTTCTACCACCACTTTGATGTGGTCAAAGAAGGCGACGCCGCACCAGCCGCTTTGACCGTACGGGTCTGCAACGGCTTGTCATGCGAAATGGCAGGTGCGCGCGAGTTGCTGGCCAAGCTTCCAAAAATATTGGGCACAGATGTTCGCGTGATCGCCGTACCATGCGTCGGTCGTTGCGAGCAGGCGCCTCTTGCCGTCGTGGGGCAGAACCCGGTACCCAACGCGACCGTGGAAACGGTCGCCGTCAAGGTGGCTGCCCAGGATGTACAGCACGTTCCGTCCGGCTTTTCCGACTATGCCAGTTACCAGGCAGCCGGTGGTTATGCGCTGCTGAAAGACTGCCTGAGCGGAAAACAGGAAGTCGAATCTGTCATCAAGACCATGGAAGATTCCGGCTTGCGCGGTCTGGGCGGCGCGGGCTTCCCTGCAGGGCGCAAGTGGCGCATCGTCCGCGCAGAAGCGGGGCCGCGTTTGATGGCTGTGAACATCGACGAAGGTGAACCCGGCACCTTCAAGGACCGCGTCTATCTGGAACGCGATCCCCATCGTTTCCTGGAAGGCATGCTGATCGCCGCGTGGGCGGTCGGGATTGACAAAATTTATATCTACCTGCGTGATGAGTACCATGGTTGCCGGGCGCTGCTCGAATCCGAGTTGGCTAAGCTCAGGCGCTCCCCCCCTGTGGCCGTGCTGCCAGAGATCATTCTGCGGCGTGGCGCAGGAGCTTACATCTGCGGTGAAGAGTCCGCGATGATCGAATCGATCGAAGGCAAGCGCGGCATGCCGCGCCTGCGTCCGCCCTACGTTGCGCAAGTCGGACTGTTCGGCCGCCCGACGCTGGAACACAATTTTGAAACCCTGTTCTGGGTGCGCGAAATTCTGGAAAGAGGCGGCACCTGGTTCACCTCGCATGGAAAAAATGGTCGCAAGGGTTTGCGCTCATTTTCCGTGTCAGGTCGGGTCAGGAATCCCGGTGTCAAACTGGCCCCGGCCGGCATCACGATCCAGGAACTGATTGATGAGTATTGCGGCGGCATGCAGGAAGGACATACCTTCTATGCCTACCTGCCAGGCGGCGCGTCGGGCGGCATCTTGCCGGCGTCCATGAACGCCATTCCGCTCGACTTTGACACCTTGCAGCCTTATGGCTGCTTCATTGGCTCCGCGGCCGTGGTGGTGCTGTCGGACAAGGACACTGCAGTCGGCGCGGCGCGCAACACGATGCAGTTTTTCAAACACGAATCTTGCGGTCAATGCACGCCCTGCCGTGCCGGCACCGCCAAGGCAGCGCATTTGATAGAAAAACCGAAGTGGGATGTCGCCCTGCTGGCAGAGCTGTCAACCGTGATGCGCGATGCGTCCATCTGCGGTTTGGGTCAGGCAGCGCCCAACCCGGTCGACTGCGTTGTCAAGTATTTTCCACATGAACTGACCTGATCGTCAAATCGGGCAAAGAGACGCACAGAGAATCAATATGAATGCGATTACCAGACGTGAAATAGCGCAACTTGATGCGCCGCTTGTGACTTTCAATCTCAATGGTCGCGATGTGACGGGCCGGGCCAATGAAACTCTGCTTCAGGTCGCAAAACGCGAGGGAGTTGAAATACCTCATCTTTGCTACAAAGAAGGGCTGGAGCCGGTCGGCAACTGCCGCGCTTGCATGGTTGAGATCAATGGCGAGCGGGTGCTGGCACCTTCGTGCTGTCGTTCACCGGCGGCCGGTATGAAGGTCACCAGCAATAGTGATCGCGCTGTTGCGTCCCAAAAGATGGTACTGGAGCTGCTGCTCTCAGACATGCCGGAGACCAATTACACCCGCCACAATGAAGTCGATCAGTGGGCCGAAAAAATGGCCGTCGGCAAGCCCCGCTTTGAAGCGCGCGAACAAGTCAGGCAGGATGCCTCCCACCCGGCCATCACGGTCAACCTGGATGCCTGCATTCAGTGCACCCGCTGCCTGCGCGCCTGTCGCGACGAGCAAGTCAATGATGTCATTGGTCTTGCCTTTCGGGGCGATCAGGCCAAAATCGTCTTCGACATGGATGACCCCATGGGCGCCTCCACCTGCGTGGCTTGCGGCGAATGCGTGCAGGCTTGCCCCACCGGGGCACTCATGCCGGCACGCGAAGTGGCACTCCAGATACCGGACAAGAAGGTCGATTCGGTCTGTCCCTATTGCGGCGTCGGCTGTCAATTGACCTACAACGTCAAAGACAACAAGATTCTCTATGTCGAAGGTCGTGACGGCCCGGCCAACCACGCCCGGCTGTGCGTCAAAGGGCGCTACGGTTTTGACTATGCACATCACCCGCAGCGTCTGACCAAACCGCTGATCCGGCGTGCGGATGCGCCCAAGCGCGGCGACTTCAGCATGGACCCTGAACGCGTCATGGACGTGTTTCGCGAAGCCACTTGGGAGGAAGCCCTGGCACTGGCTGGGGATAAATTCAGGGAGATTCGCGACCAATACGGCAAAAAATCACTTGTCGGTTTCGGCTCGGCCAAAGGCAGCAACGAGGAAGCCTACCTGTTCCAGAAGCTGGTGCGCACCGGCTTTGGCTGCAACAATGTGGACCATTGCACACGCCTGTGCCATGCCTCATCGGTTGTGGCTTTGATAGAAGGCATTGGCTCTGGCGCAGTGTCCAACCCGGTTATGGATGTGACCCAGGCCGAAGTCGTCATCATCATTGGTGCCAACCCGACAGTTAATCACCCGGTGGCAGCCACCTGGATCAAGAATGCGGTGAAAACCGGCACCCAACTGGTCGTCTGCGACCCGCGCCGCTCAGATATGGCGCGCATCGCGCACCGTTTCCTGCAGTTCAAGCCGGACACCGATGTTGCTTTGCTCAACGCCATGATGAATGTCATCGTGACGGAGGGCCTGGTCGACAAGGACTTCATCGCCAGCCGCACGATCGGCTACGATGAACTGCGGAAAAATGTGGAGGGTTACAGCCCCGAAGCCATGGCGCCGATTTGCGGCATCGATGCCGAAACCATCAAATATGTGGCCCGGCTGTATGCCAACTCCAAAGCTTCCATGATCTTGTGGGGCATGGGCGTTTCCCAGCATATCCACGGCACCGACAATGCACGCTGCCTGATCGCGCTGTCGCTGATGACGGGTCAGATCGGCCGGCCCGGCACGGGCTTGCACCCGCTGCGTGGACAAAACAATGTGCAGGGTGCCTCCGATGCAGGCCTGATCCCGATGATGTACCCCGACTATCAGCCCGTGTCTGACCCGCAAGTGCAAGCCCGCTTTGAGGCCGCCTGGGGGCTGCCGTCAGGTACGCTGGATGACAAGCCGGGCCTGACCGTGGTCGAGGTGATGCACGCCATCGAGAAAGGGCAAATTCGCGGCATGTACGTGATGGGTGAAAACCCCGCCATGTCCGACCCGGATGCCAGCCATGCGCGCGAGTCTCTGGCCGCGCTGGATCATCTGGTGGTGCAAGATATTTTCCTGACCGAGACAGCGTATCTGGCCGACGTCATTTTGCCGGCCAGCGCCTTCCCGGAAAAAACCGGCACCTTCACCAACACCGACCGGCTGGTGCAAATGGGGCGCCAGGCCATCACCCCACCAGGCGACGCAAAACAGGATTTGTGGATCATCCAGCAAATCGCCGCGCGTCTCGGGCTGGACTGGCACTACACGCATGTCTCGGAAGTGTTTGACGAAATGCGCCGCACCATGCCCAGCATCGGCGGCATCACCTGGGACCGGCTGGAGCGCGAGCATGCGGTGACTTACCCGTGCCGCGTGGAAGGCGACCCCGGCCAGTCCGTGGTGTTTGTCGATGACTTCCCCCGTGAAACCGGTCGCGCCCGCTTTGTCCCCGCAGACATCATTCCGGCCGATGAGCGCCCTGATGCCGAGTACCCTATGGTGCTGATCACCGGACGCCAGCTGGAACACTGGCACACCGGCAGCATGACCCGCCGCGCCACGGTACTCGATTCCATCGAACCCGATCCGATTGCCTTGGTGCATCCACTTGATCTCGATGCCATGGGCGGAAAACCGGGCGATATGGTCACGATTGAATCACGGCGCGGCACTGTATCGCTGTACGCACGGGCAGATGACAGCTCGCCACGGGGTGCGATTTTTGTCCCCTTCTGCTATTACGAGGCCGCCATCAACAAGCTGACGAACGCCGCGCTGGATCCATTCGGCAAAATACCGGAGTTCAAATACTGCGCGATTCGTGTCAGCCTGGGTGGCGCAGCCCCTGTGCAGAGCAGCTACGGCGGCGGCCAGGCACTGGAGCGGGCAACAGGCTTGTTGCTGCCGACCGAAAATTGACCACTTAACGCGAGAAGTGCCGATACAAAATTGACCGGCGTGAACCCTATGCTTAGCTAGAAAAACTGCAGGCTTTAGCCCAGTTGGGGCTGGTCAGTCCATGATTGGCGCACTTGGTCAAAACTGCAATGGCGGCAACAAGCATGTATTTGCGCGCAAACGGGGCGGCAGGCGGCCTGTAGTGCTCGGCAAGTGGCACAGTTGCCAGGCGGTTCTTGCCCCATTGGGAAACCAGTCGAGTGACTTGCGGGCTGCTGTAGCCGATCGTGTGTCGCAGGTAGCGCAACAGCACACCGCGTTCGCGTTTATTGCGCTGGGGTAGTCAAAGCGCTTGAGCACGCGACTGATGTGCTCATAACGTTCGGTGTCATCCCCTTGCTTTGAAAACGCAACCAGCGTATCGGCACTGAGAAACTGTTCGATCAGCTCAATCGTGCATAGCCGGGATTCGTTCATGTTGATCACCATCCTTGGGATGATCAACCCGCACACCAATTCAGTTCAAATTTACCGCTTCAGGCTCCTTCCTGGCTGGAAATACAGGCGCTGCTCACCCGGGTTCGACAGTTCCAAC
>DFWY01000156.1:9074-13567 GCA_002381615.1 Polaromonas sp. UBA4122 | reverse complement strand
GGTGGCGCTGGCGTGCTGGCGGGCGCGTGGCGGGTCACCTTCTGGGGGGCGCTCGCGATGGCGATCACTGCGGGTGTGGGTGCGCTGTTCGGCGCCGTCGTTTAACCTTGAAACGGCAGTTGGACGCGCCCGATGGAGCCGCCCTGGCGCGGTCTGGGGGCCTTGTTCCTGGGCGGGCAGCAACGGGCTGATCAGCGAGAAGAGCGCATCAGGCCGATACGGCCAAATGCGGACGGTCCGCCATAGAGAGGTCACTACCTCGGGAAAGCCGCCTGCCGGGCCAGTTAGCCAGCCAGCGCGCAAAAATAATCCTCTCCGCGCCTGAGAGTCAAGACCGGTCTCCAACGCCTTTAACGCACCATCAGCGCCCTAAATTCGTGTCCAATAGGGGTATGGAATATCCGCAAGACATTGAACAGCGCCTGACCGATTTGGAGATCAAGGCCAGCTTCACCGAAGACCTGGTGGATCAACTTAACCAGATCATCGTCCGCCAACAGCAGCAAATCGACATGCTGATTCGCGAGCTCGCCCAGCTTCGACAGCAGATCCCGGACGGGGGAGCCGACGTGTTTAGCCGATCAGGCGAAGAGTTGCCGCCGCATTACTGATGGATCCTCATTGCCATGCAAGGCACCCGCCACCGCCAGATAGCACCGCGTCCGTGGCACGGACCGCTGGCGATCTTCTTGATTCAGTGGTTAGTGGGGATCAATTTTCCGTCTTGCTCCGCCACAGCTTCCTGCCAGCGCACCGCACCGCGGTAGGCGTGCCAGCTCGCATGCCCGAGCAGTGGGCCGATCAGGATCAGGCCCAGGCCCCATGGCAGCAGCGCCACCACGACGAGTGCGGTGATCAGCACACCCCACAGCAGCATTACACCGGGGTTGGCGAACACCACGCGGATGCTGGTGATGGCGGCCGAGATGGCGTCTGTGTCGCGGTCCAGGATCATGGGGATGGACACCACGACGGTGGAAAAAACCAGCGTGGCGAACACCCCGCCCACGGCCAGGTACACCATCAAAAACTCCCAGTTGTCGGGGTTGAACACCGCCTTGATCACCCCCGTGGTGGACGGCATGCCGGTGTTGAAGAATACCGCAAAAACCACCAGCGAGACGCGGCCCCAGAGCAGCTCCAGCACGATGAGCACCAGCACCAGCATGCCCATGCTGCGGATGTGCGAGTCCCAGCAGGTCAGCGAGGCACCGAGATCGGGCGTGACGCCCTGTTCTCGGCGGTGGCTCACCTCGTACAGGCCCATGGCCAGAAACGGGCCCACCAGCAGACAGCCGGAGGCAATCGATAGCGTGTATTCAGGCTTGGAGCGAAACACCGCAGCCAGCGTGATGGCCATGACCCAGAAGCACAAGCCATAGAAGATGCCGATGCCGATGTGTGCCGTCAGGTCGCGCCACCCTTGTGCCAGCCAGCGAAAGGGAGCCCCCAGCCCCAGCGGAACCATCAGCGCCTGCGGGCCAGTGGGCAGCGGCGGCACATAAGGCGCGGCCATGACGGGAAGCGCGTCAACGGCTTGATCGGCAGAAGCAGCGGGCGGGTTGGAATCGGCAGGAGGCGTGGACGACGTCATGAAGCGTGGCTTGAAGAGAGAGGGGAAGGATGGTCAATGTCAGCCAGCAGCCTAACCAGCCCTCCCGGGCTTGTCCACTCAGGAATACACCAACACTGGAAAGCGGAAGGCTCAGGCAGAACGGAGGTGTTCCACCTTCTCCTGGCAGTGGATGCAGCGCGTCACTTCGGGGCTCGCATGCAGCCTCGCAGCAGCGATGTCCACGCCACAGTCAGTGCACTCGCCGTAGGTGCCCGCCTCGATGCGGGCCAGTGCGGTGTCGATCGCGGCTAGTTCCGCCGTCTCGCGCTCGCCAATGGCCAACTCCAGTTCGCGCTCGGTCGTCACTTGTGCGCGTGAATCCTCAGCTTGCGCAAAGTGATCTGCAGCGGCTTCCGCACGGCTAATCACCCCTCCGCGCTGCTCGGCAACCTGTGCGAGCAGGGCCGAGCGCATGCGCAGCAACTGTTGTCGGTAAGGAATGGCTTGTTGCTTGTTCATTTGGTCAACTCTTTCATCGAACGAAGTTAATGATGCGCCCAGGCTCGGGCATCGTCTTTGACGAAGCTCAAGATGGACACCTCGACGCTTGGTCAGGGTGCGGGACGACCCACTCCATTCGCAGGCTTGCTACATAGTAAGCCTGCGGCATGCGCCGCGGTTAAGCTTGTGTCCATGGTGCCCCACTTTAAAAATTCTCCTCCCACACCGTCGCTGACCGATGGCCCTCTGACGCTGCCTGTCATCCGCACCATTGGTCTGGCCCAGCCTCTGCGCTGGCTGGTGTGGGGCGCGCAGGACATGCTGCGCGGCGGTTGGCTGAGCCTCGCGCACGGTCTGGCGGTAGCTGCCTTCGGGGCCCTGCTGATGCTGCTCGCGCGCGACCGTTTCTGGCTGCTGGCGGGTGCGTTATCCGGCTTTCTGGTGGTGGCCCCGGTGCTGGCCACCAGCCTGTACGCCATCAGCCGCGCACTCGAACGGGGCGAGGCCGTCAACTTGCAGCTCGTCATCAAGACATGGACCCGCTGGCAATACTCGCGCTATGCAGTGAGCGGCGGCTACTGGTGCCTGGTGCGCTTCGGCTTGCTGCTGGCACTGGCCGGCACTGGCTGGGTACTGACCTCGGCCGCGCTCATCACGCTGATGGCGCCGCTGCCCGTCAACACCCCCCAGGACTTTCTGCGCCATGTCGTGCTGGCGCCCCACCGTTACCTGTTTGAACTCTGGCTTACCATGGGGGGGCTCATGGCGGCGCCCCTATTTGCCTCCACCGTGATTGCCATGCCCCTGCTGCTGGACCGCCGCGTCAATGTGCTGCAGGCCGTGCTGGCCAGCTGGCAGACGGTGCTGACCAATCCCCTGCCGCTGGCCCTGTGGGCCGCACTGATCATGGGCCTGACACTGTTGGGCCTGGCCACGCTCCTGATCGGACTGGTCTTTGTGCTGCCCCTGCTTGGTCACGCCAGCTGGCACGCTTACCGTGACCTGGTGGATGCCAGTGCGCTGCCAGAACGACTGCCTCCCGAAGGGGCCGCCTGATGTTTGGCTACTCGGAAGAACAGATCGCGGCCTTCGGGCTGACGTTCGGTGTGGGCGGCTTCATGCTCTACATGCTGTTCATCATCGGCCACCTGGCGTGGGAGTCCAAGGCTGGCAAGTTCGGCACCTTCGTCATTTTTCTCGGCCTGGCCTTCGGCATGGTGGGCTTTGTCGCCAAGTACATCATCCAGTGGTATCTGGAGAAGTAGGGAAGTAGGTTTGTCCTTCGGGCGGGCGTTGCATGGCGAGCGCCGACTGGCCGCCCCAAGGAAAATTAGCCACCGAGGGGCTGTAGCCTGCTTGAGCAGGTTTTGACAGGCGACAGAGGCGAAGCGTCTCGCGAGCCGCGGCCTGCAAGGGCTCGCGCAGCACAAGCAGTGGCAAGCGCGGGGGCCATATCCCGCAGGGTTTTGACCCCCATCAATATGCGACTGACCCTGCGATGCTACGCTGTCCGGCATGAACTTTGACATCCTCGTCTCGGGCGCTGGTCCGGCCGGGCTGTGCCTGGCGCGTGCACTTTCGGGGCACGGCCTGCGCATAGCGTTGGTAGAGCAGCAAGCGCTGGCCGCCATCGAACAACCCGCTTTCGATGGGCGCGAGATTGCGCTCACCCAGCACTCGGCGCAACTCATGCGCACGCTCGGCCTGTGGGAACGTATCGAGGCCCGCGACCCATATGCCCTGTCGCCCCTGCGCGATGCGCGGGTGCTCAATGGCCCGTCGCCATTCGCAATGGTGATCGGCCATAGCCTGGGCAAGTACAGCGAGCTGGGCTGGCTGGTGTCCAACCACCTGATTCGCCGAGCCGCCTTCGAAACCGTGCAGGGGGCACAGCAGACCCACCACGACATCACGTTGCTCACGGGCGAACAGGTGGCCGGTGTGCGCACCGATACGCAGGGTGCCCATGTGAGCCTGGCCAGCGGCAGCACGCTGCACGCGAGCCTGCTGGTCGCCGCCGACAGCCGCTTTTCCGCAACGCGACGCGCCATGGGCATCGCGGCCGACATGCATGATTTCGGCCGCAGCATGCTGGTGAGCGTGATGACGCACGACGCACCGCACCACCACGTCGCCTGGGAATGGTTTGGCTACGGCCAGACCCTTGCCCTGCTGCCCATGAATGACGACCCAGTCAGCGGCGCGCACCGCTCGTCCGTCGTGCTCACGCTGCCCAGCCACGAGATTGATCCGCTGCTGATACTGGACGCTGAGCCCTTCGGTCATGAAATGGCCCGCCGCTTTGCCCGGCGTCTGGGCAGCATGACGCTGGCCAGCACCCGCCACGCGTATCCGCTGGTGGCCGTTTATCCGCGCCGTCTGGTGGCGCAGCGCTTTGCCTGCGTGCTGTCTCTTATACACATCTCCGAGCCCACAA
>DFWY01000156.1:0-8897 GCA_002381615.1 Polaromonas sp. UBA4122 | reverse complement strand
GGCTTCAACTTCGGCCTACTGAGCATCGACTCCCTGGCCCGCAGCGTGCTGGCAGCCCATGCCGCCGGGCGAGATATCGCCTCGGCCGAAGGGCTCTCCCGCTACGAGCAGACCCATCGCCGGGCTACTCGGCCGCTATACCTGGCGACACAGCTCATCACCCGGCTCTACACGCACGACACGCTGCCCGCCCGCGCGCTGCGCGATGTGGCGCTGCGCATCGGCGAGCATTTCACGCCCTTCAAGCGCGCAGTGGCGGCCACCCTTACGGGCGGACGCTGACCTGTTTAGCTATCAAATAGATAGCTGCTTATGCCCGTCCTGAAAGGGCTATAGATCGATTTTTCTTAAATTCCAGGCAGGGCAAGACTCCCGCAGCGCCAGAAAGCGCCATACCCCGGCCATGGTGCGCTGGGGACTTTATGGATGGCCGGTCGAAAGTGGACTTTGAGCAGGCCAGGGTAATCGCCCCCGCACCGGGGCAACTCCCTGGCCGCATGCACACTCCATAGTGCGCTTCCAGCGCTTGGCATCACCCATGGTTCTGCGTCAACCAGCAGGTTGAGCCAACACCGTCCTTGCGGCCGCCAAATCCCACCCCGCCCAGCCGCAGCTCTTGAACAGCACCGGCCCCGTCACCGGGAAGACCTCAGCGCGGATCACGTCGGCCAGGCTGGCAAAGCGGGCAACATCGAGCCCGGCCTGCAGCAAATCTCCAGCCTCGTGTTCGGCATCCACCGTGTCCACGACCACGGTACCTTGCTCTGCGAAGTAACAGCACAGCTCCGGGCTCAACTCCACCATCTGCGGCGTGAATGCGCCGACAGCGGCGATAAAGGCATCGCTGCGAGGCAGAGCGCTGAGCACCACGCCGCTGGCCGGCGTGCAGATGACGGCCAGCGGGCAGTCGGCCAGTGCCGCATTGGCGTCCGTCACCACGCGCGCCTTCAGGCCCAGCGATTGCGCGTGCTGTGCGAGCCCTTGCGCACTGGACGCGCTGCGCGAGGCGATCACGACTTCCTTGATAGGTAAACCTTCGGCAAAGGCTTCCAGATGGGCTTTGCCCTGCACACCTGCGCCCACGATCAGCAGCGGCCCTTGCATGCAGGGTGCCAGCCGCTGCGCCGCCAGCAAGGATACCGCAGCGGTGCGCCGCGCCGTAACTGTGGGGCCATCCAGCACGAGCTTGCGTTGGCCGGTGATCACGTCAAACACCACCACGTCGCCCTGAATGGTGGCCAGACCGCTGCCCGCATTAGCCGGGGTGAAGGTAATGAGCTTGGTTATGGCGGTGCGGGCGTCAAGCGCGGGCATGACAAACAGGCTGGCGCCGCCGGGCAGGGGCTGCACCAGGCGCGGGGGAACCTGAACCGAAGTGTCTTCGAGCAGCCGGGCGAGTTCCTTCACCAGCAGTGGGTAGGGCAGGCGGGCCGCCGTCTGGGCGGGGTCAAGCAGCGTGGATGAAAGGGGCGTCAGGCTGGCAGCGGTCATGCTGCGATGGTAAGCCTGCAGACATGAAAACGAAGCTTTTGTGGACGCGTTTTTATCCTACATATTGACAGGCCAAGCACCGAGTGGTTTTTGGAAATGCCGCCTTAGCATGAGGGCAGATAGACAAAGAGGAAGTAAGCGATGTTTTCTGATCATTTGCAAAAAATTGACGAAGTGCCCTACAAAACCTTGCTTGGCGTGGCGGCTGGCCTGGTGATCCTGTGCCAGCTGATTGCCATGGTCCTGGTAGTGGATGGGCAGGTCGAAAAAGCGCAAGTGCGCGACCTCCGGTACGCCTCTGAGCGAATGGCCATCGCCCGTTGCAGCGAGGGCAGCATGGGCGCTGCGCGGCAAAGCTGTATCCAGCAGGCAAGAGCAGCTGTTTACCCTTCCCAAGAGACGTACAGCAGGCAGAGCACCAAGCTTGTCGCTAACGCTTCAGAAATCGAAAGCGCCGCCATGCCGATCCATCAGGTGCAGAGCTTCATGCCCGCACCTTTTGCTACTCGTTAATGATGATGGGCGCTGTGTGGCGCGCAACATCAAATTCAGGGTGAACCGGTTAACCTATTCGTACCGAATCAATCGGTAAGCAATTTCAGTACTGTTTTTTAATCAGCACGCCGGTTTTTCGGTCGAACTTCACGGTGCGCACTGTCCGTTCTGGCCGGGAAACTCATCGAACACTGCACGCACCAGGTCGGTCACCATGTGCAAAACCTGCTGGGCATCAGCAGCAAGATGGACCAGATGCGCGGCCGGGTCAGCAAGGTCGAATACAACGCCCTGAGTGTGTGGATGGAATTGCAGGCCGACTGTTTTGCCGGCGTCTGGGCGCACAACGCACAGAACACGCGCCAGATCCTGGAGTAAGACGATGTCGAAGAAGCCATGAACGCAGCCGCCAACATTGGGGACGACGCCCTGCCGCGCATCAGCGCCCAGCGTCAGCGCTGGTTCGACACCGGCCTGAAAACCGGTGCCATCAAGGCCTGCGACACCTTCAGTGCCAGAAATTTATAACAAATCATGGTCTAGCCCATATAAGACGGGCATAAGCAGCTATAAAATTGAGAGTAAATAGACGTTTTTGAACAGCCACCCCACCGGCATGGCGCGCTAATAGTGGCCTCAGTGACCGGCAAAAACGGCTATTTCACCCAAAGTGCGACAATAGCAGGCTAAATGACATCCTCCTTTTCGAAATTATCGCTGGCAGAACCGCTGGCTCGCGCCGTAGCCGAAAT
Source organism: Polaromonas sp. UBA4122 (assembly GCA_002381615.1). GTDB lineage: Bacteria > Pseudomonadota > Gammaproteobacteria > Burkholderiales > Burkholderiaceae_C > Polaromonas. The sequence continues at coordinate 6,159 of DFWY01000156.1, read as the reverse complement.
GGGCTACGAATCCATGACCCCCATTCAGGAACAGGCCATTCCGGTCGTTCTGCAGGGCAGAGACGTGATGGGCGCGGCGCAAACCGGTACCGGTAAAACTGCTGCTTTCGCGCTGCCTCTGTTGCAGCGCATGATGAAGCACGAGAACGCGTCAACCTCGCCGGCGCGCCACCCGGTGCGTGCGCTGGTGCTGCTGCCTACCCGCGAACTGGCTGTCCAGGTGGCCGAGCAGGTCAAGCTCTACGCCCAGTACACCAACCTGCACAGTGCCGTGGTGTTTGGCGGCATGGACATGAAGCCGCAAACGCTGGAACTCAAAAAAGGCGTTGAGGTGCTGGTGGCAACGCCGGGGCGCCTGCTGGACCACATCGAAGCGAAGAATACCGTGCTGAATCAGGTCGAGTATGTGGTGCTCGACGAAGCCGACCGCATGCTCGACATCGGTTTTTTGCCCGACCTGCAGCGCATCCTGAGCTACCTGCCCAAGCAGCGCATCACGCTGCTGTTTTCAGCGACCTTTTCACCCGAGATCAAGCGCCTGGCGTCCAGCTACCTGCAAGACCCGGTGACGATTGAAGTGGCGCGTTCCAACGCCGCAGCGTCTACGGTGGAGCAGCATTTCTACAGCGTGAGCGCCGACGACAAGCGCCGCGCCTTGCACCAGATACTCAAGCAGCGTGAGTTGAAGCAGGCCTTTGTCTTCGTCAACAGCAAACTCGGCTGCGCCCGCCTGGCCCGCTCGCTCGAACGCGAAGGCCTTAAAACCACCGCGCTGCACGGCGACAAGAGCCAGGACGAACGCTTGAAGGCGCTTGAGGCTTTCAAGAGTGGCGAAGTCGATCTGCTGGTATGCACAGACGTGGCCGCCCGCGGCCTGGACATCAAGGACGTGCCGGCGGTGTTCAACTTTGACGTGCCCTTCAACGCCGAAGACTATGTGCACCGCATTGGCCGCACGGGCCGGGCCGGGGCATCCGGGCTGGCTGTGAGCTTTGTCGCCAGCAGCGATACCCGTCTGGTGACCGACATTGAAAAGCTGTTAGGCAGCAAAATCGAGCTGGAGCCCCTCGAGTTTGAAGAAGACCGTCCCCGCATCAGCGAGCAGGGCCGTATCAACGATGGTCGCCGCATGTACCGCGAAGGCGAAGGCCCTAGCGAGGGCAGTGGCGGCGTTGCACGTGCGCCCCGCGAGCGGACCGGACGCCCTGAGCGCCGCGAGTACACGCCGCATCGCCAGCCGGCTGCGTCCCGTGATCCGTTTTTTGACCAGCCCTACGAGCCCAGCACCCCTGCGCAAACGCAGCCAGCCTGGGAAGCTGCAGCCAAGGCCAGCCCTGCGGGCAGTGGTGTGTCTGCCAATATCAAGCCCAAGAAAAAAGTTGCTGCGTTGTTCAAAACCAGCAACTAGAACCAGGTTTTTTCTCTCTCCTGCGCGAGCCGTCGGTCCGCACCTACGGGTATTCGGGGGGCTGTCTGGTGCCGGGTCGCCCGCAGTTTTCATAAGCTGCTCGAATGATGGAAAAACTCGACCGGCGTATCCAGGCCTTGCCGGCCTTTGCGCTTTCCACGCTCCAGCAAATTTACCGCACCTTGTGGCGCGCTGTGGACCAGTGGATAGACGCAGATGGCCTGCGCATGAGCGCGGCGATGTCCTTCTACGGCATTCTCAGCCTGGCCCCCTTGCTGGTATTGCTGGTGGCGGTGCTGGGCTGGTGGCTGGACCGCAGCTATATAGAAGCCAGCCTGGTCGAGCAGATCCGCAGTGTGATTGGAGCGCAAGGCGCGCGGGTGGTTCAGCAGGCGCTTTCCAGCGCACAGAAACCTTCGGAGGGTATCACCGCCTCCCTGTTTGCGTTTGGGCTGCTGCTCTCCGGGGCTACCGGGGTGTTTGCCGAGTTGCAGGACGCGTTTGAGCGCCTGTGGCGGCAGGGCAGTGGAGAGGTGCCCCAGCAGAAGTGGTGGCACAGCGCCTCGGTGCGCTTGCGCGGTGTCGCCTACATCCTGGCGTTCGGGTTTCTGCTGCTGGTGTCGCTGGCGGTTTCAACTTTTTTAAGCCTTGTGTCAGGCTGGGCCGGCACTTACTTGCCTTTCGAAAAAATCGCCTGGGTCATCAATGAAGTGGTGTCCTTCGGTTTTAGCGTCGCACTGTTTGTGGCCCTCATGAAAATGAGCGCAGGCCCCAAACCCGCCTTGCGCTATCTGGTGATGGGTTCAGCAGCGGGTGCCATCCTTTTTGAAGTCGGCAAGTACCTGATGGCCATTTACCTGTCCACCGCAGCGGTGGTGTCAGCCTACGGTGCGGCGGGTTCGCTGGTGGTGATACTGATGTGGATTTACTTTACCTCCGCCGTGCTGTTGCTGTCGGCAAGCGTGGCCCGTGCCTGGTCTGATGAGGCCGCCGCCCGTGCAGCCCGGACTGCTCTGAACACCGGTCCGCCAACGCTGGCTGCGTCGTCCCAAGTGTCCCAGGGTTCTGGTTCCCCGGTGCCACGGCGCAGCGCTGCAAGCTAGTTGGGCAAATTACACAAGGCGGTTGCAGTGGCCCTCGGGCACGCAACCTCACACCGGTCTGCCGCTGCGCCATGCGTTGGGCGGACACATTCCCCGGTTTTTCAGTCAGCCTGTTTTGCGGGCTTTTGCGCCTGATTGCATTTCACAGAAATCAGCTCAAAGTCTCCTGCTGCGGCCCCCAGCCTGGCGGCAGTCAGGCAACCGCCCCAGACGCATCCGGTGTCCAGCGGCAAGGTGTTGTGTCGCAAGCCGATGCCCGGCCTCGCGTCTGTCACCAGGGTGGACCAATGCCCGAAAGCCATGAGTGTGCCCTCGGTGCCGCGTCCTGGAACTTCAAACCACGGCATGTAACCGTGAGGCGCGCCGCTGGCGCCTTCGCTGCTGGTGAACTCCATAACTCCTTCCTGCGTGCAAAACCGCAGACGCGTGAGTGCATTCACAATCACTCTCAGCCGGTCGGCTCCTTCAAGCCTGTCATGCCACCGAGTGGGCGTGTTGCCATACATTGCGCTCAAAAAACCTTTCAGGTCAGGCCCCCGTAGCACCTGCTCCACCTCTGCGGCCAGCGCCATGGTTTGCGCCGTGCTCCACTGTGGTAGCACGCCCGCATGCACCATCAGCCAGCCGTGGCGATGGATGGCCATGGAGCGATGTCGCAGCCAGTCAAGCAGTGCTTGGCTGTCCGGGGCTTGCAATACGGCTTGCAGGGTATCCTTGCGGCCCGGTTTGCGCACGCCTTGCCACAGCGCCAGCAGGTGCAGGTCATGGTTGCCGAGCAGGCACTGCGCGGCGTCGCCCAGTGCCGCCAGGCTGCGCAGCACCCCCAGCGAGTCCGGTCCACGGTTGACCAGGTCTCCCATCAGATACAAGGTGTCGCGGCTCGGGGAAAATTCAATTTTCTCCAGCAGGCGCTGAAATGGCAATTGGCAACCCTGCAGGTCGCCGATACAGTAAAGTGACATGGTGTTTATTCTGCCTGTGGATGTATGGATTTCTTCCTGATTGCTTTTTTAACGCTGCTTAATGCGGTGTTTGCCTTGTCTGAGATGGCCCTGGCTTCCAGCCGAAAAGCCCGGTTGGCAGCCATGGCCGAATCGGGGGATAAAGGCGCGCAAGCGGCCTTGGGCCTGCTGGACAACCCCACGCAGTTTTTGTCGTCGGTGCAAGTGGGTATTACCTCCATTGGCATGCTGAACGGTATTATTGGCGAGGCGGCTTTTAGCAGCAGCCTGTCAGTCTGGATACAAAGCTTTGGCGCGCCGCATCGTGCCGCTGACATTTCCGCTACAGCGGTCGTGGTGGCGGTGATTACCTTTGTCACCATTGTGTTTGGTGAGCTGGTACCCAAGCGAATCGGGCAACTCTACCCTGAGACAGTCGCGCGGCTGGTCTCACGGCCCATGATGTGGGTGGCCAGTGGTACCAAGCCTTTTGTCAAACTGCTTTCCATCAGCACTCATGCAGTGCTCCACCTGCTGCGCGTGGATGTCACTGCCGGACGGGCTGTGACCGAAGAGGAGATTGCCGCCAGTCTCGAAGAAGGGGTCGACGCCGGCCTCATTGAAGAGCATGAGCACCGGATGGTGCAAAACGTGTTTTTGCTCGACGACCGCTTGTTGACCTCGCTGATGCTGCCGCGCTCCGACATCGAATGGCTCGATGCATCCGATACGGTCGCCCAGGCCATTGACAAGGTAAGCGCTACCGGCCACTCGTGGTATCCGGTGTGCCGGGGCAGCCTGGACGATGTGGTGGGTGTGGTCAATGTGGCCAAGCTGCTCGCCTTGCGCGGCCAGATTCAAACGGCACCTCCGGGCCTGGACGCGGGGGCAACGCCTTCGGTGGCTGAGGGTATCGGCGTGTATGCCGTTCCGGCCGTGTTTGTGCCCGAAACGCTCACCGGCATGGAACTGCTCGAACAGCTTCGCGCCCAGTCCACCCGCATTGTGTTTGTGGTCGACGAATACGGCGTGGTGCAAGGGCTGATGACGCCCCTGGACATGCTGGAGGCCATCACCGGAGAGCTGCAGCCCAGCGCGCAGGTAGACGCCTGGGCGACCAAGCGCGAGGACGGCAGCTGGCTGATTGACGGCGTCATGCCGGTGTCTGAGCTCAAAGCCCGGCTCGACATCCGGGAGCTGCCAGAAGAAGACAGGGGGCGCTACAACACGGTGGCTGGCCTGCTTCAAAGCGTGTCGGGTCGTCTGTTGAAGACGGGCGAACAGGTCGAGTGTGCGGGCTGGTGCTTTGAGGTTCTTGATCTGGACGGTAAGCGCATCGACAAGGTACTCGCCAGTCCCAGCGTCGAATCTGCCTAGGAGTCTGGGCGGCAGAAGGATTGTGATGAAAAATTAAGCAATTTCAGGGGTGCTTGACCCCTTACCTATCTCGGAAAAACGGCTGCTGCGCGATTCTGAGAGGTCGAAAATTTCATGCTTTTTTTCAATTCCTTCTGCCGCCCAGACTCCTAGTGGTAATGCACGCTGCGGTTCCTGCTTTTGAGCGCTTGGAAATTTCTGGTCAGGGTCAGGGACGTGCTGGAGCGGCGGCAGGGCGATCACCTGACCTACGTTTTCACCTAAGATGGAAATCCGGTTGTTCAGGTCAATACGAAGGCATGGCGCAACGCATTGCAACGGTCTGGAATCGAGGATTTCCACTGGCATGACTGTTGGTGCCGGTTCGGATTTGACCAGGATGCCGACAAATCATTGACCACCCTTAGAGTCAAGAAAATCAAGGCTAATCGCGGACCGCAGGCCGATGGCGCCTGGTCAGTCAATCATCGGCACCTTGGTCAAATCCGCACTGGCAGCAACAGACTAGAGCCGTACCATTTCTCAGTAACGCGCATCCGCCGGCTTTTTATCCTTGGGCCAATCCTTCCCTTTGTCGGGGTAATCCGGGCGTGGCTGGTGCGTAAAATACTCCCCGACATCAACCGCCTCCTGATCCGAAAGCCCCCCTTGTCCCAGCGGGAAGTTCTCATGGAACCCGACCGGCATATTGCGCTTGACAAAGGCCGCCGCGGTATAGGTACGCGCCATGCCGGCGCCGATGTTGAATGAATCATCGCCCCAAAGCGGCGGGTAGATGACGCGGCCATCGGCCTGCTTCAAGCCTTCGCCGTCCTTGCCGTGGCACACCGCGCATTGCGTCGAGTACACCTGCTTGCCATTTTCCACGTTGGGCTTGATCGCCATATCCACCTTGCCGACGCCGCGCCCGGCGACCTTGTCCTGCGGCTTGGTTTCCTGTTTCATCCAGTCGAAATAGGCCACCATGGCTTTCATGTCCGTCGAATCCGTCGGCAGCGGTTTGCCGTTCATGGAGCGTCTGAAGCAGCCGTTGATGCGGTCTTCGAGCGTAATGACCCGGCCGGCGCGCGGGGCATAACCAGGGAAGAAGGCAGATACGCCGACAAATGGCGAACCATCAGCCACCGTGCCGGCGTTGAGATGACAGCTCGTGCAATTCAAGGAGTTTCCGACGTTCTGCGGCAACAGCGCCTTGGTCTCAAGATGCAGGCGCATGCCGCGGACAAGCTGCCCGGCGTTGGGGCTGGCGAGCATGTCCGCCAGCCGTGGTGTTTCAAATTTGGAGGAATCCGTGGTCTTGGGATCAAGTTCTGCACGCATTTTTTTTACC
>DFWY01000047.1 GCA_002381615.1 Polaromonas sp. UBA4122 | reverse complement strand
CTGATTGCCCTGGCACTGTGTTTCTCGACCTACCAGCTGATCGTCGCGGCCTTTTCCCCGCTTTCCAGCTTGGTGATGCGCTCGCTGCATGTCGGCTTTCTGCTGATGATTACCTTCCTGCTCTATCCGGCACACAAGCACGGCAAGCTCAGCAGCATCGCATGGTATGACTGGCTGCTGTCGTTCGGCAGCTTCGCGCTAGGGACCTATCAATGGATTTTCGAGGCGGACCTGATCCAGCGCGCGGGCGACCCGACCACGGCGGATCTGGTGGTCGGCACCTTGATGGTCGTGCTGGTATTTGAAGCGGCGCGCCGCATACTCGGTCTTGCGCTGCCGATCGTCTGCGGCACCTTTTTGCTGTACGGCTTTTTCGGACAGTATCTGCCCGATGCGGTCGCGCACCGCGGATTCGGTTACGACCAGATCATCGGCCAGTTGTTCACCGGCACCGAAGGCATTTTCGGCATCCCGACCATGGTGTCGGCGACCTATATTTTCCTGTTCATTTTGTTCGGCGCCTTTCTCGAGCATGCCGGCATGATCAATCTGTTCAACTCGCTGGCGCTTGGGCTGGTAGGCCACACCAAAGGCGGTCCGGCCAAAGTGGCGGTGATCTCATCGGGCTTCATGGGCACGATTTCGGGTTCGGGCGTGGCCAACGTTCTGACCGTCGGCCAGTTCACCATTCCGCTGATGAAGCGCTTCGGCTACAGCGCAGTGTTCGCCGGGGCGGTTGAAGCGACGGCCTCGATGGGCGGCCAGATCATGCCACCGGTGATGGGCGCGGTTGCTTTCATCATGGCCGAGACACTCAACGTGCCTTATGTGGAAATCGTCAAGGCAGCGGTCATTCCTGCCGTTCTCTACTACGTTACCGCATTCTGGATGGTGCACCTGGAAGCCGGACGCGCCGGACTGAAAGGGTTGCCTAAGGAGGACTGCCCTAATCCGTGGAACGCTCTCAAGGAAAGCTGGTATCTGGCGCTGCCGTTGGCAGCGCTGGTCGCCATGTTGTTTCATGGCTTTACGCCGATGTTCGCCGGTCTCACCGGCCTGGCGCTGACGACCATTCTGATTCTCGGTGCCGCGCTTGCCGCGCGCATGTCGAACCTCGCGTTCCGCTACGTGTTCTGGCTGGGGTTGGGACTGGCCGCCGCAAGTTTTCTGACGTGGGGCATCTATCCGGTCATTGCCATCATCTTCGCGCTGAGCCTGGCCTGCCTGAAGGTTAAAGGCGGCAGGAAGACGCTCCATACCATCCGATCGAGCCTGGTCGATGGCGCCAAACAGGCGTTGCCGGTAGGGATTGCCTGCGCCGTCGTCGGCGTCATCATCGGCGTACTGACCCTGACCGGCGCTGCCTCCAGCTTCGCCGGATACATTCTGGAGGTCGGCAAGACCAGCCTGTTCCTCTCGTTATTTCTGACGATGCTGGTCTGCCTGGTGCTGGGCATGGGCATCCCGACGATTCCGAACTACATCATCACCAGTTCGATCGCCGCGCCCGCCTTGCTCAAGCTCGGCGTGCCGCTGATCGTGAGCCACATGTTCGTGTTCTACTTCGGCATCATGGCCGACCTGACGCCGCCAGTGGCGCTAGCGGCGTTTGCCGCGGCGTCGATCGCCAAGGCGTCGCCGATGCGCATCGGCTGGAAAGCCACCCATATTGCCATCGCGGGATTCGTCATTCCCTACATGGCCGTCTATGCACCCGAGCTGATGTTGCAGGGCAACTGGACCGTGTTCTCAAGTTCGTACATCGTCTGCAAGGCAGTGCTTGCCATTGTGCTGTGGGGCGGGGCCGCAGTCGGCTATATGTGGACACCGCTCAAGCTGATCGAGCGCGTATTCGTCACCATAGCCGCGCTAATGCTGGTGGTTGCCTTGCCAGTTACCGATGAAATCGGATTTGCAATGGCGGTCTTGTTTTTCGTCTGGCACGCGCGGCAAAATCGCAGAGCGCTGTTGACCGCATGACAGGACTGTGCCTGGCAGCGGCGGGATTGGCAGTCACCCTGCCGCTGCAGGCATTCACCCTGGGCTGGACTCACTCCATCGAGAAAATCCGGTGGGAAGAAGATTACCGCATTGTCGACCTGCGCCTGCAACTTGTCGAGGCGCGTATCCGCGGCACCGGCGCCGGGATGGAAGCCCCCACCGGCGCAATATTGAAGGACGGCGTCTGGCATTACAGGCCTGCGCTGCCGCCCCTGAAGCGCCTGCACCTGGCGCGTTCAGGCTATGTCGCCGATTACGAGATGTGCTGGGATGGCGTCTGCCACCCGATGGCAGAGATCGCTGGGCCGGTTGGCACCGATTCCGTACTGGACATTTTCCCCTGTCATGTCCGATGAAATTGCACTGGCAATGCCGGTGCGGATCTGCGTCGATCCGGCGCGCAGGCTTGGTCGAACCGATGCTTGCCATGCGCCAATCACGGTAAGCGGAAACTGATTCAGTCAGTCGATCGAGATGTTATAAAACAAGGACCGCACGCTGCGCGTGCCGACTTCCGCTTCTAGCGGTAATGTCCGGTCGATGCGCCGCCCAAGCCTCCGCCAGCGCCGAGCACCAGGGCGGTTTTGTCTTTCAGTCCTAGATCCATGTCGTTTGCCTTCTCTGGTTAAGGGGAACGTCTACTTAGTCTTCGAGTCTATCCGCTGAGCCAGCGCCCACAGAATATGCTCCCTGACCACATCGCTCGGGTGTTCGGCACATGCTTGCAGGCTTGCCCGTATCTCTGCATCACCGGCAGCGCCCGCATGCAGGGCATTTCCCATAGCCACCGCAATGTTGCGCAACCAGCGCTCATAACCGATCCGGCGAATGGCGCTGCCTTCGGTGAAGCGCAGAAATTCTTCTTCAGTCCAGGCGAACAAGGTCACCAGTTGCTGGCCCGTCAAGCCCTGACGTTCATCAAAATCGGGCAAGGTACTGCGTTGCGCAAACTTGTTCCACGGGCAAATCAGCTGGCAGTCGTCGCAGCCGTAAATGCGGTTGCCCATCAAGGGGCGAAGCTCCAGCGGAATCGGTCCGGCGTGTTCAATGGTCAGGTAAGAGATGCAACGCCGTGCATCAAGCCTATAGGGCACAATGATGGCCTGTGTGGGGCACACGTCAATGCAGGCGCTACAGCTGCCGCAGTGCTGAGTTACCGGCTCGCTGGTCGGCAAGGCCACATCCACATAAATTTCGCCGAGAAAAAACATCGATCCCGCCTCGCGGTTAAGCAGCAGCGTGTGCTTGCCGCGCCAGCCCTGTCCACTGCGGGCAGCCAGCTCGGCTTCGAGCACGGGGGCCGAATCGGTGAAGGCCCGGTGACCCAGTTTTTCCACATGACCGGCAATCCGCTCGCTGAGTTTTTGCAGACGGGCGCGCATTATCTTGTGGTAGTCGCGACCGCGGGCGTACACCGACACAATGCCCTCCGCAGGCCGTTGCAAACGGCTGAACTCCATAGCCTGCCAGTCACCGGGCTTGGCAAGCGTGGCGGGGGTGGACGTGGACGGGGAAGCCGGCAAATAATCCATCCGTGCCGTAATGACGCTCACGGTACCCGGGATCAACTCGGCAGGACGCGCCCGTTTAAGCCCATGCGCGGCCATGTAATGCATGTCACCATGAAAGCCGGCCGCCAACCAGGCCGATAATCCCGGTTCGGCTGACGATAAATCAACGCCAGCAATGCCAATTTGCGAAAATCCAAGCTCGCGCGCCCAAGTTTGAATTTGAGAAATGAATTGATGACTGTTCAGGACCATCCGCTGATTGTAAAAAAAATTGTCTGGCCGAACGAGGCCGCCACCGTTGCCTTTGCCCAGGAGCTGGCCCGGCAGCCGACGATTGGCCGCGCACTGATTGAGTTGCAAGGGGATCTGGGCGCAGGTAAAACCACGTTGGTCCGCCACCTGCTAAAGAGCCTCGGCGTGGAGGGCCGCATCAAAAGCCCCACTTATGCCGTGGTGGAACCCTACACACTGGCCGCGCCCAATTTGAATATCTGGCACTTCGATTTTTACCGTTTCAATGACCCGCGCGAGTGGGAAGAGGCCGGATTTCGCGATATTTTTGCCAGCCCCGGGCTCAAGCTGGTCGAATGGCCGGAAAAGGCGGGCGCCCATTTGCCACCGCCAGACTTGCTGATTCATATTGAAGTGCTGGCCAACGAATCCCGCGCCATCACCCTGACAGCGCACACCGCCATGGGCGCGGAGCTGCTGACATGAAAAACACCATGACACACCTCAACCGGCGCAGCGCCTTGCAGTTGGGCACCGTGGTGCTCTTGCTGGGTGTGCAGCACATCGCCCGTGGCGCCACGATTGTGGCGGTGCGCGTCTGGCCTTCCAAAGACTACACACGGCTGACCATCGAATCGGATGGCGAGATCAAGGCCCGGCAGTTCTTTGTGGCCGAGCCGCCCCGCCTGGCGGTTGACATTCAGGGCATTGACCTGATCCCGGCCTTGCGCGAGCTGGTGGCCAAGGTGAAATCGGACGATCCGAATATTTCAGGCATTCGCGTCGGCCAGCACGCACCGGGAGTGGTGCGGCTGGTGGTGGACCTTAAACAACCCATGCTTCCGCAGGTGTTCACCCTGCCGCCCGTTGCGGCTTACCAGTACCGGCTGGTGCTTGATCTCTACCCGGCGCAGGCCGTCGATCCGCTAGAGGCCCTGATTACCGAACGACTCGCAGGCAAGCAGCCGGAGGCGAGCCCCGCTGCGGACGCGGGCAATGACCCACTCGGCAACCTGATGGCGCAGCAATCCGGCAAGTCGCCCTCAAGCGCTTCCTCCAGTTCCGGCAAACCGGCGGATCCCAAACCCGCGGCAGAAATGGCCGCCACTGCGAAAAGAAATGTTGAGGCCAAGACAGACCGGCTGGTCATCGTGGCGCTGGATCCGGGCCATGGCGGCGAAGACCCCGGCGCTACCGGCCCCGGCGGCACGCGTGAAAAAGATGTGGTGCTGCAAATTGCGTACCGCCTGCGCGACCGCATCAATCAGCAGCCCAACATGCGCGCCTACCTCACGCGCGACGCGGATTTTTTTGTGCCGCTTCACATTCGCGTGCAGAAGGCGCGCCGCGTGCAGGCCGATCTTTTCATCAGCCTGCATGCCGACGCGTTCTTCACCGCCAGGCCGCAGGGCGCCAGCGTATTTGCGCTGAGCGAAAAAGGTGCATCGAGCAGCGCCGCTCGCTGGATAGCCGACAAGGAGAACTCGGCCGACCTGGTGGGCGGTATCAATGTGAAGGCCAAGGATACGCAGGTTCAGAAAGCCCTGTTCGACATGAGCACCACCGCGCAGATCAATGACAGCCTGAAACTGGGTAGCGCCATGCTGGGCGAGATCGGCCATGTCGGCAGGCTGCACAAGCCCAGGGTCGAGCAAGCCAGCTTCGCCGTACTGAAGGCCCCCGACATCCCCAGCGTGCTGGTGGAAACCGCCTTCATCAGCAACCCCGAAGAAGAAGCCAGGCTGCGCAGTGATGACTACCAGATACAGCTCGCCGATGCGCTGATGCGCGGCATCACGCGCTACTTCGCCAAAAATCCGCCGCTGGCACGCAACCGCGCCTTGTAAATACTGCAAGTCACTACCGGTGAGGGGGTATCTGCGCCATCGCACTGCCCAAAAAACGCAGCAAGACGACACGGCAAGACGACAGTTAGCGGGGGTCCTCTCCTACAGGTCCGAAGCGTTCATGGCCCTACAGTGAAATGACAGGCAAAGCCAGGACATAACGACGTGAATGGGCGTGAATGTCCACCGGGAAAAGCCTGAAACTCTTAGCAAAGATGAATCCTATGAACACGAAACTTTTGATCTCAGCCGCAGCAGCGTCACTGATCGCCCTCGCCACACTGAGCGGCTGCGGAACCAGCCCAACCAATGAGCAAATTGGTACTGCGACTGGCGCAGTCGTGGGGGGAGTCGTGGGTAATGCCGTTATAGGCGGCACGGTGGGCACGGTCGGTGGTGCAGCCGCCGGCGCACTGATCGGCAATGAAGTGGGCAAAAAACAGTGAACATCAAGCTCAACCACTAACCGGCTCGCCAGGTCCGGCGCAACCGGCACATCACAACAGCCAAGGCAGTGCGTTGAAAATCAACGCACTGCTTTTTTTGCCTACGCGCTGGCCGCCTTGCGCCTGGCCTTCCAGGCACCAAACAGGATGACCAAGCCCGGAATCAGGATCATGGCCCAGATGATCTTGTCCAGATGCGCTTTGACAAAAGGCACGTTGCCGAAAAAGTAACCCGCCGTGACAATGCCGCCCACCCACAGCGCGCCACCGGTGATGTCGTACAGCAAGAATTTGCTGCGGGTCATTTGCGAAACGCCCGCCACAAACGGGGCAAAGGTCCGCAAAAAAGGCATGAAACGTGCAGCCACAATGGTGATGCCGCCGTAGCGCTCGTAAAACGCATGCGCCTGATAAAACGCCCCCTTGTTGAAAAACTTTGAGGCTTCCCATTGAAACACCTTGGGACCGAAATAATGACCAATGGTGTAGTTGGACTGGTTGCCCAGCACGGCCGCGGCAAACAGCAGCCCCAGGGCCAGCGGATAGCTCAACAGGCCGACCCCGCACATCGCCCCCACCACAAACAAGAGTGAATCGCCCGGCAAAAACGGCATGACGACCACCCCGGTTTCCACAAAAATAGTGAGAAACAGCAGCGCATAGACCCATACGCCGTAACTGGTCACAAAAGCCTCCAGGTGTTTGTCGATGTGAATAATGAAGTCGATGAGAAAAGCAGCTAGTTCCATGACTGCGATTTTGACAGATCTGGCATCGTCGCCCTTCGCCCGGCTGGCCACATGGAAACGGGGCTGCGCCTAAAATCAGCGGTTCATGATCGACCAGCCCCAGACCCCGCGCCGCGCCATCCGCGAACTCCCTGACGAACTGATCAGCCAGATTGCGGCGGGCGAGGTAGTCGAGCGGCCGGCCTCTGTGGTACGCGAACTGGTGGACAACGCGCTGGACGCCGGCGCAACACAAGTGACGGTGCGGCTGCTGGCAGGCGGCGTGCGGCTGATACGGGTGGAAGACGATGGCCTGGGCATTCCGCGCGAAGAGTTGGCCGTAGCCCTCAGGCGCCATGCCACCAGCAAGATTGCATCACTGCAAGACCTGGAGGCCGTGGGCACCATGGGCTTTCGGGGCGAGGCGCTGGCCGCTATCAACTCCATTGCCGATCTGAGCCTGCAGTCGAGAACCATCGACACTGACCATGCCTGGCAGCTCGATGGCCGCACCGGTGAGCTGAAACCGGCCGCGCGCGCGCGAGGCACCAGCGTGGAGGTGCGCGAGCTGTTTTACGCCACGCCGGCCCGTCGAAAATTCCTGAAAACCGACGCCACGGAACTGGCGCACTGCATTGAAGCCGTGCGTCGCCATGCGCTGGTGCGGCCAGACGTCGGCTTTGCCATTTGGCACGAAGGCAAACTGGTGGAGCAATGGCGTTCCTGCCATAACGAATTGGCCCCCGAGTTGGCCCACGAGCAACGCCTGGCCGACGTGTTGGGCAGCGACTTTGTGGCGCAGTCTGTCGCCGTTCACTACGAAAGCGCAGCCCGCCGGGCCGATGGCCTGCCCGCCGTGCGGGTCTGGGGCCGCGCCGGCATTCCGGACGCTGCCCGCTCGCGTGCCGACCAGCAGTTTGCTTATGTCAATGGCCGCTACGTGCGCGACAAGGTGCTCACGCATGCCGCACGCAGCGCCTACGAAGACGTGCTGCACGGCCACCGCCAGCCGGTCTACGCGCTGTATGTCGAGATGGACCCCGCCCGCGTGGACGTGAACGTGCACCCCACCAAAATCGAGGTGCGCTTTCGCGACAGCCGTGAGGTGCATCAGGCGGTGCGCTATGCCACTGAAGATGCGCTGGCCACACCACGCTCCAGCACGTCGGCACAGACCGCCCAAGACGCCAGAGCCCCTGGGACCTCCATCCAACCGCCTGACAACGGATTTCTTAAGCAAAATCAGTCTTATGCCCAGCAGGGATGGGCACAATCAGCTATCAATTTAAGAGCAGACCGGGGTGACCGCGCTTCCGACTTTGAAGCGATGTGGCCTGCCCCGTCCGGTGCAGACAACGCTACTGCCATTAGCACCTTGGCGTCTGCTCCAGCAGGAACCCAGGGCGCCGCACCCGAGCCGGTCAAACCCCTGCCGCCCGGCGACTGGCCGCTGGGCCGCGCCATCGCCCAGTTGCAAGGCATCTATGTGCTGGCCGAAAACACGCAAGGCCTGGTGATTGTGGACATGCACGCCGCCCACGAACGCATCGTCTATGAACGGCTAAAAAATCAGCTGGACACGGCCAGCATCGCCAGCCTGCCCCTCCTGATTCCAGCCACCTTTGCCGCCACCCCGCAGGAAGTAGCCACCGCCGAAGCCAACATCGAAGCATTGGGCACCCTGGGCCTGGAGATCACGCCGTTTTCCCCCAGAACCCTCGCCGTGCGCGCCGTGCCCACCAGTCTGGCGCAAGGGGATGCAGTGGAGCTCGCCCGCAGCGTACTGGCCGAGCTGGCCCAGCACGAGGCGAGCACCGTGATTCAGCGGGCGCAAAACGAGTTGTTGTCGACCATGGCCTGCCACGGCGCCGTGCGCGCCAACCGGCGGCTGACCATCGACGAAATGAATGCCCTTCTCAGGCAGATGGAAGAAACCGAGCGCTCCGACCAGTGCAACCACGGACGGCCCACCTGGCGGCAGGTGAGTATCCGCGAGCTCGATGCGCTGTTCATGCGCGGGCGCTGAACTTTCCAGCCGGCATGCTCAGTCATGAGCATGAAACGCCGGCACGGGCGGGCCTGCGGCCAGCCCATCCCTTCGCCGAGCAATCGTCGGCAATCTGATACCCTCAGCCGGATGCCTGCTGCTACCCCGTCTACCGCGAAAATTTCTCCGGCTGTCGCGCCGACGTCCATGTCTGCCGGCCTGATCGTGCTGGTTCTGTCGATGCTGCTGGGCATACAGCCGGTCACGACCGATTTGTACCTGCCCGCCCTGCCGGCGCTGGCCGAAGGCTTCGAGGCGCCGATGTCACAAACGCAGCTCACGCTGAGTGCGCTGCTGCTCGCCTTTGGCACCTCACAACTGATCTGGGGCCCATTGTCCGACCGCTTTGGCCGCCGCCCCATCCTGCTTTGGGGGCTGGCGGCCTATACGCTAGCCTCCATCGGCGGCACGCTGGCGCCCTCCATGGCGTTGCTGATTGTCTGGCGCGTGGTGCAGGGCGCGGCCATGGGCGCGGTCGTCATGTGCGCTCGCGCCATTGTGCGCGACCTCTACCAGCCCACGGAAGGCGCCCGCATCATGTCCAAGGGCCTGAGCGGCCTGGGCGTGCTGGCCTGTGTCTGCGCCCCGCTCGGCGGCCTGCTGTCAACGCTTTTCGGCTGGCGCATGGCGCTGATGGCGCTGGCGGTGTTTGGCGCCTGCACGCTCGCCCTGATCACCCTGCGCTTTGAGGAGACCCTGCAGCAGAAAAACCTTCATGCACTGCGCCCGGCCATGCTGCTTCGCACCTGGGTCCATATTTTCGGCAATCCCACGTTTCTGGCTTTTTCTGCGCTGACTGCGGCTTCTTACGGCGGGCTGTTCACCTTTCTCGCAAGTTCGTCGTTTGTCTTCATCAAGGTCTTGGGACTTAGCAAGACGCACTATGGCCTCGTGATGTTCTCCATGTCTTTTTGCTATCTCACGGGCACCTTTATCTGCCGGCGTCTGCTGCCGCGTTTCGGCGTGCGCAAATCAGTAGCGATTGCCGCATGCCTGAGCCTGGCCGGCGGCACGCTGATGGGCGTACTGGCCTGGGCCGGCGTGCAAAACGTGTGGTCCATCATGCTGCCCCACTACTTCTTCATGCTGGGCCACGGCGTGCATCAGCCCTGCGGCCAGAGCGGCTCAGTCGGCCCCTTCCCGAAGTCCGCCGGTGCGGCCTCGGCAATGAACGGCTTTTTGATGATGGTGGTGGCCTTCGGCATGGGCGGCTGGCTGGGAACGCACATGGATGGCACGGTGCGCCCGCTGACCAACGGCGTGTGGTTCTGGAGCGTGCTGATAGCCGCCACGGCCTGGACCGTGGTCCGGAAATACGGAGAACCTGAACATGCAGCCCCAGCGAAACCCTGACGACGTGCGCTGGGCGGCAGGCGTGGGAAGCAGCTACATTGCGCTGGCTGGCCCGACCGCATCGGGCAAGACTGCGGCGGCGCTGGCCATTGCACAGCTTTATCCCGTCGAGATCATCAGCGTCGATTCGGCGCTGGTATACCGCGGCATGGACATTGGCACCGCCAAGCCCACTGCCAGCGAACTGGCCGCAGTGCCGCATCACCTGATTGACATTCGCGACCCGCTGCACGCCTACAGCGCCGCAGAGTTTGTGGCCGATGCCCGGCAGCTGATTGAAGAGATCAGCGCGCGCGGCAGGCTGCCGCTGCTGGTGGGCGGCACCATGCTGTATTTCAAGGCCCTGTTTGACGGCCTCGACGACATGCCCAAGGCCGACCCAGCGGTGCGTGCCGTGCTGGCCAGCGAGGCTGCCGAAAAGGGCTGGCCTGCGCTGCATGCCGAGCTGGCCCAGGTGGACCCAGTCACGGCAGCTCGGCTGGAGCCCCAAGACTCGCAGCGCATCTCGCGTGCGCTGGAAGTGTTCAGGGTGTCGGGGCAGCCCCTGTCATTTTTCCATCGGCGAAATGCTATAGAAAACATAGCTACTCGCGCCCGAGAACAGGGCGCTGCAACCCTTATTTCCCTTGAACCGGCGGACCGCACCTGGCTGCACGGCCGCATCGCCGAACGCTTTGACGCCATGCTGGCAGCGGGCTTTTTGGGCGAAGTCAAAGCCCTGCGCGCGCGCGGCGACCTGACGCCGGATTTGCCGTCCATGCGCTGCGTCGGCTACCGCCAGGCTTGGGAGGCTCTTGATGGCAGAAGCCCCATGAGCGAGCTGCGCGACAAAGGCATTTTTGCCACGCGCCAGCTGGCCAAGCGTCAGATCACCTGGCTTCGCGCCATGCCGCAGCGCCAGGTGGTGGCGTGCGATGAGCCTGCAGCGCTGCAGCAGGCGCTAGCGCTGGTGAAGGCGCAAATGGGGACATTCCGATGAGCCTGCAGATCAGGGACTTGGGCAAACGCTATGGCGACACGGTGGTGTTCAGCCAGGTCTCGCTGGACGTGGCGCCCGGCGAGTTTGTGGCCATTGTCGGCGAATCGGGCGTTGGCAAATCAACCCTGCTTAACTGCATGGCCGGGCTGGACAGCTGGGACGAAGGCTCGGTGCTACTCAACGGCGCAGACCTTGGCACGCTGTCCGATGACCAGCGCGCGCTGCTGCGCCGCCGCCATGTGGGCTTTGTGTTTCAGGCTTTTCATGTGCTGCCGCATCTGGATGTGGCGCAAAACGTGGCGTTGCCCCTGCTATTGCTGGACCAGCCCGATGATGCCCGGGTGCAAGCCCTGTTAGACGCGGTCGGCCTCGCCGGGCTGGGCAAGCGCCTGCCGCAGCAATTGAGTGGCGGACAACTGCAGCGGGTGGCGATTGCCAGAGCCCTGGTGCATCGGCCCTCTTTGCTGCTGGCCGACGAGCCCACCGGCAACCTGGACCCCGGCACGGCAGCCAAGGTGATGGACGCGCTGATTGCACAAACTCGCGAACACGGCGCATCGCTGGTGCTGGTCACCCATTCGCAAGCCGCCGCAGCGCGGGCTGACCGGGTGTTACATCTGGGCAGCGAAGGGATCACCGGCTGAAGCGGCAGCGCGACTGATAAGCTCAAGCAGACGGGCCGCGCTGGCAGATTTCATCCGGCAGCAGCAACAGTGCTTCGGCATCCTGCAGTCCGACACCACGCTGGCCTGGTTTTGCTAGGGTGCAACGATGGCGCTCAGTGACCAGCACGACACCGTGGTTCCAGACCGGCTGGCGACGCAGGCGTCTGCGCAGTTAATGGCGCTGGGCGTCCATCGCTTGCTGACCTGTGTGCCGTTGCGCTTCTGGCTGGCGGCCAGAGAAATCCCCTTTTTTCCTATTTCAATTGAGAATTCGCAATGAAATCAGCGCGTCAGAAACTATATTGAAGGCGTACGTCGCGGGCTTCGTTCAAGCGAGACCTGCGGGGTACGGAGTTGGGGGGTTCGAGCAATTGAGTCAAGTCTTGGTGTATTGCACATCAAGACGGATGAGGAGGTCCCCAGACGTGTCAGCCTGACAAACTGACCCGGGGTCCTCACCACAACCGTCATCCCCCTGAAAAGGCTGGCGGGTCAGTTTTAAGGGTCCCTTGCACATGCTGGACATTGAAGTCAAGTTGAAGTTCCTGCAAATGCCCGAGGCCTATGGCGAATCCGGACAGCACCCGGAGTGCATCGAAACCCATATGTCCTGGGTGTTTCTGGTGGGCAACGAGGTCTTCAAGCTCAAAAAACCAGTGCGCTTTCCATTTCTCGATTTCACAACCCTGAAGGCGCGAGAGTTCTACTGCAGGGAGGAAGTAAGGCTGAATACGCGCCTGGCCCCTGGCGTCTATCTTGGCTTGATGGCACTGCAGTGGTGTGATGGCGTCTTCGCGCTGGTACCTGAAGCGCACCTGCACCTGCCTGCCACCGCCCCCGGCGAGACCGTCGACTGGCTGGTATTGATGCGGCGACTGCCGTCACATCGAATGCTGCACCAACTTATCGCGCAAGGGCGTGTCGTGCAAGGGGATATTGACGCGCTGGTTGAGGTGCTGGGCGCGTTTTACCGCACAGCACTTGCGGTCGCCCTGAGTCCGAACGACTATCTGGCCCGCTTTCAGTATGAGCAGGCATCGAACCGTGAGGTGCTGCTGCGACCGCAGTTCCAGCTGCGTGATGCTGCGCTGGCCATTGACCGGCTTGACGTAGCGCTGTCGCAGGGCGCCGATCTGTTGCGCGATCGTGCGTCCCGCAAGCGCGTGCTCGACGGGCACGGTGACCTGCGCCCCGAACACGTCTGCCTGCTCCAGCCCCCGGTGGTGATTGACTGCCTGGAGTTCAACCCGCAACTGCGCCAGGTCGATCCCTTTGATGAAATTGCCTACCTCAGCCTGGAATGCGACATAGCGGGTGCGCCGTGGATTGGCCAGCGCCTCACGTCAGGCTGTGCTGCCGTTCTGGGTGACTACCCCCGCCCGGCCCTGATGCATCTGTACACCGCTTATCGCGCTATTGTGCGCGCCCGCCTTGCCATGGCCCATCTGCTCGACCCGAATCCACGCACGCCTGAAAAGTGGCCGCAGCTGGCCGGTCGCTATGTCGCCTGCGCCCTGGCGGCGCTGGACATCCTCGCTCATCCGGCAAATACTGATACCTTCATCGCGTCCACGCCTCATGACTCGCCCTGATGGCCTGTGCAAACAGCGGCGCAGCGGACACAACGCGCAGCTTGCGGCGCACTGGTCCAGTTAGGGGCAGACGAAATGGCGGCACGCTGTCCGTCACGATGATTTTCGCAATGCTGTCATCTCCCAGCGCATCGGCTGCCGGACCGATGAAGAGGCCGTGTGCAGCGAATGCAACCACCTCCCGCGCACCGGCCTGACGCAGCGCCACGGCCGCGCGCTTCATGGTTTCACCACTGGCGATCAGGTCATCTAGCAGCAGCACCGTCATGCCGTCCACCTCACCTGCCACCAGGTTTTCGCTGCTGACAACGCCTGCACTGCGGCGTTTGTCAATCATCGCAAATCCGACGGGTCGCATCAGAGTTTTCTCCAGCGACTCGCGCCACAGCTGCGCCCGCTTGACACCACCCGGATCGGGCGACGCCACCGCCAGCGGCCCCTCACCGGCAAGTTCGGACACCATGCCGTCGAAGGCGCGGTGCGCTTCAAGATGCATGGTCGGGCAGCGAAATGCGTTCTGGAACGCCGCCACGTTGTGGGCCTCCAGCACGATCAGCTGCGACGTGCCAACAGCTTCGAACAGCTGCGCGACATAACGCAGGGTGACCGGATCGAATGGCTTGGTCTGCCGGTCCTTGCGGGCATAGGCAAGATACGGCACCACCGCTGTCACGCGCGCCGCGCCATGCTCGCGCAAGGTGGCGATGAACATCAACAGGTGGCACAGCTTGTCATGCGGGCTGTCATTGGGGCCCCCATGCAGGCTGTAAATCACGTATGCATCACTGCCACGCGGGTCAAGCAGTGGCCTGAGCTTGTGCTCGCCGTCCTCGAAGCTCCTGTCCTCATGGGCCGCCAGCGGCTCACCCAGACTGGCAGCCAGTGCCTGCGCAAACGTGGCATCAGGATCAAGGGAATAAAGCAACATCATTCAACTCCATCATGGATAGCTGGCAGGCCCAGGGCCGCTACGTCAGCCCTCCCGTCTCACAAAAAAGAACCGGAACGCTGCCGCTCCGCCCGGGCACAAAGCAGTGCACGCACACGCACCGCCCAGTCGGCCGCGCTAGCGGCGCAACACAAGTGACCACAGACGCCACTGCCATAGGCGTCCTAAAAACATTGTTGAAGAGGCGGAAAAACCTGGTTTGACGAAGATCAAACCGGCGGCTTTTTAAGCGATGCAGGCTTCCCGCTGCAAACAATACGCGAACAAATAGCATCGAGATGACACCGCGTTTGCGGATTGTCAAATGCTGAAGCGACACGGCAGCGCATAAATGAAACTATGAGGCGTGCACCGCATGCCCCGGACACAACCGCAATGCACAAGCACTGGGAACACTTCGAGCATGGCGCCGACATTGGCGTGCGCGGCGTCGGCGCGACCAAGGCCGATGCCTTTGAGCAGGCGGCCCTCGCGCTGACGGCCGTGATCACCGACCCTCAGTGCGTGGCCGCAGTTGATACCGTGCACATCCGCTGCGAGGCGCCGGACGACGAGTTGCTGCTCGCCGACTGGCTCAATGCGCTCATTTACGAGATGGCGGTGCGACGCATGCTGTTTGGCCGCTTCCATGTCGAACTAACTGGCACGCACCTGCACGCGCAGGCTATGGGCGAGCCAACCTCGGTGCAGCGCCACCAGCCGGCGGTAGAGGTCAAGGGCGCCACCTACACCGCCTTGCGCGTGGCACCAATCGATGGTGGCTGGCTGGCGCAAACTGTGGTGGATGTTTGAGCCATGGATCTGAATCTCCTGAAACAACACAGCCCCTGTGCCTGGGAAATCCCGGCACAGGGCAAGATGCGTGTGCCGGGCATGATCTATGCCAGCAAAGAGCTGGTGCTCGCCATGGACCACAAGGTCTACGAACAGGCGGTCAACGTGGCCATGCTGCCGGGCATCGTGGACGCCTCGTACGTGATGCCCGACGCCCACTGGGGCTACGGCTTCCCGATCGGCGGCGTCGCCGCCTTCGACGCCGATGCCGGTGGCGTGGTCTCGGCCGGAGGCGTGGGCTTTGATGTCTCGTGTGGTGTGCGCTGCCTGCACACCGGGCTGCGCCGCGAACACATCATGACCGTGCAGCGAGCGCTGGCCGAAACGCTGTTCGAGCGCATTCCGGCCGGACTCGGCAGCACCGGGGCGATCCGGCTCAACAGCGCGCAGATGGACGCCATGCTCAGCGGTGGCGCGAAGTGGGCGGTCGGGCGTGGCTGGGGCACGAGCGCCGACCTGGAACGCGTCGAAGAGCATGGCCAGATGCTGCACGCCAAACCCAAATACGTCTCGGAGCAGGCCAAGAAGCGCCAGCGCGAAGAGATGGGCACGCTGGGCAGTGGCAACCACTACCTGGAGGTGCAGGAGGTCACCGCGGTGTATGACGATACCATCGCCACCGTCTACGGCCTGCACCAGGGCGATGTGGTGCTGATGATCCACTGCGGCTCGCGCGGGCTGGGGCACCAGATCGGCACCGAATTCCTGCGCAAAATGGTTGAGGCCGCACCGGGCTACGGCCTCATCCTGCCCGACCGCGAACTGGCCTGCGCGCCGATACGCTCCGACCTGGGCCAGGAATACCTCGGCGCGATGCGTGCGGCCATCAACTGCGCGCTGGCCAACCGCCAGATCCTGACCCAGCTGGTACGCGACGTGTTTGCCAAACTGCTGCCCTCGGCCCAACTGCCGGTGCTGTATGACGTGTCACACAACACCTGCAAACTTGAGACGCACAAAATCGATGGTCAGCTGCGCGAGCTCTATGTGCATCGCAAAGGCGCCACACGGGCCTGGGGCCCCGGCCACCCCGAGCTGCCACAGGCTTTGCGTGCCGCCGGTCAGCCGGTGTTGATTGGCGGCTCGATGGGCACCGGCTCGTATGTGCTGGCGGGCACGCAGGCGTCGGAGTCACTGGCTTTTTCGTCGGCTTGCCACGGCGCCGGACGCGCCATGAGCCGCCATCAGGCTCTCAAGACATGGAACGGGCGCACGGTGGTCGACGAGCTGGCACAGCGCGGCATCCTGGTGCGCAGCCCCTCCATGCGTGGCGTGGCCGAAGAAGCACCCGATGCCTACAAGGACGTGAACGCGGTCGTCGATGCCGCCGACGCGGCAGGCCTGGCGCGCAAGGTGGCGCGGCTGGAGCCGCTGGTGTGCATCAAGGGTTAGACGTCAGCCAGCAAACTATGGACACACTCACACTCTGGCTCGCCGGCGACGTGATGACCGGGCGTGGCATCGACCAGATTCTGGCGCACCCCGTTGCGCCGGTGCTGTATGAGAGCTGGGTGCGCGATGCGCGCGACTATGTGCGGCTGGCCGAGCGTGTGAACGGCGCTGTTCCGGCCCCGGTGGCGCCGGACTATATCTGGGGTGATGCGCTGGCCGAGATTGAGAGGCACCAGCCCGAGCTGCGCCTGGTCAATCTGGAAACGGCGATCACGACCTCGGATGAGGCTTGGCCCAACAAGGGCATTCACTACCGCATGCATCCCGCCAACATTGATTGCCTGACCGCCGCGCGCATCGACGGCTGCGCGCTGGCCAACAACCATGTGCTGGACTGGGGACGCCCGGGACTGGTCCAGACCCTGCTCACGTTGCAGCAGGCCGGTATCCACAGTGCCGGTGCAGGAAGCAATCTTGAAGCCGCCTGCGCACCCGCGACCTGGCCACTCGCCGGTGGCGTGCGCCTGCTGGTGTTTTCCTGGGCCAGCCCGGACAGCGGCGTGCCACCGGCTTGGGGCGCCACCGCGGAGCGCGCCGGCATCGCACTGCTGCCCGATTTAAAAGAGGCCAGCGCGCAGCAAGTAGCCGCGCTCGTCGCCCGGCAGCGCCAGCCCGGCGATCTGGTCATGGTCTCGCTTCACTGGGGCGGCAACTGGGGGGTCGAAGTGCCGCAAGTGCATCGCCGCTTTGCGCAACGCCTGATTGAGCTGGGTGCAGCCGATCTGGTGCATGGCCATTCGTCACACCATCCGCGGCCGGTTGAGGTCTACCGCGGACGGCTCATTCTCTATGGCTGCGGCGATCTCATCAATGACTATGAAGGCATTGCGTCCCAGGAGAACTTTGACCCCAGTGCCGTGTGCCTGTACTTCGCGCAACTCTCGCGTGAAACCGGCGCGCTGCACCAGCTTGAGATCGTGCCCATGCAATTGCGCCGCCTGCGGCTGGTGCACGCCGACCCCGCCGCGCGACGCAGCCTGCAGTCGCTGTTCGAAACCGAAGGCCGGCACTTCAACACAGGCGTGCAAGCGCAAGCGGATGGCAGTTGGCTGTTGCGTTGGTGATGCCGGGACCTGTTGCGGCGGGCTTACTTTCGCATCTGGCGTTCGCGTTTGCCCTCGCTGTCGATGGCGGCCACCAGTAAACCCAGTTCCTGCGCCAGGATGTCGAGCACATCGTCGAGCGCCACCACACCAACCAGTTCGCCCTGCGCGCCGACGACCGGGATGCGCCGTACCCCCTTGCGGCGCATGGTGCCCATCAGGTCAATCAGCGAATCGTCCTCGCGCGCGGTGACCAGGTCGGTGGTCATCACGTCCCCCACGCGCAAGGTGCTGGGGACGAGGTCAGAGGCGACAACGGCGGTCACGATATCGCGGTCGGTAAGCACACCCACCACGATTCGCATGCCACCCGTTTCTTCGACGACGACGAGGGAGCCGACATGGTTCTCCCGCATCAGTCGCGCCGCCCCGTTCAGGGTCGTCGCCCTGAAGGCGATTGTCACGTTGCGTGTGCAAATTTCGCCTGTGGTCAAACGTTCACCCAAAGTGTTCTCCTGGTTTACTTTCCTGCTGGCGGCATCCGGCCGCCGTTCAACCCATCCCGTGCTTGCCCAAGCTCACGCGCTTGGCTTGCAAGCCTTCGCCAGCGACCTCGGGGATAAACTGCACGGCGCTGCCGGTCTGCACATGCTCAAACGGCGTACCGGCCAGATTGTCGCGGCTGAAGTAGTACTCGTCGCCATCAGGCGTGCGGATGAAACCAAAGCCCCCGGCGTCGTCCAGGCGCACAACCTCGCCATGCAGCGGCACAGTGTGCTGTTTTTCCTGCCCCCTGCTCTTGCGCACGACGTCCTCAAGCTGGCGCTTCATGTTGTCGAAAGCATCGCGCAAGGCGACATACACATCTTCGTGCTGGACCCGGTTCACCACCAGTTCCTGGCCCGGCAGCGTGAGGTCGATGCGCACGCCGTAGGGGCGCCCCTGATGCTTGTGCTTTTGCTCCAGGTCGATGCAGACACGGCAAGCCATGATGTTGGGGGCAAACGATTCAAGCCGGTGCGCGTGCTCACGCGCGCTGATCTCAAGCGCATCCGAAGGCTCCATACCGCGAAATTGAATATGAACCGGAAGTTTCATCTTTACCCCTTTGACGACATATGACTTCATTGTGGGGAGTACCACGGCAAGCCACTTGAGATTTGTCAACACCGACCCAACGAATCAGACCAGCTACAAGGCAAAACCGGTAAGGTCTTCCGTGGCGAAGAAGTGACCGCAAAATTGAGGAGACTGACATTGCCTGATAAATGCTCCGCTGCGCAGCAGAAGCCCCCTGCGCCGCCATCCTGCGCGATGCCGCCGCCAATCGTGGCACGACATCCAGCGCTCAGGCGCGCGACACACCCGGCCTGCAAGGCCTGCTGCCCCCGCTCATCGAAACACTCACGCAGCAGGTGGCGCGCCTTCGCCCATGACCATCCGCCACTCAATGATCTGCATGCGGCCGTGGCCGCCTTGCATCCCAGCGTGCTGATGGCGCATCCAGCGACATCAGGATCACCGCAGGGATGCCCAGCATGCGGGCTGACAGGGCCACATGGCCTATGCATGGTTGCCTGATGAGAAGGTGACGACTCCGGCCTGGCGCTGCCCGGCGCTGATCCGGGGAAGCGCATTGAAGGCGCCGCGAAACTTGAATGCCCCCATGCGCTGAAAGTTCTCGCACTTAAAGAATACACTGGCCCCGAGCCTGGCGTCCGCAGTGGCCGAACGCAGTATGGGCATGCGATGGGCATGGCCCTCGAGCCGCTGGCCGGCTGCAATCACATCATCAAAGGTGGGCAAAGTCAACCTGTTCAAGGTCCGGGTCAAAGTCAAGGCATGTTGCAAGCAACCCAGCCCGTTTTATACAGGAACCATAGAAGCGTCCTTCACGTCCAACTCATGATCCGTCTGCTGAAAACCTTCTCCTGGCAGGAGCTGCTGCACCACCGCTGGCGCAACGCGGCCGCCATCGTAGCGGTGATGCTGGGCGTGGCGCTGGCGTTTTCGGTGCAGCTGATCAATGCATCGGCGCTGAGTGAATTTTCGCAGGCGGTACGTTCGGCGGGCGGCCAGCCCGATCTGGAGTTGCGCGCGGTGCGCGGCAGCTTTGACGAAGCGCTGTACCCGCGTATTGCCAATCACCCGCAGGTGCTTGTTGCCAGCCCGGTGCTGGAGCTGGCTACCTATGCCGTCACCGACGCTGGCCGGCGTGTATCGCTGCGTGTGATGGGGGTCGATGCACTGGTGGTAGCCGCGCTGGCGCCGGCCCTGATGCCGGCGCCCTCCACCGGCGCCGACCGCTTGTCGCTGCTCGCGCCCGGCGCGGTCTTTTTGAACCCGGCCGCGCGCCAAAGCCTGCCGGGCCAGCGGCTGCGGCTGCAAAGCGGCCTGCATCTGCTGGACGTGCAGGTGAGCGGCAACGTCAGCGCCGGCGGCTCGGCGCTGGCCGTGATGGACATTGGCGCCGCGCAAGAGTTGTTTGGCCGGGCCGGCCAGCTCTCGCGCATTGACGTGCGGCTGCAGGCCGGCACCGACCGCGCCGCCTTCATCGCCTCGCTGCACCTGCCGCCGGACATCAGCGCCACTGAGCCGGCCGATGCCGCCCAGCGCATCGGCAACCTGTCGCGCGCCTACCGGGTCAACCTCACCGTGCTGGCGCTGGTGGCGCTGTTCACCGGCGCCTTCCTGGTTTTCTCGGTGCTCTCGCTCAGCGTGGCCAAGCGGGCGCAGCAGTTTGCCTTGCTGGCCGTGCTGGGGCTGACCGGCCGCGAGCGCCTGCGTCTGGTGCTGTGGGAGTCCGCGCTGCTGGGCGGGGTCGGCAGCGCTGCCGGCATCGCGCTGGGTACGGGGCTGGCCGCGCTGGCGCTGCGGCTGCTCGGCGGCGACCTGGGCGNNTGTATAAGAGACAGCTATTTTTCCGGGGTCGCGCCAGCCTTGCAATGGGATACCGGCGCCGCCCTGATTTACGGCTTGCTCGGTGTCGCCGCGGCGCTGGTGGGCGGCTGGTGGCCGGCGCGGGAGGCGCAAAAGCTGCCGCCTGCGCAAACCCTCAAAGGGCTGGGCTTGGCGACAGGAGCCGGGTCCGCCCACTGGCTCAGTATCATTTTGATAGCTTCTGTTGCCCTGCTGGCGCTGGTCCCACCCATATTCGGAATTCCGCTGGCGGCGTATGTGTCGGTGGCGCTGCTGCTGGTCGGCGGCATCACGGCGTTGCCCTGGCTGATTGCTCTGCTGTATGACCGACTCAGCCCCTGGGTCGCCCACCGCCTGCTGCCGCTACTGGCCGTGGAACGCGCGCGCCGGGTACGCGAAAGCGCTGCCGTGGCCGTCAGCGGTGTAGTGGCATCGCTCAGCCTGGCCGTGGCGCTGACGGTGATGGTGGCGAGTTTTCGCGATTCGGTCACGCGCTGGCTGGACGTGGTGCTGCCTGCGGACCTGTATGTGCGCACCACCCTGGGCACCTCGGCGTCTGACACGGCTTATTTTCCCCTTGAGTTTGTGCAGGCGTTAACCCGGTTGCCAGGAGTCGGGCGCGTGAGCACCTTGCACACCACGCCGCTGTTGCTGGATCCGAGCCAGCCCGCTGTCACGCTGATTGCGCGCCCCATCGATGACCCGGCTACCACCCTGCCGCTGGTGGGCCCCGCGCTGCCCGTGCCGCCGGGGCATATTGGCATTTATGTGAGTGAAGCGATGGTGGACCTGTACGGTGCCCGGCCGGGCAGCATTTTTAACCCGCTTTCACAGTCTTTTAGTGCTCTAGCCCAATCAGGAAAAGCGGTAGAAGCTCCTGATTTAATAGCAAGCTCCGCCAGCGCCCGGTTCTACGTGGCCGGCGTATGGCGTGACTACGCCCGCCAGTTCGGTGCCATTGCGATGGCGCAGCGCGACTTTGAGCGCCTGACCGGCGACCATCGCGTCAACGACCTGGCGCTGTGGCTGAACGGCGATGCCAGCGATGCCGAGGTGCAGCAGGCGATACGCGGCCTGGCAGAGCAGCAGTCCGGTGCAGGCGCGCTGCTTGAAATGGCCTCGGTCAGCCAGATTCGCGCCACGTCACTGAAGATTTTTGATCGCAGCTTTGCCGTGACCTACTGGCTGCAGGGCGTGGCCATTGCAATTGGCCTGTTTGGCGTGGCCGCGAGTTTCAGCGCGCAGGTGCTGGCGCGCCGCAAGGAGTTTGGACTGCTGGCGCACCTGGGCCTCACGCGCCGGCAAATCCTCATGGTGGTGGCGGGCGAGGGGGCAGCCTGGACGGCGATAGGCGCTTTGGCAGGCTTGGCGCTGGGCCTGGCCGTGTCCACAGTGCTGGTGTACGTGGTGAATCCGCAAAGCTTTCACTGGACCATGGACCTGATGGTGCCCTGGCTGCGCCTCGTGGTTTTATGCGCGGCCGTGATGCTGGCCGGTACCCTGACTGCCTGGCTGGCCGGACGCGCAGCGGCGGGCAAGGATGCCGTGCTGGCCGTCAAGGAAGACTGGTAAATCCGGGTAAATCCACATAAAGCGGCGGCTCGAAGGCCGGGCTGGAACTGTGAAATAAGGCTTGCGAAACAAGCTTGTAAAGCAGGCAAGAATTTTTGGCGCACATCGACAGCCCGTTTGCTTTTGCTTACGTTGCTCACGTTTTTGACGCGCAATTGTCATCACAGCGCCACATCGGGGGCCTACCATGAGGCCTTACTTCAACGAGGTCTTCATCATGGCATCCGCTCAATACCGCATTGAAAGCAGAGATCCGCTGGTGGGCAGCCTGTTGCCGCCCACCACCTTCAAGCAGTTCTACGCAGACCCCTCGCTGGCCGTCGCCGTGGCGGTGAAAAGCGTGGCTGATCCGACACGTCAGGAAGTCCGGGTCGTGCATATACCCAGCGGTGAGATTATTTTCCGCACCGCCGTTACGGGCCAAGCTTTGTAAAGCCGGGCACTTCAGGCGGTACCCTTCCATCCGGTGAGCCATGGCGTACTTTTCCATGAGGCGGCCTTGCTGCGAGAATCGGGGCCATGACCAGCTGCCAGATTTTGTTGATGCACCTCATTCAGGCAGACTGACATGCACCTATTGTCGGCCAGCATTCTGCGGCGCCAGCTGGTGCTGGGCGGCCTGGCCGGACTCATAGGCGCTGCAACGTGGACAGACCCCGCCCATGCTCTGCCCGCCAAGGCGCTGGTTTTCCCGCGTGACAGAGGCTCGCATCCGGACTTTCGCACCGAGTGGTGGTACATCACGGGGCAGGCCGCATCAGGCGACCGCAGGTTTGGTTTTCAGCTCACGTTTTTCCGCTCACGGGTCGATGGCACCCAGGGCATGACATCGAAATTTGCAGCCAAACAATTACTCTTTGCGCATGCTGCTATCACCGATGTGCAGGGCAAAAAACTCTGGCATGACCAGCGCATTGCAAGGGGCGGCTTTGGCGTGGCTTCTGCCAGCGAGCAAGACATGCATATCAAGCTGCGCGACTGGTCATTGCAGGGCCAGGGCGGTCGCTACACCGCCGAGCTGCCCGCATCAGACTTTGCGCTGAAGCTGCAGTTTGAGGAAACTCAAACGGTACTGCTTCAGGGCAACAAAGGCTTGTCACGCAAAGGCCCGGAGGAAGCCCAAGCGAGCTATTACTATAGCCAGCCGCAGCTGGCCACGCGCGGTAGGCTGCAAGTCCAGGGGCAAACCTTTGAAGTCACCGGCAAAGCCTGGCTGGACCATGAGTGGAGCCAGGAGCTGCTGCACCCCGGCTCCATAGGCTGGGACTGGATCGGCATGAACCTGGACGATGGCAGTGCCCTGACCGCGTTCAGGCTGCGCGATAAAGACGGCAACGCCGTCTGGGACGGCGGCTCTTTCAGGTCCGCTAAAGGCGAGCTTTACACTTTCAGCCGCGGCGAAGTGATTTTCAAACCCGTGCGCCGCTGGAAAAGCCCGCTCAGCCAAACCACCTACCCGGTGGAATGGCTGGTTCGCACCCCCGCTGATTTTTATACCGTCAGAGCCGTGATCGACAACCAGGAGCTCGACAGCCGCGCCTCCACCGGCGCGATTTACTGGGAAGGCCTGAGCGAGCTGATCGACAGCAACGGCAAGCGCGTGGGCAGCGGTTATCTGGAGATGACGGGGTATGCGCAGGCGTTGCGGTTGTAGCGGTACGGCGGCCATCGACGGGGCTACAACTTCGCGTCGACAAGCAGACCTTCAAGCGCCGGTTCGACCAAAACCAACCGAGCTGTCAACGTGACGCGCCGTTGCGTTCAGCATCTGCGCTCGCACATTCCTGGGCACAAGAAGCGCCAGCACTGCACGGACTAGTCGTCAGCAGGCGGCGCGGCGGCGGGCGTTGCGTTCTGCGCAGCGGGCCGAAGCACACTGAACATTACTATGGCCGCCAGCGACAACAGCGCCGCCAGCGCAAACGCGAAGCGGGGCGCTATTGCCCACAACGCACCGGCGACGAGCGAGGCCGGAAGGTAGAGCGCCCCGGTCACAAAGTTGTAGACGCCGATGGCTGTGGCACGGCGCTCCGGCTCGATGTCTGCGATGAAGGCCTTGCTCTGTGATTCGTCGATGGCATAAAAGAACCCATAGATCCCGAACAGCGCGATGATCTCCCATCGGCTGCTGGCAAACACAAGCCAGAGGTTGATGAAGCCGTAAAGGGCGTAGCCCAGCACGACGATGCGGCTGCGGCCGACCCGGTCGCCGAGTTTGCCAACGAGCGGCGCGGCAATCACGCAGGTGGTGTTGAACAAGGCGTAGAGCAGCACGATGTTCGTCACGCTGAAACCGGCGTCGTGCGCCTTCAGCAGCAGGAAACCCAGGCTGAAGTACGCCAGGGAGAAGATGCCTGCCGGGATCAGGAACCGCTTGAACGCGGGGCTGAGCAACCGCCAGTTCTGGCCGATGCTCTCGCGCTCATGGGGAACGCCGGGCTGGTCCTTGATGAGCGCCAACACGGCAACACCGAGTGCCGCCGGGATGAAGGCCACCCAAAAGAGGGTCCGGTAGGTGCCGGCCGACTCGCCGAGCCACGACAGCAATGCATAGGCGGCCAGCGGACCCAGCACCGCCCCGGATTTATCGAGCGCCTTGTGAACGCCGAACGAGTAGCCGCGCGTCGCCTGCACAGAAACAGACGACAGCCAGGCGTCGCGCGGTGGCCCGCGAAAACCCTTGCCGAGCCGCTCGATGACGCGGAACAATCCCAAGCCGGTGATCGAGTTCGTCACCAGCAGAATTGTCTTGGCGAGCGTCGAAAAGCCGTATCCCGCGAGTGCAAAGGCCTTGCGCTTGCCACTTCGGTCAGACAGCCAGCCGGTGAGGTAATTCAGAGAGGACGCCGAGAAGTCGGCGAGCCCTTCGATCAGACCCAGCAATGAACTCGATGCCCCCGCGATCGTGGTAAAAAAGATTGCGAACACCGAAAATATCATCTC